>JAGKXA010000039.1 GCA_021151615.1 Cellvibrionaceae bacterium | reverse complement strand
TATTGCCGTTATCGTTGACCACGCCGCTGCCCATCTGGCTGACTTTGTCTGCGGTGCCAACAAGGATGGCTTCCACCTGACCGGCGTTAATTGGGGTCGCGATGCGCAAGCTCCATTGGTTGCCGATATTCGCAATGTAGTAACCGGCGACCCAAGCCCCTGCGGCAAAGGCACTCTGGAGATTAAACGCGGTATTGAAGTTGGCCACATTTTCCAACTGGGCACCAAATATTCCGAGGCAATGAAAGCCAAAGTTCTGGATGAAAATGGTAAAGAGCAAACCATGATTATGGGATGTTACGGCATTGGTGTTACCCGTGTAGTTGCTTCAGCTATTGAACAAAATTTCGATGACAACGGTATTATTTGGCCAGACTCCATTGCACCTTTCCATATTGCCATTGTGCCCATCAATATCAGTAAATCTGCAGCCGTTGCGAGCAAGAGCGAAGAGCTTTACGCCGCATTGAACAAAGCCGGTTTTGATGTGTTGTTTATGGACGATGAAAAAGCACGCTTGGGCGGCATGTTGGCCGACACTGACCTCATGGGTATTCCACATCGCATCGTTGTAGGCGATCGCGGTTTGGAAGCAGGTACTATCGAATACAAAGGCCGCCGCGATGCTGAGAAACAGGAAGTCCCCGTCGCAGAAATAATTTCCTTTCTGAGTGAACGTATCAAGTTGTAATCTCAAAATGAACATCTCAGCCTGCAAGAAAAGCACGGCTTCGCAGTAGCAGGAAATGAAAAGTCGGGATCAACGATAACTACAGAGACGCAGCCGATAGTTTTATCGGCTGCGATAAAAACTTAATCCTCATCACCGGAATATTTAGCTTGTTGTTGCAGCAGATTGCGCCCAACATCACCCGGCGATCCGGTTTTGCGCGCTAACATACTGTAAGCAACCGGCACCAGGAACAATGTCAGAAGCGTTGCCACTAACACCCCGGAAATAACCACGATACCAATAACAAAACGTGTTTCCGCTCCCGCGCCGGAAGAAATTACCAATGGAATCGCGCCTGCAACAGCAGTAAGGCTGGTCATCAGGATTGGACGCAAACGTGCTGATGCCGCCTCCAATAACGCTTCGGTAAATTCCACACCGCGATCACGCAACTGGTTAGCAAACTCCACAATCAAAATACCGTTCTTGGCCGCCAATCCAATTAACATTAGCAAGCCAATTTGCGAGTACAAATTAAAACTGCTACCCGATAAATACAAACCCAGCATCCCACCCAAAATAGCGAGTGGTACAGTTAACATAATCACAAACGGGTGAACATAACTTTCAAATTGCGCGGCGAGTACCAGAAAAGTAATCAGAATTCCCAGCACAAAAATAAAAGCAACAGAACCGCCGGAAGATTGAAAGTCACGCGATAAGCCTTTGTAATCCACCACAGCAGTAGCAGGCAAATGTTCACGTACTAATCCATTCAGATAAACCAAGGCATCGCCCAAGGCCAGATTATCCGCAAGATTTGCCTCAATGGTTAATGAACGCATGCGGTTATAGCGATTCAATCGGCTCGCGTCGGCAACTTCTTTCAGAGTCACCAAATTCGATAGAGGTATGAGTTCACCAGACCGCTCTGAGCGCACATACATATTTTGCAAACTGGTAGTCGTGCGCTGCTCATGGCGTTCACCTTGCAAAATAACATCGTATTCTTCGCCATCATCAATATAGGTGGTCGCACGACGCGAACCGAGCATGGCTTCCAGGGTACGACCAATATTATTGACACTTACCCCCAAGTCCGCCGCACGATTGGTATCTATCACCACTTCCACTTGCGGTTTGGTTTCCTTGTAGTCCCAATCAATACCGGTAAGGCCCGGATTATTTTGCTCAATTTTTTCCAACAAAATATCGCGCCATTTTGCCAGCTCTTCGTAGGTACCACCGCCCAGTACAAATTGCACCGGCTTTTGCGCTTGCGAACCAAACCCCTGGCGCATAACAGGTGCCGCTGTAACACCCGGTAAATCCGCAAGCTTCTGGCGAATTTCATCCATCACCACAAATGCATCACGACGCAGGCTCCAATCATTCATTACTGCGATAATCATCCCACTATTAAAACTTTCAGTTACACCAAAGGCGCGCGGTGCTCGAACCATCAAACGCGTAATTTCTCCTGAATCCACATATTTCATCATGCGATCTTCAATTTCAGTCATGTACTCTTCCATATAGGAATAGCTGGCACCTTCAGGGCCGTTAACCATGACAAAGAAAGTTCCGCGATCTTCACGCGGCGCGTATTCGGAAGGAATTTGTTGAGCTAGAAAAAATGCACCTAATAACAAAATCGCAAAGCTGGCAACAATGGTTTTGGCGTGTCGGAGGCAAATGCGAATCGCCGCCATATAGCGAACGCGCATAGCCATCATCCAACGATTAACGTTTTCAACAAATTTATTTTTGTGCTCATGATGGGTTAACACTTTAGATGCAAGCATCGGCGATAAGGTCAACGCAATCAGCGCCGAGAATCCCACTGCTGCTGCCATGGTGATTGCAAATTCTGAAAACAACCGCCCCATATCACCCTTTAAAAATACGATAGGAACAAAAATAGCAATCAATACCAACGTAGTGGCAATAACTGCAAAGCCCACTTCGCGTGACCCATCGTACGCCGCTAACAATGGCTTTTTACCTTTCTCCTCAATGTGTCGGACAATATTTTCAAGCACCACAATCGCATCATCCACCACTAAACCAATGGCTAAAACCAAGGCAAGCAACGTCAGCATATTGACCGAAAAATCCATCGCCGCCAGTACGGTAAACGTGGCAATAATTGACACTGGCACCGCCACTGCGGGCACTAGCATGGCGCGAATACTGCCGAGAAATAAATAGATGACAAGTATTACCAACACTATGGCAATCGCGAGGGTGATATATACTTCATGGATTGCACGCTCCACAAAAATAGAGCTGTCATAGCTGTCTTCCAGGCTCATACCCTTGGGCAAAATTTCATTAATTTTATCGCGCTCTGCCTTGACACCGCGCGCCACATCAATGGTGTTAGCGGTTGATTGCTTGACAATCCCTATGCCCACTTGCGTAACGCCATTACCGCGAAATAAATTGCGATCCTCCTCAGTGCCCTTCTCAACTTTGGCAATGTCACCCAGGCGAATTAAATGTCCATCATCGCCACGATGCACCACCAGTTGGCTGAATTGTTCAACGGTGCGATAGGAACGCGCCATGCGTACGGTGAACTGCCTTTCAAGCGATTCAATACTACCCGCCGGCAATTCAATATTTTCTGCACGCAAGGCGGATTCAACATCATTCACAGTGAGATTGCGCGCGGCCAATTCACGCCTATCGAGCCATATGCGCATGGCGTAACGCTGTTCTCCGCCAATCCGCACACGCGCAACACCATCAATAACCGAAAAGCGGTCCACCAAATAACGCTGCGCATAATCAGAAAGTTCGGGCATAGACATGTTTTCGCCCTCAAAATTAAACCAGAGAATCACATCTTCATCTGAACTCACTTTTTGCACTTCCGGTGGATCAGCTTCATCCGGCAAATTTCCTAAGGCGCGAGCCACACGATCACGAATATCGTTTGCGGCCGAATCCATATTGTGGCCAGTGTCAAATTGCACCACGATGTTTGATACACCATTTTCACTCGATGATTCTATGTAGCGAATTCCCTCAACGCCGGAGATGCGATCTTCAATCACTTTGGTAATACGAGTTTCTACGATATTCGCCGCTGCACCGGGATAATTGGTGCGAATAGAAACCACTGGCGGATCAATATTGGGATATTCACGCAGCGTCAGGCGATCAAATGCCACTATGCCGAACGCAATTAATAATAGAGAAATAACCGACGCAAACACCGGCCTTTTAATGGATACATCCGAGAGCAACATGATCATTACCCTCAGTGAGTTTGCGCGTTAATCAAATCTGAGAGATGTGGCTCTCCCCCTGATTGCTCAGCAGCCGATTTTTCTTCCGCCATTACTTTAACAATTTGCCCGGGGCGAATTTTTTGCAAACCATGAGTCACCAGTTTATCGCCCGCTTCCAATCCTTTAAGCACTTCAACTGCACCGGCGAGACGTTCGCCAATCTGTATTTGACGGCGTTCCACACTGGTTTTACCTTCAGTATTTTTAATCACAAATACAAAGTTATTACTTCCCAGAGGTACCAGTGCGGATTCAGAAATAACCAGTGCATCACGCGCACCCGCTTTTAGATCCACCAACATTAGCATGCCCTGTTTCAATTCATAATTTTTATTGTCGAGCAGCGCCCTCACTTTAATCGAGCGAGTCACTTCATCGATGCGGTTATCGATGCTGAATACCTTGCCGTGAAATTCTTTTCCATCCAGATCACGACTTTTTGCCACTATCGGCAAATCCAGTGCGAGACTGCGTAAATAAATAGCGGGCACAGTGAAATCCAGTTTCATGACTGAATCATCATTGAGCGTGGTGATTTGATCACCGGGAGATACCAATGCCCCGACACTCGTTTCACGCAAACCCACAACACCGGAAAATGGCGCTAACAAAATTAAATCTTTCAAACGGGATTCAGTCGCGTTGTAACGCGCACGTGCTGCTTCATATTCACGAATACGCTGATCGAGTAATGACTGGGCCGCAGCACCTCGTTTAGCCAATTCCCGTACACGATCCAATTGCTTTTTAGCTTCGTCAGCGTTAAAGCGCGCCTCTTCAAGCAATGCGGATTCTTCACGGCTGGTCATTTCCACCAACACTTGCCCTTTGGTCACGCGCTGGCCATCTTCAAAATTAATACGCGTAATTTTTTTGGTTTCGTTGGAGGTGAGTGAAATAGACTCGTTGGCCCTCAAGGTCCCGAGCGCTTCTATATTTGTTGTCAGGTTCTTAATACTGGCGGGTTGCACAATTACCTCCACAGCCTTATCTGCAGGTGGCTGGGCAATCACAACCGCACTCAATAAGGCACTGACAACAATACCGCTTTTCACAAAGCGCGGTAGATAATGCATAAGGCTCTCCCCTGAAGCTGCACATGGTTGTGCTTTGTTTTTTAACCATGTCGAATATTGAGTGATTTTTGGAATATAAATTTATACGCAGAAGTTTGCTTAAGGATAAGGTTTCATCGAATGGGAACTTGATATTTAACACTTGTTTACAAAATCCAACGGATTAGTGCAATTGTGCAAACAAGTCAAAAGAGTCTGCATAGAAGCCAAGCACGTACTGTCGAGTTCTGAACCCGACAGTGACCCGATTATTTTTTATCGAACTGAATGGAGGCGGAATTAATGCAATAGCGCAACCCGGTCGGCTCAGGGCCATCAGTAAACACATGCCCCAAATGGCAATCACAATTACGACACAAAACCTCGGTGCGATACATTCCATGGCTGGTATCCAGCAGCTCACGGATGGCCACCTTATTTACCGGGGCATAAAAACTGGGCCAACCACAACCGGCATCGAACTTGGTATCCGCATCAAACGCCAGTGGTTATCATTAAATTTTTCGTTGGCAGCCATAAGGATTTCCTTGACAGATCAACTAGTTAAGGTCGATTATTCGAGTGTTTTTCAACCGCAATCACGCGTTACCGCAATCAAGGCATCTTACTGCAAATGAACCCGATTAAGAAATCCGACAAACTCAATGGAGTTTGCTATGACATTCGCGGCCCGGTACTCGAGCATGCTAACCGCCTCGAAGAGGAAGGCCACCGTATCCTGAAGCTGAACATTGGCAATCCTGCCCCGTTCGGCTTTTCGGCGCCGGATGAAATCATCCAGGACGTCATCCACAACCTCGCCAATGCCGAGGGCTATACCGCGTCCAAGGGTTTGTTTGCCGCGCGCAAAGCGATCATGCACGAATGCCAGCGCCTGGAAATTCCCGGAGTTGAGATTGAAGATATCATCCTCGGCAATGGTGCCAGTGAACTGATTGTGATGGCCATGCAGGCCCTGCTGAATAACGGCGATGAAATCCTGGTTCCAGCACCGGATTATCCACTCTGGACTGCCGCCGTAAATCTCGCCGGCGGCAAGGCTCGCCATTACCTGTGCGATGAGCAGGCCGACTGGTTTCCGGATCTGGCAGACATCGAAAGCAAGATTACCGACAAAACCCGCGGTATTGTGGTAATTAACCCCAACAACCCGACCGGTGCGGTCTACAGCCGTGAACTATTGGAATCCATTGTTGAGCTTGCACGTCGCCACAACCTGATTATTTTTGCCGACGAGATATACAGCAAAATCCTGTACGACGACGCGGAATTTATTCCCATGGGAAAACTGGCGCAGGACGTACTCTGCGTAAGCTTTAACGGATTATCCAAAGCCTATCGCTTGGCAGGTTTCCGTTCCGGCTGGATGGTCATCAGCGGAGCCAAGCATCGCGCACGCAGCTACATTGAAGGTTTGGAAATGCTGTCGTCCATGCGTTTGTGCGCAAACGTACCGGCGATGTATGCCGTGCAAACTGCACTGGGCGGTTATCAAAGTATTAACGAATTAATTATTCCCGGCGGCCGTTTACGCGACCAGCGCGATACAGCGCTAAAAGCTATCGCGGAAATTCCCGGCCTTTCCTGCGTTAAACCCAAAGGCGCCTTGTACCTATTCCCGAAACTCGATTTGAACATGTACAAAATTAAGGATGACCAGCAAATGATTTTGGATTTCCTGTTGCAGGAAAAAGTATTGCTGGTGCAAGGTACTGCATTTAACTGGCCTAACCGCGATCACTTCCGCATTGTGTTCTTACCGCGTGAAGATGACTTAACCAAAGCCATCCAACGCTTCGGCAACTTCCTATCGCGTTATTCCCAATAGGTTATTGCGTGTTACAAAAAAACCAGCCTCGGCTGGTTTTTTTGTAACTCAAATTGGTGATTGCAACTTATAAATCAATAATTTTAATTGCTGCTCTGGATCCACATCTGGAAAATCCGGGTGTGGTTGCAAGCGCTCCGCGAACTCTGCGCCGGGGCAGCTCTCAGAAAATGCCTGCCGCAAGAACCCCTCACCCAATTCTGGCGCATTTAAACAGGCCAGTATCAAACCACCGTCCGGCATCAGCTCAGGCAAACGACGAATTACTTTGGCGTAGTCTTTTTCTGCAATAAAACTGCCTTTCTGATAAGAAGGTGGATCAATAATTACCAGATCATAGGGGCCGCGTTTTTTAATGCGCCCCCAGGACTTTAGAATATTCTCAGCCAAAAACTCACTGCGGGTTTTATCCAAACCATTGCGCTGGTGATTAGTGCGCCCAAGATTCAGTGCCGCACTGCTCATATCCACATTGACAACAACATCTGCGCCAGCAGCAACCGCCACCACCGAGAAAGCACAGCTGTAAGCAAATAAATTTAAAATTCGCTTGCCTTGTGCATTCTGCTCCAACCACGCCCTGCCCGGTTCCATATCCAGAAAAAAGCCGCTGTTTTGCTGCTGGGCCAAATGCAGGGAAAATTGCAAAGTATTGCGACGAGCAACTGACTGCTCGGGTAAAGTCCCCCACAGCAATTCGCTCGGCGCACCCGGCAAATAGCGATGTTGAACCAGTAATCTGGTTTCACTTTCATTAAATAGCTTACTCGCTTTGGAAACCAAATCAGATAACCAACCTTGCGGTGGTTCTACAAATAAGGTCAGCAAAATAACTGGTTGGAAAAAATCGATGGTGATAAATTCCAACCCGGGAAAAGTTCGTCCACGTCCGTGAAAAACGCGGTAGCTGTCAATGTTCTGCTGCGTGCGAACCTTTTCAGCAAGACGCTCAAGCCGTTCAACGATGATATTCACACTCGATCACCCGCTGAGTAACCGACGGGATACATAATTGACTCGTTATAACCGGTAATTACCCGTGCATAACCGCAAAACAATTGATCCAATTGCGGGTCGTTAGTATCTACCAATAATGGACGGCCATTAAGTGCCAGGATTTTTCCGCGCGCAGCGATGATGACAATATTGTCTTTACCTACTCGCCGTAAAATCTCCGGCGTAAATTGTTGGTTACCACGCCCCAGAATATGCCCCTGACCACCTATTGCAGTAATAATCATTTTTACCGGACCAGAAAATTGATTGAGTTGTGCGAGAATTTGCGGCGCAGTTACATCAATAGCAACCAACTCACTATTCAGCAATATATCTACACCCAGCAAACTCCCTTCCAAACCCAACTCTTGCAAAAATAGATGTGTAGTTGAACCAGGGCCAACAAGGTACAAAGTATCAGGCTGTAATTGCTGAATCATTTCCTGGGCGACATCCAGCTGTGCCAGCTCATCGCGTTCAGTGCCCGCATTTTTGACTTGCTGCAAAAATTGCGAGTCCTCCGGCACCAGCAGGGTGCCATAAAAGCGCGCGCGCACCTGCCCCTTGCGAAATGCATCTTCATCGATATCTTTTACATCGCGCTCGGCAATATTTACCAACTGTCCTGTCAATAATTGCCTAACAATTTCGCCCGCCGCTTCCGGTGAAATTGCATAAACACCGGAATGCATTTTTACACCGGAGGGAACCCCAAGGACGGGTTGACGGGTACCAACAACATCAGCAATTAATCGCGCAGTACCGTCGCCTCCGGCAAATAAAATCAAATCAACGGACTGATGCATTAACTCGCTGGCTGCGGCACAAGTATCCGATGCTTCACTGGGCGATTGTTGCGCTGCACCAACAACATGTGTAGCGAAACCCAAAGCGCGAGCAGTAGTTTCGCCCATATCACCCGCAAAACAAACAATCTCAATTTGATCACGAAATGCCAACAGAAATTGCAATGCGCGCGCCATGCGTTGCGGGGCACGCATTTCTGCACCACGCGCCAAAGCCTCAGCACGAATTGCTTCACCGTCAGACCCCTTTAACCCAACGCTACCGCCCAGACCCGCATAGGGATTAACAATTAAACCCAATTTAAACACAGCGGAAACCCAACACTTGTAGCCACTTTTTATCGGCATCATTTACCGATTCCAAATGAACCTGATAATTATGAAATTCACGACGTTTTGGATAGTGCTTGCGCAAGTCATCAAAACCCTCACCAAAATTAATACCTCCCGCAAGCGCCTTGCGCGCAGTATCACGTAGACGAGCATCATCAGCCACTATGTCGTATACCTGTTGGATTAACGACTGGGCAATTTCGAATGCCGATTTGGTTTCATCATCTACCCGCAGTTGATTATTTGCCAAGGGAGCAACCAATTCTGCGAGCGAGGCTTGGGGCTGGGTACCAATATGCTTACACAATGCATGGTAAACAATTTCAGTTCCATTAAGTTTGCCATCGTAGCTATAACCGGCAATATGCGGGCTTCCCAATAACACCTTGTCGAGTAGCTCCAATGAAATGTCCGGTTCAGGCTCCCACACATCCAGCACTACCCGCAAATCAGTGCGAACTTGTAACACTTCTAGCAGCGCCTGATTATCAATCACAGCACCACGTCCAGCATTGATCAGCACCGCACCCGGCTTTAATTGATTTAACTCTTTGTGGCTGAGCAAATGAAAACTGGGATGCAAGCCATCCATAACCAATGGCGTATGCATACTAATGACATCACAGGACAACACCTCATCCAGCGAGGTTAAATCAGGATTTTGTGCCGGCGTAATATTGGGATCGTAGCAGCGAACCTTCACCCCTTGAGCCTTCAAACGTTTATGTAGCAGCCCCCCCACGTTACCGCAGCCGATAATCCCGAATGTCACTTGCAGCCAGTTAATGTTCAAATACGCAAGCGCGGCGTACACATACTCAACCACTGAGTTAGCGTTACAACCTGGAGCACTGGACCAACCAATGTTATTGGCTTCAAGGTAAGCCTGGTCGAGATGATCCACTCCGATAGTACAAGTCCCGACAAACTTAACCTTGCTACCCGCCAGCAACGACTCATTGACACGGGTTACTGAACGAACAATCAGGGCATCGGCATCACGCACATCGTCAGGGGTAAGACTGCGCCCCGGGAGGCGGGTAACATCCCCGAGGCGACTGAAAAACTCGTTAACCAGCGGGATGTTTTCATCCGCAACTATCTTCATAAAAGCTCGCTTATTGCCAGAAAAGGCGTTTATATGTTCTGTTTGTTGCAAAAGTAGGCGC
Source organism: Cellvibrionaceae bacterium (assembly GCA_021151615.1). Taxonomy (GTDB): domain Bacteria; phylum Pseudomonadota; class Gammaproteobacteria; order Pseudomonadales; family Cellvibrionaceae; genus Cellvibrio. Next base: position 24,674 of record JAGKXA010000039.1, on the reverse strand, counting down.
CAAATAAATCCAGGGAATAAAAAAATCAACCATAGCAGTTGTGCTTTGGCGAATTAGCATATACTTTATATAGTGATGGTGACGTTAAAACCATCGTTTGGAACCCGTTGTCAGGGTTTACCCGCAGCGGGATCTACCTCAATTTAGGGGGTGGTATTATGAAGACCTCGCACACTGGCCACAACATGGATAATGTGGTTGATCTCTTCACCAGGAAAACCTACTCAGCCATTCACGATGAGCGCTTCATTCGCCTTGCCCCGGAATTGGACGGGCTTGAAATGCTCTACTCCAACGATACCAGCTCCGAAAAACTCTACAGCCTTAAAATCCTTTGCTGGGGCCTGAGAGCCAATGGCGAAGTGGTGGGTTTAGTTCCCTGGCTAAACGATATAGTGCCCTGCCCCGACCTCTGTGACCCGCTAAATGGCCATTGGGAAGGTTATTATGATCCAGGTATTGATGAGCTGTTTTTTGAGGCTCCCATGCACAAGGTCATTGAGCTTGAAACGGCGGCAGAATACTACGAAGTCCAATGCGATAGTGGCGATGATGTCATCCAGGAATTACCGGATACCATTGGCACCCATGCTGTTCTGGCAGTTCCGGACAGCAAACGCTTGTCGCTGGTGGAGGTTGTCAGTTGGTGCCTGCATTATGACGGCAGTGTGTACGCCATGATCAGCGACCCAGCCAAGGTTGTCAGCACACCGGTATTACCCGGCGATGACTCCTTGTATGAAGCGCAAGCCAGCGAGCAATTCCGTTACTTCTTCCAACATCAGATTGCCAACAAAATTAAAGCGGAAGACCCCGAAGCACTTGCAGCGATTTCCTTGTTGGTTGATGGTATGCAAACCTGAGGTGTATTAAAAACCCCAAAAATAACGCCGCACCTGCGGCGTTTTTTATTCCCTGAAAATAAGAATCAGGTCATTTATTTTTGCGGATGTAATAAAAATACTGAGTCTCGTTTTTTTTCTGATCAACCAATTCGTGACCAAGAAACATACAGAACTTTGGAATGTCGCGCTGTGTTGACGGATCAGTTGCAATCACCTCAATGAGATTGCCAATCGCCACTTCCTTGACTGCTTTATGCAGCATCATTACCGGTTCAGGACACAGCAGGCCGGAGGTATCCAAAGTTTTATCAATTTGTTCATTCATAGTTTTAAATCGTCTATAAAAATTCCAGCAAATAGCCAAGTGGTTGCTATGATTATCTCATGGGAAAATTGAGTCAGGAGGAAACTTTTCACTACCGAGGAACATTGTTCGATGTCTCGGAAACCAATAAACGATTATATGCCCTCCGATTTTTTTAGTCGCCAGTCATTGGAGCTAACCTTCCGCTTGCTGCGCAATAACCATCCACTACTGGCACACGCCGTAAAGCAAACTATAGAATCCACTGCACCTGTGTCTTACGAAGATTTGCAATCGGCATACACCGGTGAAATGTTGCGCAATAACGAAATACTGGAAGTATTAAAAGCACACACCATTGGCAAGATTGTTTCAGTACTCACTGATATAGGCGAAGAAGCGCTTCGAAAGCACGACCTCCCGCCCAGCCACATGACCTTACTGCGCTCACTCATTGAGGATTGGGTACAGCTCACTGAATGGGTATTGCAACACACCGCAACCGATATGCAAGATAAAACCGCTTACCAGTAGATCTTCAAAGTTAAAGAATCGCATTGCTAAAAAACACGCAAGTGTCCGGTTACTTCTTCACGATCGTGATACAGCTGCTTAAATTGAATATCCACACGAAACCCGGCCTTTTCCAGCTCAGTAATGATTCGCTCTTCGCATTTTTTCACTTCCATATAGCGCTGCTTCATGGGCAGCTTTAAATTAAATACCGCTTCACGACAATATTTTTTAGTAAACCATTTAATTATCATACTGGTCACGCGCGCGGGCTTATCGACGATATCACACACCAACCAATCCACCGGCTTTTTGGGCTCATACAAAAAACCATCGCTGAGCATATGGGTAACCTGCCCGGTTTCCATCAAGTTTTTATCCATTGGCCCATTATCAACCGCTTCTACAAACATGCCGCGTTGAACCAATTGCCAAGTCCATCCACCGGGAGCAGCACCAAGGTCCACCGCACGCATGCCCGAGGCCAAACGCTCCTCCCAATCCTCAGCGGCGATAAAATGATGCCAGGCCTCTTCCAGTTTTAATGTTGCGCGACTGGGCGCATCTTTGGGTAAACGCAAACGGGTAATACCCATTGGCCAGGGAGATGAATTATTTATCGGGCTTACGCCAAGATAAGCTTGAGCGCCAGAGATAAATACCAGATGCATGCGTAATGGGCTCTTCGCAGAAAAAAGTGAAGCGGCACGCAATGCTTTTTCAAAGGGTGCAGTAAATTTTTTGCATAAGCCTGAAAGTTCTTTTCCTTCATTAGTATCGACGGTTTCAATCACCAACTCGCGCACCTCACCTATTTGCTTCGCTGCAGCAAGTAACGGACTTACACGATCTGCCACCGGCAAATCACTTATCATTCCAGTACAGGCAAACCACTGGCGAGTAAAAATAAATTTGCGGAAACGCAACAATTTAATCAGCTGACTGGCGCCATCGGGCTCATGAGTAATGAATAAAATATGGGCACTGTTATCTTTGGTTTTACTGTAACCATAAATACCCAGCTCACCCGCGAGATCGGTAATTTCTGCTGCACACTCTTTTTCAAACCCGGGGCGGCAATGTAAAAATAAATGATTCACAATTTTCTCTTTATTAATTGGAAGGGCCACTCACTCAAGCCACTATTCTTGCCCAAGCAACTCCGCATCGCGACGCGGCAAAATACTTACCGACTCAGTGCTGGTATCAAATACCACCACAACCTCGCGTCTCTTCAGCAATTGCTTGATTTTTTCAACTTTTACACTGAGCGATATTTCTTCCTCACCGTAATCGGTGCCCTCGCGGGTTATGAATTCTTCAATCAATCCTTGCAATGCATCGCTCGATAATTGCTCATAGGGAATAATCATCTAAAGCTACCGATTTTCATTGCATTCAACACTGATTCAAACGCGGATTAATTTCTGACTTGTTCAGGTAACACAAGCAGAGTAATCTTGGTCTAAACCTACCAATGCTGTATCAACAATTTAACAATAAGGATGCAACGTGAACACGCAACTCGTATTGACTGTCCTCTGTGATGACCGCCCCGGCGTAGTGGAGCAACTGGCCCAAACCATTAGCCAACACCAGGGTAACTGGTTGGAAAGCCGCATGGCGCAATTAGCTGGCAAATTCGCCGGTATTCTGCAGGTTGCAGTCGCCAAAGAACATCAGGATCAGCTGCGCGCTGCTCTAAATGAGTTGAGCAGCAAAGGCTTCAAAATTGTTGTTGATAATGCGATCAACACTACCAAGCCGGACAGCCGCGAATTCAGCTTTAGTGTCGTGGGTAATGATCGCCCGGGCATTGTACGCGAAATCGCCCAGGCCTTCGCTGCGCGCCATATTAACATGGGTGAACTGGAAACCGCCTGTTCAAGTATGCCTTGGTCCGGCGAACCACTGTTTGAGGCTACCGGGGTAATTGAAGTCCCCAAAACTGTGGATATGAATGAACTCTATGATTACCTGGATAAGATTGCCGATGAGTTGGCAGTTGATATACGCCTGGAGTCCTCAACCGAGCGCAACAACTAACCCCGCGCAAAATCCCTTCCCTCAAATAGTAGGGGCCGCAGTCTTGGCCCTTACTATTTACCTCGTATCGTTTATCTATACCAACTGGATGCATAGCTACAAAATGATTAGCTATAAAATACATAACTACTAATGCTTGCGACGCTCAAGCTCAGCATCAAATTTTTCCAACTCAATATTGATCGCTTTGGTTGAGATATTCACTTCGTAAAAAGAAAACAACAATGACACCACAAGCAAAAGTAAACTGGCAGCAAACAAATACATGCCGGCGATCTGAAACGCGAGCAACAACGAGAACATCGACAGCGTACAAAACACAAATGACAAAACACCAAACGCCTGCATAAGGCGAATAACCGTCATGCGTATGCGCAAGTTTTCAATTTGCCGAATTACCAAGTCGCGACTGGGCGCATTTTCCAAATTACTTAACTGACGAATCACATTGGCGAGTGTTACAAAGCGATTGGTGTACGCAAGCATCAACAACGAAATTGCAGGGAATAATAAACTGGGAGTGGTAATCGTCATTTCCATAAATACATCATCCGGTATATGACTATTGGAATATTTCGCGCCAATAGATTACACGGTCATGCCCGCGGTAGCTACCAAACTGATAGTTGGCACGAAGATTACAATCAGGGCTACGAAGTGGGTCAGTAGTCGAAAGCGCACAATTTACATCTGTAGGCACACCATTTTGACCATCCCAATCAAATCGCAACCAGGGATATGCAGCTAAATTAACACTAACAGTGAATGTCCCCGTTGCATTGCTGGTTGGAGTAGAGAATGAGTGATTCGCACTACCTGTAGCAAAACCAATATTAGTCGCTGTAACAGCAGTATTTTGCGCTACGGTAACACCATACTGACCAGTTGTTGTTCCAGCAGTTGTTCCACCCGTTAATGCAACCGTTAAATTTGCGGGCGTCGCGATATTTCCCGATGGATAGGTTATTGCACTGCGCAAAATTGTTGTACAACTATCAACGTTATTTCTGATAAAAACATTTCCCGACCAAAACTCAGTCAAAAAATTAACGGGTAAGGTTGCCGTTTCAGGCCCAAAAGCGTCATCCAGTCGCACTCGCCCGTAACGCATAACCAAGGGGGCACCCAGCGTTATCGCTGTACACGCAGCCCCGGCACACGCACCCGTGGTATTAGGATTCATATTCAAGGCCTGTAATTGCCGGGAATCCAAGGCGTCCGTTACCCGCAGCCCTAATTGCAAACTTTCGAAGGGGCCGTCAGGCGCTGTTGAATTTTGCCGAGCAAAACTTGTAGTGCCCGTTGCAGTAATTTGCCGCACCCCGTTAACCCAGGAAGTTGCCGGAGCAGTTACGCGCCCCCCGAGATTGACACAGTTATCTGCGTTTTCAGCAACCCATTCAACATTCGCATAACCGGTTCCAGACGCCGTACCAGAACCAGTTGAACAGCCTGCCGTTGAGCTGGCCGCACTTGAGCTACTGACGCTGGAAATTGAACTGGACTCATGATAATTGGTGGTGACAGTTTCATTCGTACTGCGCGCTTCCAGCTGATATTGCGTGGTGAGGCTTTGCCCCATGTAACTAAAGTCAAATCCTGTACCGACACAAGCCGAGGTTATCGTAGCATTGACCAGAGTAAAATGATCCGGATAAAAGCGCCCTGCCACAATGTTTCCATCGCTGTAATTGGAAATATTACCTGCCGATAAATAATCGGAATCGGTCAGGGACGGCGTAATACGAATACTTCCAAACTGATTCCATTGAATATCCGGATTTACAAAAGTACCTGCAGGCGTTGTTGCGGAAAAAATTCCTGTATTGGTTAATGTTGTTAGAGTTCCGGTCACCGGATGAACCAGCGTTGATGCAGTGAGTGAAATGGCATTTTTTTCTGAAGTCGTTTCATTGCCAAAGTTTGGCGTTGGCGAGCCACTAAAATTGCGTGCCTGTATAAGCACTTTAAATTTCTCATTAGCAGCAACAAAACCTGCGCCTGTGGTTGTAGTCCCCGGTGTAGCAACGTTTGTTAACGAGGTAATGCTGCTCACTGCTAACGCGTAAGGCTTAACTACAAATTGATTACTGGTTCCAGTTAGTGTTATTGCAGGATTATTTCCCGATGCAGGTAGACTCACTTGACCATGCAAACGAATAGCACCTACATCGGTATAGTTAAATCCAAAAGAAGCAACGCCAGCTCCATCGAATGTCAAAGAAACCGTCTGATAAGCTGTTACAGAATTATTGGGATTGGAACTAATTCCTACTCCAGCAATTGTTAATTGCTGACCGGCTATACACGTTGTTGGGTTTCGACATTCATAGGCAAGATTGACGTTACGTGTACCAGTAATTTGCGCAACGCATGTACCTGTATTGGTATCCGTACGCACTGCTCGCAATGTTAAAGTATTGGCAAACCCAGCTTGCTGCGTAGCAATTGGAGTGTAAGATGTATCGTTGTAAAAGCCCAAAATCGCAGTCACAAAAGTAACACTGGGGTCATAGGATGCACTTTCAGTACGCGCACCATCAGTCACGTTAATGTTTAGCGTTGCCGCAGATGTTTGTTGTAAATATTTTGTTGTAGCGCTCGCACTGCCTGTAAATGTAAAAGTATTCCCCCCAACCCAAACGCCTGTTGCCGGCGAAGTACTTAAGGTAATAGTTGTGCCATTAGCAGGATTAACCGTATTACCCAAACTGTTATATGCCGTGATCGTAATAGCCGCCGGTTCACAGGTTATTGCCGGGCTAGTGAGGGTAATGCGGTAGTGATCCACTGATGACACGGCACTATTACAAGCACTCGCCGGCGTAGAATTGGGAACACAAGTACCGTAAACAGCACCGCCGTTAGTAATATTCACGGTTGAATAATTCGGTGCAGTCAGGTTTCCATACACGGTCGAATTGTTAACATTGATCGGGCCACTATTACTGCTAATAGTAATTGAATTGGAACCAGATCCCAGCACGCTGCCGCTTTGAATAGTCACGGAACTTGCACCAGTAATACTGCCACTGGTCATAGTCACGCCGGAAAATGTGGCCGTATTATTGGCAGTCATTACGAAAGCACCAGCAATCGTTCCGCCAGTAATGCTCATGCCTGACTGTGCTTGCGCCCCACCACTCAAGTTAGTGCCGCTGGTGGTAATTGTATTGCTGCTGCTAGTTATTTTTCCGGTGACCGCACCGCCGGTGAGGTTAATATTTCCTCCAGTAGTTATGGTTCCGGTGATCGATGTATTAATCAGCGTGATATCGCTGCTGTTGGCAGTAATATTGCCGTATATGGTATTCGTATTGCCGGACTGAATAGCACCGTAGTTAGCGACAAGATTGATACGATTGGTGCTACTGCCAATTGTGTTGTTGGTCAGCACAAATCCATTATCGGCAGAAATTGTAATTGTCGTGTTGGACGTTAATATATCGCCGCTAGCAAGCGTAACTCGTCCATTCCCATTACAGGTATAAGTAGTTCCAGAAACGCTCCAACTGGTATTACAAGGAGGATAAGAGCCACTTGTTAAATTATAGGTCGCAGCCTGCACATTTAAAGCAATGAGCAGCAGAATAAAGCCAACAATAGTGTTGAATAATCGATAACGCTGAAAGTAATTTATAAGCGTAACCATTTATTCCTGCACCCGCACTTGTTCCCGAAAAGAACCGACCTGTACTGTACGACTTGCACGAAACTGTTGCGAGCCGCAAGTACCAATACTCGTCAGCGTATAAAAGCTAATCGAAACCCCAACAGCGGCGGTTGCCGAATTATAATTTGCTGCATTTGAGATATTACAGTTGGTGTTATCCCTGTAGCGACAAGCACAAATCACTTGTGCAGTACATATATTCAATGCATTAACACCAGGAAAATTGTGATTGATCGCCATATTCGTACAAGCTTCATCGGTTTGCCGTCGCGTCGCCGTATTTAAAAACAGAGCCTGCATGCCACGCTGGGCGCCGCTTTCTGCTGCATAAATAGACTGGATATTGGTAAATTCCTGCACGCTCGATGTTTGGGTTTGCGTAGCAGTTCGAGAAATAGTCACAGCAAGCGCGGCCATTACCACCAAAATAAACAGCGCTAACGGCAATAAAAAACCGCGCTGGCGATCAGGTGATTTTATTAAATAAATATCAGGGGACATTGCGAATAAAAACCCCCTGGGTATAAGTGAGTGTTTCGCCGCTGCTGGAAACGCCTAAGGCAATATCAATACGAGTATTGCGATTTTCACTACCCGCTGCGAGACTAAAAGGTGTTGCTGTAGTAATTCCTTTGGCAAGAATATCGAAAGCACCTGTCGGTGGCGTATCCGTTACAGTGAGATTGCCATAAAAACGCAACTCAGAATTCACCACACAAAACGCCAATGGATTATCCAATAAATAATAACGCTTGCCCATTGAGTTGCGTGCCCATTGCCTTGCCGTAGCAATTTGCAGGGCATTACTGGCATAGCCATTGTAAGTTTCACGTGCGACACCTACAGCACCATAAATTTCTGTGGCCTGATTTGCGCCTATCACCAAATGGCGCGCCGTACCAAAATCCACAGTAACCAGCGAAGCAGGAATACTTGTCGTTGGCGTAACACCATTGATCCCATCGGCAACGGGATTAAAATAATTTCCCCCCGCAACGATGGGCATAAACTCAATGCAACTGCCTCCATTCAAGATGCGCACAGAATTAGGTAACGCCATTCGCAACTGGCGAGTCATACGCTCCAATGCCTGGCGAGCGGTATTGGCTAACAATGCGCGCGACTGTGTACGCTGATAACCCTCTGTTGTTTTCACCACAAAACCAGTGCTTATAGCGCCCAGAATGGCAAGAATTACGATAACAGCAACCATTTCTATCAGCGTAAAGCCGCAATGCTGCCGCGCCCTTTTCTGTTGCTTCCCCTGCTTAATGAAATGAGAATTTATCATTAGAAATTTGCTCGCTCAGCGGCCAGCAATATAGTTTCACCCGTTGGCGTGGTTACGCTGACCTCTACCAATTTAATATTTGCATTGGTGGTTACCCTAACGGTACGCGCATAACCGGTGTAAGGAACATCGCTCCAACCCTGATAATCATCTACATCGTTTCTGTTCGAATCCGGATTATTATTACAAGCTACCGATCCAGTTTGCACCGATGAGCATGCGGGAATTCCACCCGTTGGTGTCTGCTCATCGTATTTAAGCGCGAGAATTTCATCGAGTAGTGATTGTGCAGCTTCAAGGCCGCGAATTCGAATAAGTGGATCAACATTATGTATGGTAGCTTGACGATACACATTGATAAGTGGAATCAATGCCACACTGACTATGACAATAAACGCTACCATTTCAATCAGGCTTACACCCAAGTGAATTTTTTTTTGCGTTTGTTTAATTGGCAAAGGCATAACCACTGGCCTCCACCCGAATACTTGCGGATACACCACCACTCCCCGTAAGGGTTATTGTTCCAGCCGAGGTTCTTCCTAATTTATCGTAGCTAAAGGTCGCGGCAGTGGCAGTTACTCCAGAGGGTAGTGATAAGGGGTAATATCCACTGCCCACATTAATTGCTACATTATTTTCAGTCACTGACACTGAGTTGGCGGTGAGCACTAAACGGATGTTACTCCCTGTACTGCGCATCATGGCTTGTTGCTGCGCAAAAAATAAAGCCGCGATGACATCATCGCGGCTTGATTGGACGGATACAGTGCTTAATGATCCAACTCGAGCAAAAACGAAAACCGACAAAATACCCATTAAAAAAATAACTGTTATTAATTCAATGAGCGTGAAACCTTTTTTCAAGCTTCTCATAAATTGATCGAATCAGGCGAACCCGCTCATTTCATTATGGATTAGTCACACCATAACCAACAAAGGTAGCAGTCTTTCCTTTATAGGTTAGTGTGCACGTGGATGACCCACCTTGAGTTCCGATACCGCCCCCCGCGATAGTCGTTCCGGTGCCTGCGGTAATTACATAATCTGTCGACGGGAGGGCTCCCCCCTCTAAGGCTCCGGCAACAGCCTGGCATGTCGCAACCACTATAGGAGTCGCCGCCGTCAAGCCTGCATCTACGGCAATGTTATTTGCATGGTTTAACGCCGCAGCACTGGCGAGTGCACCAGCCACACCCCTCACACTCGCATCCTCTGCAGCATCAGAGAGATCAACAAACTTTGGCAACGCAGTGGCGGCCAAAATACCCAAGATAACAATCACCGCAATTAACTCTATTAATGTAAAACCTGACTGTTGTTTCATAAATAAACTCCGCACCGAAAAGATTAAATTCACATCATGTCTGCAGCGCCAAATAACGAGAGCGACATAACACCAACTACTCGGCCACAGTGGAACCCCGCAGACCAAAACAGCATTGGGTAACAGAAATATAGTCAAACCATCTTTAATTGCCAGTTAAACGACAAATAAATAACAGGCGTTTAATTAGATTTTGGAACAAACAGTAGTTCTCCTGCCAAGGGGTAATAATCAAAATAAGCAGTAGACCCTACAAGCTGATAACGACAGTTATTAGCATGCGCAACTACATTAAATTCACGGGATTCGGAATTACTTTGGCCTAATGCTATCGGTGGTGGGTTTTGCAAAAAAAAATGCCATAAATGGTAACAGTCAACTTCACTGGGCTGATAAGCCTTGGTCACACGTTCAGCCACGGATGCTGGCCAACCTTGCTCAGAAAAATAGACCCGCCTACCGTAAGAATCCAACCGGGAATCACTAACATCTCCGGATATTCGCGTCACCAAGTAATGAATGCGCGCATTGGCAGCTCCAGTCATAAAGTGCTGGGATATAACCTGCAGACGCAAAACTCTCGCATCTTCAGCCATCAAGGAATAACGACTCAAGGCAACCAAAGCAATAATCGCAATCACAATAATCGCGACGAAAAACTCAAATCGCTCATGGTGATAAGTTTGAATATCCTTAACCTCACTTCTGGATGCTGTACATATCCCACATGGGAAGGAAAATACCCAGCGCCAACACAACAACAAACGCTGCCATAATGATAATCATAATAGGCTCAATTCGATCACTGAGCTGCTTAACGTCGTACTCCACTTCACTTTCATAAAACATGGCGACTTCCGCTAACAGGGCATCCACTTGACCGCTCTCCTCACCCACAGAAATCATTTGCAGAACCAGGGGAGTAAACATGCCACTCACCAAATGGGTTTGGTAAAGCCCCTCACCGCGTTCTATACCGGCACGAATCGCACGAACTTTATCACCTAAATAGGGGTTATCTATTGCACGCGCACTCAACTCCAAAGCAGTATTAATCGGCAGCCCCGCATTAAGCATCAACCCAAATGACCGTGAGTAACGCGCTAGTGAAGCGCGCTCAATAATATCGCCAATGATAAATAGGCTAAGCTTCTTCTGCCCCCAAAAACGTGATCCTTCAGGCGTGTTAATAAAGTGATGAACCCATGCGGCAAGCCCGGCAATCGCAGCAAATAAATAAATCCAATAATTAACAAAAAAATCGGAAATACCAATCAGGATTCTCGTTGGCAGCGGCAATTGCGCACCAAACTTTTCAAACATTCCAGCAAAAGCAGGTATCACTTTGATATTAATAACGGTGATCGCAATTGATATGGCAATTAACACAAAGGTTGGATAGCGCAGCGCCGTTTTGATACTTTTGATGGTATTCAGGTCGCGTTCCATATATTCGCTAAGCTGTTTGAATACCAAATCCAAGCGGCCAGAGTTTTCACCCACATTAACCAGGCTGACAAATAGATTATTAAAAATTTTCGGGTGGGCACGCATGGCTACCGATAACTCAACACCCGCCTCCAGACGATCCACAATATCGTTAAGCGCTTGCTGAAAGGTGTAATTGCGTAATGAGGCAGATAGGCCACGCAACCCTTTGACCAACGGAATGCCCGCACGGGAAATAGTATGCATTTGCCGGCAAAACATAATCAGCTCAACGGCTTCTACTTTGCCGCTGTTAGTTGCCCTGGCAAAGCGTTCAGAAAAACTTAAGTTCTCAATAAAGGCTTTTACTTCAACAGGTGTAATCCCACGGCCCAATAATTGGTTGGCAGCAGCATCCGGGCTGGAAGCATCCAACTGCCCGCTAATTAACCGCCCCTCAGCATTGCGCCCTTTGAATTCAAAAATTGCCATGGATTTTTGTCACTAGTTTTGATTAAAGATCATCGATCTGTGCGGAAATTGCCATCACTTCATCCAGGGTGGTGATTCCATCAATAGCATAGGCCAAGGCTGCTTCACTCAGCGTTATAAAATTGGCAGTTTCATAAGCTGCTTTGGTAAAACCATTAATATCATTCATACGCAAAGCCTCAGCCATAGGTTGATTCAGCTCGAGCATTTCAAACACACCCACGCGCCCGCGATAACCGGTATTGTGGCAATGAGGACAACCGGTTCCTTGCTTGAAAGTAACACTCGCGAAATTACGCCCTTTTCCAATAGTCGCCAACAACTGTTGCTCATTGGCATTGGGTATGTAGGGTTGTACGCAACTATTACAAATCCGGCGCACCAAACGCTGCGCAATAATGGCTTTTAATGCTGTTGCCACTAAATAACCATCTACACCTATATCCATTAAACGCAATGCCGATGTGACCGCGTCGTTGGTATGGAGTGTTGATAACACCATGTGGCCAGTCATTGAGGCGCGCAATGCAATCTCGGCAGATTCCGCATCGCGAATCTCACCCACCAATAAAATATCCGGGTCTTGCCGCAAGGTTGCGCGCAACACACTGGCGAAGTTTAAACCAATTTTTTCATGCAATTGCACCTGGCTAATACGCGGCAGCCGATATTCAACCGGATCTTCTACGGTAATGATTTTTTTCTCCGGCTTATTCAGTTCAGATAATGCGCCGTAAAGTGTTGTGGTTTTACCGCTACCGGTGGGCCCAGTTACTAACACCAAGCCGTGCGGGCGAGTAATCGCTTTGCGAAACCGATCAATTAAATGCGAGGGCATTCCGACCGCATCCAACGGCCGCACACCGTCGGTTTGATCCAGCAAACGCATCACCACTGATTCACCAAATTGCACCGGCATGGTGGAGATACGCACATCAATATTGTGATGCTTGACTTTCAAGTTGAAACGACCATCTTGCGGCAGACGTTTTTCCGAAATATCCAAGCCCGACATCAGTTTTAAACGCACGACCAAGGCAGAGGCAATACGCTTTTCATTCATCACTTGCTCAAGTAAAACACCATCTATGCGATTGCGGATACGCAATACTTTTTCATCCGGTTCTATATGAATATCAGAAGCTTTGGTGTTGATTGCTTCCTCAAATATTTTTTGCAGCAACTTCACTACCGGCGCTTCGGTATCGGTTGCATCCACTGCAAAATCCGCAAGATCCACCGCTGATTCTTGCAGCTCCTCATCCAGTTCTCCAGCCAAGGTGGCAATTTCACTGGCGCGGGTGTAAGCAATATCCAGGATATCCAGCAACTCGGATTCGCGCACTACGGCAGGCTTTAAATTTTTTTGCAGAATACGCTGCAATTCATCCAGACCGAAAATATCGGTTGGGTCAGCCATGCCTAGTAAGAGACCATCAAAGTCTTCACGCAACAACATCACGCGATAGCGGCGCGCGCTGGTTTCAGGCAATTTCTGCACAAGATCGCGATCAAATCGAAATTGCTTTAACTCAACAAAAGGAATATTTAATTGCGCCGATAACAAATTGAGCAATGCGTTTTCTTCGACATAACCCAACTCAACGAGCGTTGCCCCCAACTTTCGCCCGGTCAGTTTTTGCTCTTGTAATGCATGCTGCAACTGGGTTTCGGTGATCATTTGTTTTTCAACCAACAAATCACCAATACGAATACGCTTTTGTGAAAAAGTGTTCATCATAAAAGGCTCTGTAAAATTCCTGTTATTGCAAAGCAAGCAAACGCTGTTGGATATAAGCACGCACTTCGGGCTGCAAATCTGCATACTCCGCTACGCGCAAATACGCTTGCCGGGCGGTTTGTCTCTGACTCAATGAATCCTGCGCGAGCGCAAGACCTAACCAATACGAAGGCTTATCTCCAAAGCTGCCGAGCAAGCGGCGGTAGGCGGTGGCCGCCTCAGCGTATTTTCCGGCACGTTGATATAACCCCGCTAACAGCGCACGATAAGCCTCCCGTTCTTCTGCTTCTGTTACACGTGCCTCCAGCAATTTAATTGCTTGATCTTCATGCTGTTGGATAATCGCTACTTTGGCAGCATAGAATTGCTTATCAAGCAGACTTAAATACTCAGCCTGTGCAAGCAAGTTTTCGATAGCGACAACATTTTCCTGCTCAGTAAAAATATCGAGCAACGCGCGCGTGGATTCGTTTGGTGTTTGCGCGTTGGCGATAAACGCTTGCAATGCAATAATGGCATCACTGGTTTGGCCTTGCTCCGCCAATTGTCGTCCGCGCTCTGCCTCACGCTGATCCATAAATACAGGATTCGGTTTAACAGATAAATGTGCACCAGCAGGAATAGAATTATCAGCAACTGTTGCAGAAATGCTTTTACCCACGTCAACAGTTTGATGTTCGGTTTGATTGGATTGTTCATCCGGTACAAAAGGATCGCGGATCCTCACAGATGCTTGCTGTTCAGTGACAACCGCCAAGGTTTCCGTTGATACATTTTCCGCAGCAACATGTTCAGTTCCAGGATACCTGGTAACTGCATTATCACTAGTAAGGAGTGGCGACTCTTCCACCGCGCTGGACAGTTTGGTAATTGCAGTTTCCAGCGCAGCTAATCGCTCATTTAATACCATTGCAGGATCTATTGGCTCAGAGGTAACGGATTGGAAAACATTAGCGGGTACAGTGTTAATTTTCATATTTTCTGGTGTAACAGCAGCACCAACCAAAGCATCACCTTGCGCAGCAAGAGATCTATCGTTCACAGCAGGAGCACTCTCAACATTCTGTTCATCTTTTGCCTGCCATGCACCCTGCTTCCAAGCCCACAACGACATCAACACCACCAAAAATACTGCAACACTCGGCCAGAGTTTTCCCGGTTCAGTTTTAATCACACTGGATTGATTCAGTAATTGGCGCTGCTCACTTTGTTGCACTTCCAGCGCGGACACTGGCATATTCTCTACATTTTTTTGCGTATGGGATAAATCGCGCAACATGTCATTTAATAAGCTCATGACATACCACCCAACAGCCCCGGAGCCAATACAATTACTGCTGCTGCACCCGCTGCAATAGTTGGCCACAACCAATAATCGCGCCGCGCCAACCAGCGCCCAAATGAACGGCTTTCGGCGGTATCCATTATCGCACGCACCATATGCTTACGGCTCACTCGCTCAGCGCCCTGCCCATAAGCGGCCAACAACGCCTTGTGCGCAATAACATTAATCAACCGTGGAACGCCACCCGAGGCTTTAAATAACAATCCCACAGCAGCAGCAGAAAATAGCGAAGCGCCGCGATAACCCGCCGAACTTAATCGATAAGCCAGATAATCTGTCAAACTGGATTTGGGGATAGTTTGTAAATACTCGGAAAAAACAATACGTTGTTTTAATTGACGCAAATCCGGGCGATCCAGCAAATCATCCAACTCTGGCTGACCAAACAAAACCACTTGTAGCAATTTACTTTTTTCAGTTTCGAGATTAGTGAGCAGGCGCAAAGCCTCAATAGTTTCACGCGGCATGGCCTGGGCTTCATCCACCACCAATACCACCTGACGTTTTTGCTGTGCCAGTTCCACCAAACGTAAATTGATATCTTTTAAAAGCTGATAGGAGGGGATTTCTGGCGAATAGGCAATGCCAATTTCCTCGGCCAGAAACCATTTGAGTTCATCAGGTGTTAAATAGGGATTAGGGATATAGGCCGTAATAAAATTATCGCCCAAACTGGCCAATAGTTTGCGACTGAGCAAAGTTTTGCCGGTGCCTACTTCGCCCACAATTTTTATGAAGCCTTCGCTATGACGTAACGCCAATAAAAGCGTGCTTAATACTTCGCGATGACTTTGGCTATTAAAGTAAAATTGCGTATCTGGCGTTAGAGAAAACGGATGCTCCTTTAATCCGAAATGTTGACGGTACATGGGAAACCTCGTCTGCAAACTGTCTAGGTTTGCTATTTATTCCTGTAGGTCTCGCCCAAACGTTGCATATTGCCTTGCACCTCATTGAGTTGTGCATCCCAAGTGTTTTGACCTACGACTATAGGGCGCAGCAAAATAACCAACTCGGTTTTGGCTTTGGCTTTGTGTTTGGTACGAAACAAGGCATTAACACCGGGAATATCGCCCAACAGAGGACGTTTGCCATCGGTAACATTAGAAGACTCTGTCATTAACCCTCCCAGCACTATTACCTGGCCGTTTGCAGCTTTTACAATACTGTCTGATTCGCGCACACCGCGCAGCGCCAAGGGCAATGCAAATTCTTCATCACCAACAGTAAATACTTTTTGTTGGTCAGTAACTTCACTCACCACCGGATGAATATGTAAAATTACTTCACCGCTCTCGGAAATTTGTGGTGTTACATCCAGCGAAATTCCGCTAAAAAAGGAAGACAATTCAATGTTAGGTGTAGATGTTGTAGTGGCCGCTGTGGAGGTTTGGTTACTGGAAATACCGGTAACAAAGTATTCATCCGAACCTACGCGAATAACCGCTTTTTGATTGTTAACAGTGGAAACTCGAGGACTGGAAAGTACTTGTACTGTGCCCTGGGTTTCAAGCAGCGACAGCAACTTGGTAATGTCGGTAACCTGAATCAATCCCGCTACAGTTCCACCAATGCGCTCGCGATCTTCATAACTAATAGCTTCGCGTGTGCCATCGGAGTTTCGGTATACTTCGGTAACGGTGAGATCTCTAAACTCATCGACCGGAGAGCTGCCATCTGTATTAAGATTAAAGCCATCGCGGAGGTTTTTTGCCGCAGATATTTGACCGGATATCGCCCCCCAATTAACTCCCGCTTCAAAGCCCTCACTCAAACGAACTTCAAGAATTTTTGCTTCCAAAATCACTTGTCGCTTAACGCTTAACTCGGAGCGTTCCAGAAAATCGCGCACTGCGCTTAATTCATTGGGCATGGCTTTTACTACTACCATACCCGCTTGCGGGGTAATCATTACCGAACGGCTTTCGCTTTCACCGCCAATAATGGAAATAATCGTTTTCTCCAGTGAACTCCAAAAGTCCGTACGATTGAGCGTTTGCACGCGTGAGCCCGGAGTCAAAGCAGAACCGCTGCGATTGCTACCCGTATTATTCTTACCTTGGGCATTTTCAATCATGCTCAACAGGTTAGCCATATCGCCACTTGAGGCATTGTTGCCGCCACCTGAATTTGAGTTGGAATTGGAGTTATTGTTGTTACCCGATGATTGTCCTTGGCCAATCACTACACTGGTATCAGAAACACCGACACGCTGCACGTCGAGATAGTTAATCTGGAAAACTTCAGTGCGCAAAGCATTCGCATAGACGGTATAAATATTGCGATCGCGCTTGTATTCGTACCCATAAATATCACGGGTAACACGCAACACTTCATCGACGGTGACATTTTTCAAGTCCAGGGTAACGCTGCCACTCACATCCGGATGCACCACCAGATTTATGCCAGTGCCATTAACCAACCCGAGGAAAAATGCCTGTGCGGGGACATCGCGCACAGAAACATCGAAACGATCGTAGCTACCTTTGATATTGCCACCTGCAGCAACCGCCTTGTTATCAAGCAGGGTTTTGCTGACTTCTGCCGGGACTGGTGGAGGGCCACCTTTTTGTGCCCTCTGTTGCTCAACCACTTTTTCCATCGTTTCTTCAGCAATCAGTTTTTTATGAGAGTCGCTGGAAGTACAACCAAACAACACGGCGGCCAGCGCCAACAACATCGCGCTTTGCGCTGTGCAGAACCCTGATTTTTTCGCAGGTTTTTTTTGTGTAAATCTTATGAGCATTGTCACTGCCTCAATTGAATCCTGCATCGATTAATATCTTATCCTGGGCGATAAATTTATTGCCCAGACTTTATCACCCTGCCGCAATAACACTTTTTGCGGCAGTATGCGTTGAATGCTAATCCCATTAGCACCCGGAACGTTTTGACCTTCACGCAAACTGACACCATTGATAATGGCTAATTTACGTTGCTTGCTAATAAGTACGGAATTTAGCTCCAGCACTTGTTCCACCTCTTCAGCTACATATGCAACTGAATGTCCAAGCGGTGTTGTTGGATCACGCACCTCATTTGTATCAGTACCATTTTGTGCAGATACACTCACGCTAAAGAAAATTACACCAATACATATCAGCAAGGGGTTTAGGCATCGTTTATACACCGAGCAAGCCCTCCTCTGAACTCAGCGTAAATACGCGGATGTCAATAGTAGCGTCAGGATAACTAGTTACCTGGTAATCGAGTGATTCCCAATAGAATCGCCAGGGTAGAGCTTCAATTTCCTGCATTAATTCGAGCAATTGCTGATAGCTGCCTGAAACACGAATTAACATGCCGTGCTTATAAACTCCCGTCCCGCCCTCTTCCACCGAGGCAGTTCCGTCAGCACCTGGAACCACCTTCGCCGCCAGTCGCAATTCGGCAGCTGGCAAAGTACGAACTTGCTGCACAGTTATAGAAGATGTTTTTTGTAAAACATCTTCTAGAGCCTTGGGCAACTGCGCCGCACTAATCAGCCCTTGCGACAGCCCGGACAAGCGAGATTCAACGTCAGCTATCTGTTGATTAAGTTGCGTTATTTCGTTTTTGCGCGCGATAGCTGGATCACTTGCCATCGCCAGGGTTAATTCGGTAATGCGCCCTTCCAGCGCTTTTTGCTCACTGGCAATCTGCTGCTCTTGCAACACCAGCTGTTTGCGTTCTGTATCAAAACGATTTTGCAACAGAAAACTCCACAGTAAAAAAACCACAGCCAATAAGGTAATAAAAATGAGGCCTCGCTCGCGAATGATACGAGCATCGATTTTCTCCATTAGTTGCTGAGCGACATTTGCCATTAATTTTGCCCCGCAACAGAAGTTGATCCATCTTTCGCAGCGGCATTCAATTCCATCAGCATCTGCACTGCAGTTTTGGATTCTTCCTGGCCTTTTCCCTCGACTTGTTTTGCCAGCGAAAAAGCAAACACTCCGAATTCATCTTCTTGTGGCTCTGCATTCAATACGCCGAATGCAGATTGCGAAAAAACAGCTTCCGAGCGCAAACGTTGGACATATAAGGGAATTTGATCAACCGCATTGGTTTTACCGGCAAATTCCAAATAATTGCCTCCCGCCAATAGCGAAAAAGCCTGCAAGCTCAAAGTATCCAACGATTGGCGCCCCAAGGCTCGCAAATGCGCAGAGAACCCTGTGTTATTTCCCAGGTTCTTATTGGCGATAACCTGATAAATTTGTTCGCGTCGACTTAACTCCTGCGCCAGATGAAGAGATTGCGCATCCAACTCAGCGAGATTACTTTTAGGCCTTTGTTGTTCCAGTTGGGACAGCTGGATTTTTATTTGCTCAAGCTGTAACTGCCGCTGGGCAATTTCGCTGACAAGCGCACGGTTGTTTTGAGCAGAAAAATAGCTGGTAGCAATTAACAGGAGCACAAAAATTCCCAGCCCCCAAAGCATGTGAATGCTACGCAAAGGTTCGCGATTGGGCTGAAATTCTGGTAGGTATAAGTTAATCTGCTGCATGCTAGGCCACCTTATCCTGACGCAATGCAGCACCTATGGCATGCAAACACAGCGACAAACTGTGCTCGGCAATTCCGTCGGCCAGTTGCAGACCATTTTCAAGGTTGAGTAGATTGATGCTCACCGCAACAGAACGACGAATATCCTCAGTGATTTTATCGGCGGTAACATTTTCGCCACAGAGATACACATGACTGGGTGGAACCTGACGCATTTGCCGCTCGAAATAATCCAGCGAACGCTGCAGTTCCAGCACCAGAGCATCACCCGGCAAGTCATCCAACAAACCCGCGTTGTATGAGAGTGAAAATTGGCGGGATAAATAGAGATTACTGTCGCGAATGATTTGCAAACTGCCGCCGCCCTGATGCAATTTCACAACAGCAATACCGCGTTTGGTATCGCAGCAAGTTTCTGCAAGGTTGCGCAAAACCAATTCAGGAATATCAATATTTTTTAACTCAAGGCCGCTAGCTCGCGCAGCACTCACCTGAGCTTCTATCTGTTTGCGCTGGGCAATTACTGCGTAAGCCATACGGTTGCCACCGCGGGCACTGTCTTCGGGTAAAAAGAACGCATCGATAATGGCTTCTGCAATAGGAAACTGCACCAGATCTTTCACTCGCCAGCGCAAGGCTTCTGCCAACTCCTCCTGGGGAACCTTAGGGGCCTCACCCAAAATCAATTGATAGTTACCGGCTCCCATCACTAAATTACAGGGCACGCCCTGGAGCCCCAACTTTGTGAGTCGCGCTCGCAACAACTCCGCAGGCTCTATACCTTGCTCAACAGGGAGAAAATCGCAGTGCGTTAATAAAGGTTGCTGCGTGGCCAAGATTTAATAACTCTTGCTTATAATTGGCGTCGGAAACATAACGTTTACCAAAGAACATAGACCATAAAAGGTGAAAACGCCAAATGCTGAACATAGTTCTTTTCGAACCGGAAATTCCGCCCAATACCGGCAATATTATTCGACTGGCTGCCAACACTGGCTGCCAGTTACATTTGATCGAGCCACTGGGCTTCAAGCTGGATGAAAAAAGCGTAACGCGTGCCGGAATGGATTATGCGGAAACTCAGGATGTGCGTACTCATCCGAATTGGGAAGCGTTTTTAGCAGCCGAGCAACCCGGCCGAATTTTCGCCTTGAGCACCAAGGGCACACGTGCTCACAGTGCTCCGCAATTCCTGGCGGATGATTATCTTTTATTCGGACCGGAATCACGCGGGCTTCCCGCGAAGATTCGCGAATCTCTGCCCACAGATCAGGTATTGCGCATTCCCATGGTGGCAAATAGTAGAAGCATGAACCTGTCCAACGCAGTGGCGGTGATGGTTTATGAAGCCTGGCGCCAATTAGGGTATGCTGGCGCACTTTCAAATTGACCGGACTCGAACAAACCCGCCTGATCAGGGCGCAAGAGCTTATAGAGATGAGAGTATGAGCAAGATCCAGATTTTTATCGGCAGTGTTTACGGTGGCGCAGAGCAAGTGGGCGAGCTGGTGGGCGAAGAATTGCGTGCACTCGGCCACGATGTTTCCCTGAATACTTATGCCCGAGCGGAAGATCTGGCGCGCGATGCCAGTGAGATCATCCTGCTCTGCCATTCCAACACCGGCTCCGGTGAATTGCCCGATAATATCCAGCCACTGTATTTACATCTGACCCGCGATTACCCGCGTATTGCCGGGCGTCGCTACGGTGTCATTAACCTGGCCGACAGCAGCTATACGACCTTTAATGAAGGAGGTAAAGCATTGGATGCCGCATTTGAGGATCTCGGCGCAGTTCGAATTGGCGAACCACTGGTCATAGATGCCTGTAGCGGCGACGATCCCGCAACCCTGGCGCGCGACTGGGTAAAAGCCTGGGCACTATTAATTCAAGATTTAACCACCTAAAAATTGCTATGACTGAACCTAAAACCATCGGCCTCTTCTATGGTAGCTCCACTTGCTACACAGAAATGGCGGGCGAAAAAATTCGCAAGTATCTCGGCGAAGAACGCGTGGATTTTTTCAATATTGCCGACACCCCTATTATCCAAACCCAGTTTTATGATTATTTAATTTTCGGTATTCCCACTTGGGACTACGGCGAACTACAGGAAGACTGGGAAGAAATTTGGGATGAGTTGGATTCGCTGGATTTAACCGGCAAGAAAATTGCCATTTACGGTTTGGGTGATCAAGTGGGCTACCCGGAATGGTTTCTCGACGCTATGGGGTATTTGCATAGCAAACTGGTGCACCGTGGGGCAACACCCTGCGGCTATTGGCCCCGCGCAGGCTATGAATTTGAAGCGTCCAAAGCATTAACACCTAATGGCGACTATTTTGTTGGCCTGGCACTGGATGAAGAAAACGAATTCCAATTAAGTGATTCACGCATTCAGCAATGGTGCGTACAAGTGCAGGAAGAGTTCGGCCTGTGAGTGATCAACAACCGGACGCCCAACAAAATTCAAATCAAATTCAATACGCCCAACTGGATTGGGATGAGGATGGGCAACCCTTATCCAGCGTATTTGGCGATGTTTATTTTTCCCGCGCCAATGGTCTGGAAGAAACACGCCATGTTTTTTTGCAACACAACCAACTCGCTGAACGCTGGCAACAATTAAAAAGCACTGAAAAATTTGTCATCGCTGAAACCGGTTTTGGTTCTGGCCTGAATTTTTTGGCGGCATGGGCTTTATGGCTGGAAACTGCTCCTGCCAATGCACAGTTGCATTTTGTGACGGTGGAAAAATTTCCGTTGGGCAAAGGTGATTTACAACGTGCTCTGGCGCTCTGGCCTGGGTTACAACACTTGGCGCAACAACTCATCGATGCTTACCCATGCATTGTGGGCGAAGGTTTTCACCGCTTATCCTTTATGGATGGACGCATCAAGCTTACCTTGATAATCAATGATGCCGCGCGCGGGTTTGCACAACTACTCACGACTACCGATCCTCTCAACACACAATACTCAACCAAAGTTGATGCCTGGTTTCTGGATGGATTTGCTCCCTCAAAAAATCCACAAATGTGGAGCGAGGATTTATTTTCCTGTATTCATCTTTTAAGCAAAGCAGGAACCACCGCAGCAACATTCAGTGCTGCAGCAATCGTTAAAAAAGGTTTGAAGTTCGCAGGCTTCTCGCTGCAAAAAGTTGCAGGGTTTGGTCGCAAACGTGAAATGCTCAAAGCAGTATTAGCCGATACCTGCAACGATTTTTTTTATCCACAACCTTTTTATAAAAGTTTCTCCGAATTTCCATCGCCCTGGATCATTAATAACAACCCGATAAACCTGCAAGAGAAACATGCGTTAATTATTGGGGCAGGATTAGCAGGCTGCACCAGTGCACGTGCGTTGGCAGAGCGAGGCTGGAAAGTTACCTTGCTTGAACGCAGCAGCAATATAGCTGCAGAGGCATCAGGCAATCCGCAAGGCGTGCTCTATGCCAAACTATCGCACAAAGAAGAAGCGCAAGCGGCCTTTAATCTCACCAGCTTGCAATTCGCGCAATCGTATTATGCGGCGCGCTGGCCTGCCATTGGAGATAAAATCGGCGTATTACAGCTCGCCCATGATGATTCCGAAAAACTATTACATGCACAACTACGCGAGAAATTTTCCACTGCAACTGAACTGGTGCAATTTGTTACGCCCGAACAAGCAAGCTCTGTTGCTGGAATACCTTTAAACCACGGAGGGCTTTATTTTCCCCACGCGGGTTGGATTAGCCCGGTACAGCTTTGCAAACAGCTGATTGATCACCCGCTTATCAAGTTAGTTTGCGAGTGTGATGCGCAGGATATTCAATACAACAATGATTTGTGGTGCATCAATAACGACACCGAATTGCGAGCACCAGTGGTAATTATTGCCACTGCGAGCGACGCACAGGCTTTCGCCCAAACCCGACATTTGCCAATTAAATCCATTCGCGGACAAATCAGTTATTTACCCGCAACCTCATCCAGCCAACACATAAAAACCGTCATTTGTAGCGAGGGCTATATCGCGCCAGCCAGAAACGGCCTGCATTGCACCGGCGCCACCTTTAATCTGAAAGAGGAATCCAAAGAGTTACGCGGGCAAGACCATCTCACCAACCTGGAAAATCTGCGTACGCCCCTGCAAGGGCTGATAGAGGATTGGAGGAATCTGGATGTTAATTCGTTGGATGGGCGAGTCGCTTTCCGCTGTACCCTGCCCGATTACTTACCCGCTGTAGGCCCGGTTGCCGACCTGGCGGCCACTCTGGATAGCTTTGCCCCTTTGCGCAAAAATGCGCGCGCATTCATTAAGGAAACCGGCAAATACCTTCCGGGCCTGTACATCAATATAGGACATGGATCACGGGGGCTTGCCTACACCCCGGTATGCGCAGAAATACTTGCCGCCCATATCAATCAGGAGCCGCAACCCGTTGCGAGCGACCTGGTGAATGCACTGAATCCCACCCGATTTTTAATTCGGGATTTGATTAAGAATAAGCGTTAGCAGCGTCTATACTCCTTAGCATCCCATAAAAAATAGCCACAGAGAGGCAGTTCCATGCTGACTAACCGTACCTATGTTCTGGAAGATGAAGTGGATTTCCTGCATAACTATTACGAGCGACTGGTGGTTCAGGAGGTCTTTGATCAAAGTGAGCGTGTGCAACAGGGTGACCGTGACTTTCTGGCCGACGTAGCCTGTGTAGCCTTGAACCGTTTGCCGCCGCGCTATATTCGCCACGATGTAGATATGACGTTCTTTATGTCACCGCAAGACATGATGGAAATAGAGCGCAAAGTTACCCAGGCAGTAACTGATGCATTGAATTATGTGGAAAGCCGTGAACGCGGTGAAAACCCGCGCTTGCCACCGGTTGAAGTCGCGCTAATTTCAACCCGTGCCGACAAACCGGTCAAAGTGGAAAAAACAGTAAAAGAAAAAAGCGAACCGCACAAAGCAGATAAAGCACCGGCCAAAAAGGCGAAGAAAAAAGAATAGCCGGCAAAAAATAATGTTCGGATACAAAAATACTGATCAATGAAAAAGGCCGCTTAGCGGCCTTTTTCGTTTTTGGAATATTCCAGTTTGGCTTCACCGCCGGGAATTTCAGAGATCACCTGCGAGCCACTGCCACAGGCGATCACCGTGCGCATCGCTTCCTCCACACTGACATGGGGC
>JAGKXA010000667.1 GCA_021151615.1 Cellvibrionaceae bacterium | reverse complement strand
TTATCTTCCTGAGCAAACCGACCCAACCCAATTGCTAACAGCTATGCGTTATAGCCTGTTTAACGGCGGCAAACGTGTGCGCCCAACATTGGCCTATGCAGCCGCCCTGACAATTAACCCGAATATTGATCTGGCAGATATAGACCCTATTGCCTGTTCATTGGAGTGCTTGCACTCCTACAGTCTGGTACATGACGACTTGCCCGCTATGGATGATGATGACTTGCGTCGCGGTAAACCCACCTGCCATATCGCTTTTAATGAAGCCACCGCAATTTTGGCAGGAGATGGCTTGCAAACACTGGCGTTTGAGCTGCTTCTGGATACAAAAGTATCCGCAGAACGTACATTGCAATTAGTTAGTCAATTAGCAAATGCTTCTGGGGCAAAGGGGATGGTACTGGGACAAGCTATAGACTTGGCAGCAGTAGACCAGCAATTGAACCTGCACGAACTGGAAACCATGCACAGATACAAGACTGGTGCACTTATCCGTGCCAGTGTCGCCATGGGGGCGCTCGCCGCCGGAGCAAATGACACGCAGCTAAAGGCGCTGGATGACTATGCCGCCGCCATAGGACTGGCCTTTCAAGTGCAGGATGACATTCTTGACGTAACCGCAGACACCGTAACGCTCGGCAAACAGCAAGGCGCCGATATCGCCCGCAATAAACCTACCTATGTCTCCCTACTGGGGCTGGAAACAGCCAAAGCCAAAGCGGCCGAACTGCACCAGCAGGCACTCAGGGCACTGGATACATTTGCGGAACAAGCACTATATCTACGCCAGCTGGCAGGCTACATAATCCAAAGAGCGAGCTAGCCAAGCCTTGAACAAGGTGCCTACAATGGCGATCTTGCAGAGCTTGCCCCAGAACTATAACCAGATTGATGACGCTGAATGCATAACGAAATCCCCACCAGCCGCCCGCTGACTCCACTGCTGGACAGCATCGATAGCCCTGCTGACCTACGCCAGCTCAGCGAAAAACAACTGCCTGAACTGGCAGAAGAACTGCGCGCCTTTTTGTTATATAGCGTCGGCCAAACTGGAGGGCATTTT
>JAGKXA010000666.1 GCA_021151615.1 Cellvibrionaceae bacterium | reverse complement strand
GTGCATTACTGCTGGCTTCGGCGGTAACTATCTTGACCTTGTCCAGTTTGCCCAATGAGCGGGTGACTGCCAGCGCACTGCGTTGTGCAGCATCCAGCACGAGGATAAGGTGAGTCATTGCCAACGCGTCCCGATTATAAAAAATCAAAAAAATTCAATGCACTAGCGCAATAAAAATGCAGATCGAATGATACGGATTGGCTAACAAATCCACAAGCGTGCGAGCGGTTGGTGTTAGAATGCCGCCGGTAAAAAGTATCGTGTCGAAGCGGAAGGAACAATGACGGATTCATCAACCAGTAGCACTCGCCCCACTATTATCCACGCGATAGACACTACCGGCCCCGGTGGTGCTGAAACGGTATTCCTCGATATTGCACAACAGCTCAAGTTGCCGGGTTATGACAATCTCGCCATTATTAAAGGGCCAGGTTGGGTTGAGGAGCAACTCAAGCTGCGCGGTGTTCGTTATTGCATCCTTAAGCCTTATGGTTTTCTCTCGATTCCTTATTACTTGAAATTAATCCGTCTGCTTCGCTCTGAGCGGGCAGTGTTGGTGCATGCGCATCTGCTGGGTTCGGCGCTCACCTATTCCATCGTGAGCCTGCTGCTGCGTATGCCGTTGATTGCTACGCTGCATGGTCGGGTGGATATTAACCCCCGGGAAAGGTTCGTTGGCATCAAGCAAACGCTGATGCGTTGCGGGATAAATCAACTCATTGCAGTTAGTCGCGACCTGGCAAATTTTATTGCAGCGCGCGGCTTGTTTCCTGCCAGTAATATTGCCGTTATTTACAATGGTGTGGATCAGCACCGTTATGTGCAACAGGGTTCTACTACACTGCGCAACCAGTTGGGGCTTGCGGCGGATACTCTACTCATTGGTAGCCTGGGAAACATAAGGCCGGCAAAAGATTATGAAACCCTGATTCGCGCTGTCGACCTGCTTAAAAATCCCCAGCTGCATTTTGTAATTGCAGGCCACAAAAAACCGGAGTTGATGGCAAAGCTGGAATCACTTATGGATAAGCTGGGGGTTGCCAGGCAAATGCATTTTATTGGCTT
>JAGKXA010000665.1 GCA_021151615.1 Cellvibrionaceae bacterium | reverse complement strand
CCACCATATAGGGGTAGCGATAAATTGACGGATAGGCTTTGCCATCGCCGGGATTATCCCAGGTAATTTTTTGGTAGGCAGTCGGCGTTGCAGTGACAACCAAAAATACATTTTCACCAGGAGTCAAACACAGTGAAATTTCACCATCAGTGCCACGTTGTAATTCGGTGTAGCCCGATTGCGTCATGCTGCTGTTGGTAGATACCAACCCCCAACGCCAACCGGAATTTGCGCCGCTTTGCACAACACCGCGGAATTTCACCGTAATCGTTGTTGCACCTGCCTCCGGGAATAATTGCACAACGTTGTAACCCCAACGCTGCGGCGCCCAATAATATGGCGATACAAAACGGCGGTTCTGCGCAAAATTGGTATCCAGTGATTCCAACTGTGTTAAACGCAAACGACGCGCGGTGTAACTGCCGGCATCCGCATTTAGATTGCCATAATTCTGGCGATACACTGCGCCCTGGTCGGCACCATCCGGATCTTTATAATCCCAGGTCACGTTGTGCATTGCCCACTCACCAAAGCGATCATTTAATTGTTCGATGTTCCAGTTTTGGCTAAGCATTAATTTTTGCCAGGGATCGCGCTGACCTGCGGGCGCGTTGTAAGCCCACATATTATTTACCGCACTGTGACAATATTTATCTTTTACGAATTCAAAGAATTGCCAGTTACAGTAGCGATCGCGGGTATTGCCGTAATACAAGTGCGGCATGTTGGGCAGCATTTCCGAACAGTGCACATTGGTGTTGAATAATTGATGTGGCATCCAGTTAGCGTGAGATTCATAAATCCAGCAACCAGCCCCACCGCAATCACCAAAACCTTGCGTAGTAGATTGCACACCGTGCATAAATTCGTGCGCTAAACCCCAGGGGTCATTTGCAGCGCCCGGTCCAATCCACATGCCCATGTAATTAATTCCATTGCGCGACCAGCCGCCACCCCAGAGCGGGAATTCATTATCAAAATGCACCGCCGCTTTGTATTTGGTTGATGACGTGCAATAAGGCTGCGGGAAATAAATCGGCGCACCGAAATACGAATCCCAAATAC
>JAGKXA010000664.1 GCA_021151615.1 Cellvibrionaceae bacterium | reverse complement strand
GTTTTTAATTGCACATCCACTAAACATTGGGCGACTGTATTTGATAATCCACTGGCGCACTCATTATTGGGGAACCAGATATTGTTTATGGTCGTTCCCGGGCACTTATGGCGGTAGTTGTTTACCAGCAGGCCGAATTCCCTTTGCATCAACGCATAATCTTCACCGAGGCGGGCAATTTTTTTCTGGTAATTGGAAAATATTTTTTTATCGGCGTTTAGTAGCGCATTAAAATCTACCTGAACCCACTGCTGTGGTACCTTGCTATCGCTAATGAGCGCGTAAGTGTATTTGGAATCGCGGGTTTTTTGCTCGCCACCAGGGCCGCTTTTACCGTAGTCAGCCATGTCGCTAGCCGAGATTTTTGTATTCTTGCGTTGGTTCACTTCTTTCGTCGCTGCATTTTGCAGCGAAGCCAATTCTGTTATGCATGAGGTTTTGAGCTTGGGGTGCATTTTTTCGCACAATTGTTTGCCTCCTAGTTGGTTTAATTTTTCCAGGTTGCTGTCGGCTATTAAACGGCGCAGGGGGGCAATAAATTTCTCTTCTTTTGACTGTTTTATTTCCGTCTCGGCCTGAGTTTTTAAACTACTCAACTTGGTTTTATGTTGGGTAAAAACCAACTGTAATGCGTCGCCGGGCTTATGTGTCGGGCTGAGCGAAAGTGTTTTCCATGAATTGGCAATCCAGCTGTCCAGTTCTGCGCGCAGTGCATCTTTAGTTGCGGGGAAAACGGCGTCGTCATTTGCAAAATTAGTCCAATAAATATCTTCCTGTTTTTTCAGTTCTGCGTCTTTACGCATAGCCATATAAAGTCTTGCGAGTGCAATTTTGGGGTCGACTCGATGGTAAAGAATCCTGCCTAACTCCTCGGATCTGTCTATAGCACTGCTGTCTGAATGGTGATGTATTTTGTACCAACCGATGGCTTCATCAATTAATTTTTGGTGGCTGGGTGCCGCATCGGGTACTCCTGCCGGTAGTATTTGGCGATAACCAAATACCGCTGCAATCGCTCTGCCTTCATCATCATCTGGGATGTTGCCAAACAACGGAGCTTGCATAT
>JAGKXA010000038.1 GCA_021151615.1 Cellvibrionaceae bacterium | reverse complement strand
CCAGCTAACAGGGATCATGCAGCAAAAATCCTTAAAAGTGCAGATAAATTGCTAGAAAAAACGCCACCCAGTAATTTAATCTTGCGAAAGGCACCGCACTACTGGCGCTTGATGCGTATGGATCGTCCGATTGGCACCTTGTTATTACTGTGGCCAACGCTCTGGGCCTTGTGGCTGGCCGCCAAGGGGGTCCCGAGCATCAAAAATCTGGTGATTTTCGTGCTCGGTGTGATTGTGATGCGCGCCGCTGGTTGCGTGATTAACGATTTCGCCGACCGCAAAATCGACGGCAAGGTCGCACGCACCAAGGAGCGACCATTGGCAACCGGTGCAGTCTCCAGCAAAGAAGCTATCGGATTGTTTATTGCACTCTGCCTGATCGCCTTCGGCCTGGTTCTCATGACGGATCCGCTGACTATCAAACTCTCCGTAGGCGGTCTGGCGCTGGCCTTCTGCTACCCATTTATGAAACGCCATACCCATCTGCCCCAGGTAGTTCTGGGTGCTGCTTTTGCGTGGGGAATCCCCATGGCCTATGCCGCCGAAGCGGGTGAAATCAACCGCCATATGTGGGTAATTTATCTGGCGGTAG
Source organism: Cellvibrionaceae bacterium (assembly GCA_021151615.1). Taxonomy (GTDB): domain Bacteria; phylum Pseudomonadota; class Gammaproteobacteria; order Pseudomonadales; family Cellvibrionaceae; genus Cellvibrio. Next base: position 44,376 of record JAGKXA010000038.1, on the reverse strand, counting down.
TGCTCTGGACAGTTGCCTACGACACTTTCTATGCCATGGTAGACCGGGATGACGACCTAAAGATCGGTGTTAAATCCACTGCCATTTTATTTGGCGAGCAGGATCGCCTGATCACCGGCGCCTTGCAGCTACTGACCATTTACGCACTGGTATTGGTAGGCAATCGCTTCGAATTGGGCAATCTTTATTATCTCGGGCTGGCGGTGGCGGGCGGGTTATTTGTCTACCAGCAATGGTTGATCCGCTTCCGCGCGCGCGCAGCCTGCTTCAAGGCTTTCCTCAATAATAACTGGGTGGGGATGGCAGTTTTTGCGGGGATAGCAGCGGACCTTGCGATCAAGCAGGGTTAATTCGATAGGTGCATTATTTGATCTGAATGTTAAAATGCACGCCACTCGGTAACCCTTATCGATCCGCCCCACCAAGTAGTACGTTTTGCGGTTAGCCGTACACGGCAGCCTTTGCTAGCAATAAACGGAATGACTTTGGAATTAACAACTCACGACGCAATGGACCAAGGATCTTAGCGATGAAACTATTTACACTTCCTATTCTGGTATCGACCAGTGTTCTACTTACCGCCTGTGGTGGTGGCTCCGGTAGCGGAGGTACAGCCAATAACAGTGTAACGGCTTCCTCAGTGGTAAAATCCAGCAGTCCCGCAACCTCCGCCAGTAGCACCGCATCTTCCAGCACAGCTGAGTTGGGATGCAGTTTTCACGAAACAGCCGTTTACATAGATGCAGCTTGTTCACCCTGGCAAAGTCCAAGTGTGCGCGAGAAAAATGGCGATGGCAGTGTGGGTCAGGAAGTGGATGCGAAGCAAAGTCAGGCCCTGAGCCTGAGCGAACTGGACGTGCAGGAATCTGCACACCAGCGCGTTCTGGATATTCATTACAACAAAACCGCTGCTAATAGCCAGTTGCGTTTTGGCGTTGCCAACACTGCCGGCCTCGACCTTAGCGCTTATCAGACCGGTAAGTTAGTATTTGATCTTAGGGTAATTAACAAAGGCGATAAGAATGCGCCGCTGCAAATCGCGCTGGATTGCGGCTGGCCCTGCGAATCCACCGAGAGAAATATCGACACCGGAGCTCTCAATGAGTGGAAAACTATTGAGGTTCCTATCGCCGATTTCATTCGTGACGGCCTGAATATCAAACAAGTGCGCAGTGGCTTCCAGATAATGCCCGCATTGAATCAACAGACCAATGTGCATTTCCAACTGGACAATATTCGCTGGGAGAAAGGCCAGCCCACCCAACCGGTTGCCGAATCATGTCATAGCATCCATTTTGATTCGACCGCCTCTACCAGCCTTAGCCTCAGATCCTTTACCGGCCATAAACTTCCCACTCTGGTTGGCCAGGTACCAACGTCAATTATTAAACCCGAGTGGAGCAGCCCGCAGGAGCGCTGGGGCTATGGTGAGCAAACGCTCAATCTGGATGAAACCTGCCTTACCAACCCCGCATCAACCTTCAGTGCCAGCGTCTATATCCCCGGCGCCTATGTGACTGATGGCAAATTGCGAGTGGGCTTTTATTTTGCCGATGCCGACAATAGCTACATCACTGCCGGACTGACCAGCGCCGCGCAACTGGTACCCGATAGCTGGAACACCATTGCGGGCAAACTTCCGCAAACCCTCAGTAAAGCCCGCGCTGTTTCGGCCAAGCCGTCCGCCAATAAAGTGGGCTTTTCTCATTGGGGAATAGTGTTTGATGCCAACGGCAAAGATCCTGCCATTACCGGCGATGTGCGTATCGATAATATCGTTATCTCACAAAGCCCGGAGGCGAGCAGCTCCTCAATCAGCCAAAACCAGTCCAGTGCAAGTAATTCTGCAAACGCCCTGTCGAGCAGTGGCACTCCAACCAGTAATACAGCGAGCTCGACTATGGTTGTTTCATCAAGTTCGTCACTGATGAGCTCCGGTGTAAAGAGCTCATCCAAGTCATCTGTGCGAAGCTCATCAGTAGCCAGCTCAACTTGTATCGCAGGTTCCGGCTCTTATTCCGGGAATGCAACCCTGGGATTTGGAGTTGCAGTAAATTCATTCGCCTATTTAAGAGTCGAATTAAACAACAGCACATTTATTGGCTCCCCCAATGTCAGCATTCCAAACGCCAGCCTAACTACGGTAATGTCTAATAACGCAATGGTTGTCCTCCAGATAACGCCGTCCCAGTTCCTCAGCAGTTCAACCCTGATTGATTTGGGCTTGGACTTTCAGCAACAGGATGCGCAATTGAAAGTTTCACGCTCGGTCGAGCTGTACGTAACCCTCGCTGATGCAGCCAACCGTACAAATGCGCTTTTCAGTTCCAGTGCTGACATTGCATCGCCTTGTAGCTTTAGGGCAAGCAGCTCACGCAGTTCTCAAGCTTCAACACTTGCCTCCTCGAGCCTCGTCAGCTCGGCAGTCAGCAGTGCGTCGAGCTCTGTTGCTGTCACCTCATCCAGCACCCCGGTGGCCAGTAGCTCAAGTGTGGCAACTTCAACGGCTGTTTCATCGAGCGCAGCCGCTGTTACATCAGCAGCCAGCTCAGCCGCCACTAGCCAGGCGAGTAGCTCTGCTTGTGCCGCCGGATCTGGAACCCACTCAGGAAGCGTACCTTTGGGTTTTGGGTTTCCATCTGACTCTGTAGCTTTTTTAAGAATTGACTTAATTAATGGCAAACTTACTTCTGATCCCATTATCAATCTTCCTAATGCTACTTCTATTGTTGCTATGTCCGACACCTCAATGATTATCTATCACCTGAATCTGAACGCAGCCATTAGTAGCTCTACTCCTGTTGATATAAGCTTGGGTTATCAGCAACAAAACCCTTTTCAGAAAGTAACTCGTACTGTAACTCTCTACAGTACATCCCCCAATGCAATAAATGGAGTAAATGCACTTTCTTCTTCAAGTATCGATATTGTTAACCCTGCCTGTCCATAACTGACAAATCGCCTCAACTAACAAGCGCACTCCTCGCACTTGTTAGTTGAGTTACCGCTAAAAGCTCTCACCTGTAATAAATCCCCCAAATATCCTGCACACTGTCATAAATGTGTAACACTGAACTTATTTAATAAGCTGCAATAATAGCTTCATAAATCCTGAAGCATCCCGTGGTTTATTCAGGCAGAACACACCTATGACTGGTCGCAAAATTCTGATCGTTGATGATGAATCCGCTATTCGCGATATGTTGCGTGTTGCGTTGGAGATGGCTGAGTATTACGTTATGGAGGCGAGCAATGCGCAAGACGCTCATGGCTTGATCATTGACGAGAAGCCCGACCTGATCCTGCTCGACTGGATGATGCCAGGTACCAGCGGCATCGAACTGGCGCGCCGTTTGAAACGCGATGAAGTGACTTCAGCAATCCCGATCATCATGCTGACCGCCAAGGGTGAAGAAGACAACAAAATCCAGGGGCTCGAAGTAGGCGCCGACGATTACATCACCAAGCCATTTTCCCCGCGCGAACTGGTCGCCCGCTTAAAAGCCGTATTGCGTCGCGCCGATCCGCAAATCAATTCTGCACCCATTTCTGTTCAGGGTCTTTGCCTGGATCCTGCCAGCCACCGGGTGACTATCAATAACCAGTCGGTGGATATGGGGCCGACCGAATATCGCCTGCTGGAATTTTTCCTTACCCACCAGGAACGGGCTTATACTCGCAGCCAATTGCTGGATCATGTGTGGGGCGGTAATGTCTACGTGGAAGAGCGTACGGTGGATGTGCATATCCGCCGCCTGCGCAAAGCCCTGACCATCGACGGCCACGAAGACCTGATCCAGACCGTACGCGGTACCGGTTATCGTTTCTCTACCCGTATTGAAGCCTGATTTAACTGCACACTGAGTATTCAACGGCGATAAACACTGCAAGACCATCGAAGACAGGGACGTCGACGATGAACCCCCAAGGATAGGTTTACGGCGTGTCTTGCAGTGTTTATCGTTGTTGAATACGGATTTAGAACTGAGAGGCTTCCCGTTGTTAAAAGGTTTCAGTACCGAACTCCAGCGTATTCTGGTCATACTCGCTGTCTGCAGCGTAATCGGCTTTTTCAGCGATAACTATGCATTGTGGATGCTGTTTGGCTGCGCGGCTTATATTCTCTGGATGCTCTGGCAGATGCGTCGCCTCAACCAGTGGCTGGTGCGTCAGGAGAGCGATCACCCGCCCGAGGCCAGCGGTATCTGGGGCCAGATTTTCGACAATATCTACCAATTACAACGCGACCAGCGCCTGGAAAAAGAAAACCTGCAGGCGGTGATTAAACGCATCCAGGAAATCAGCTCGGCCTTGAAAGATGGTCTGGTGATTCTGGATGCGCGCGGCCACCTGGATTTCTGGAACCCGGCCGCACACCGGATGCTCGCGCTCAGCACCAGGGATCAGGGGCAATCGGTCATCAATTTTATTCGTCACCCCAAATTCGTGGCCTACTTTGAAGAGGGCAACTACGAAGAGCCATTGGAGCTGCCTTCTCCACGCTTTTCGTCCAAACACCTGCAATTCCAGATCACCCTGTTTGGTAAAAATGAACGCTTGATTGTGATTCGCGATGTAACCCAGTTACATAACCTGGAAAAGATGCGTCAGGATTTCATCGCCAACGTCTCTCATGAATTACGCACCCCGTTGACCGTTATCAACGGCTATGTGGAAACCCTGGTCGACAATAACATCACTCCCAGTTGGGATAAGCCCCTGCAGCAAATGTTGCAGCAATCAAAACGTATGTCGCTGCTGATTAACGATTTGTTGGTTTTGTCCAAATTGGAAACTACCGAAGCCGGCCACAACCACAAGCCGATCAACATCGAACAACTACTCGCCATTGTAAAAAGCGAAGCCGAGGTGTTAAGCAAGGAAAAGGAACAGCAGCTGACGCTCATCTGCAACAACACCAGCAAACCACTGTTGCTTTCTGGTAATGAAAAAGAATTGCACAGCGCCTTTTCCAACCTGGTAATCAATGCGGTCAAGTACACCCCAAACGAAGGACGCATTAGTTTGTTGTTGTGGCAGGACCAAAAGCATTTTTACTTTTCAGTCAGCGATAACGGCCCAGGTATCGAAGCCCAACACCTACCGCGCCTGACCGAACGCTTCTATCGTGTAGATGCAAGCCGCAACAGCGGTACCGGTGGTACCGGCCTGGGGCTGGCGATAGTGAAACATGTATTAATGCGCCACGACGCTGAATTGCAAATCACCAGTGAGCCGGGTAGAGGCAGTACCTTTACCTGTATTTTCCCGCTACCACAAAAGTAACCCCAGCGATTACCATCATTCAGCGGCAGAATTGACAACATTGTCAATTTTGCCGTTCTGCCACCAAAAGTCGAACTTGACTGGCGATTAAAGCCGGAATTGCTTCGCAAATTCGCACTTGATGACAAAACTATTACCTCGCTGACTTAAAGTCGGACTGGATAAAACAACGTTGTCATTTTAGACTCGATCCCCATGCAATGATCCTGGCGCCAAGCGTGCAGGGGAAGTGCATGAGTTTAATAACAAGCGATCACCCTTAGGTTCGCACTGGTTTATGACCAATCTAAATTACCCAGGAGATTGAGAGTGAAAAAGACAATAAAGACTTGCGGTATTGCCGCTGTAGTAATGGGTTCACTGCTGGCTGCCAGCCAGGCATTTGCCCATGGATATGTATCTTCTCCAAAATCACGTTACATCCAATGTGCTGAAAACGGCATTGAAAACCCAACCCATCCAGCTTGTATCGCCGCGAAAGCAGCCGGTAACGGCGGCCTTTACACCCCACAAGAAGTTGCTGTGGGCGGCGTTAAAGACAACCACGAGTTCTTCATTCCGGATGGTCGCCTCTGCTCCGCTAACCGTTCCAACCTGTTCGGTATGGATCTGGCGCGTACCGACTGGCCTGCAACCAATGTAGTGCCTGGCCCACGTACCTTTACCTGGACCAACACCGCAGCGCACAAAACCTGGTACTTCCGTTACTACATCACCAAAGAAGGCTACAACCACAGCCAGCCACTTCGTTGGAGCGACCTGGAATTGATCCACGATTCAGGTAAAGCGGATCAGGAAGCGGTGTCCAATCACGTAGTAAACCTGCCACAACGCACTGGTCGCCACATCGTTTACTCAATCTGGCAACGTGACTGGGAGCGCGATGCAGCTGAAGGTTTCTACCAGTGTATCGACGTTAACTTCGGCGGCAGCACTTCTTCTGTAGCTAGTACCAGCAGCTCATCCGTAAAAAGCTCTGTAGCACCATCATCAGTTGCTTCTTCTGTGGCCAGCTCAGTGGCATCCAGCGTTTCCAATAACACTTGCGCCAACTTGCCAGTGTGGGACGCACAAACCGCTTACACCAACCCACAACAAGTGCAATACAACGGCAAACGCTACCAGGCTAACTACTGGACCCAAAACAACAACCCAGCTAGCAACTCTGGCCAATATGCTCATTGGTTAGACCTGGGTGCTTGTACTGGCAGCCCGACGTCATCCTCAGTGGCTTCCAGCGCGGTAGTAGCTTCTTCCAGTAAATCCAGCGTTGCAGTTAGCTCGGTAGCTTCTTCTACCGCTACCGGTAGCTGTACTTCTCCTGCTTACGTAAACGGCAGCAGCTACGCCAATGGCGCTAAAGTGCAAAACGCAGGTAGCGAATATCAATGTACCGTTTCTGGCTGGTGTACTGTGGGCGGCCCATACGCTCCAGGTACCGGTTGGGCATGGCAAAATGCCTGGTCATTGGTACGCGCGTGCAACTAAGCCGCGCTTGCGCGAATTAGCCTCGGACGATCCTGCAAGTTAATCCGGGGCAAAAACAAAAACGGCAATCCACCCGGATTGCCGTTTTGCTTTTCTGGCTTTAAAAAAGCTTCACAAAGTGATGACAAATATCCTGTTCATGGCTTGATGATTTAGGGCTTAAGATAAGCAGCTCAAATCAAGTTACGACAGATGAGCAATGACAAACATCTGCCCCGGTGTAACAGAGCCACTAACACGGAGTTACTATGAACTGGTTTATCGCGTTTTTGCATCATCTCGTTGCTTTTACGCTGGTGGCAACGTTGGTTTATGAATACCTGCTCCTGCGCAAGCCAGTGACATTGGATTCGGCACGTGCACTGGTAAATGCCGACCGAATTTACGGTATTAGCGCCGTGCTGTTGTTGCTACTCGGCGGTTTGCGGGTATTTTATTTTGAAAAGGGCGCTCACTATTATTTTCACAGCGGACCTTTTATTGCCAAGCTGGTACTGTTTGCATTGGTCGGAATTATTTCTGCCTATCCCACCGTTACGTTTTTACGCTGGCAAAAATCGCTAAGCAAGAATGTGTTGCCAACAGTCGCGGAAAAAACATGGTATGCGCTACGAAAATTTATTGCTGTCGAATTAATCGGGGTCGCGGCAATTTTATTAGCTGCCGCTATGGCAGCCAAAGGTGTTGGTTATTTATCCTGATGTGCACCTGATTGAAATTGCAAACGCGCCAGCTGCTGGTAAAGTTCACTGCTCGCGAGCAATTCCTGATGGGTGCCGCTTGCAACAATATTGCCCTCTTGCAATACCAAAATTTTATCGGCGTTAATAACCGTTGAGAGTCGATGGGCAATCATAATGGTGGTGCGATTTTGCATTAGTACCTCCAACGCCTGTTGCACCTGTTGCTCACTGTTGGAATCCAGGGCGCTGGTCGCTTCATCCAATAATAATATAGGACGATCGGCAAGAATTGCGCGCGCAATGGCGATGCGCTGCTTTTGCCCGCCCGACAAACGCACACCTCGCTCGCCTAAAAAACTATCCAAACCTTCCGGCAATTGTTCAATAAATTCCATAGCAAACGCTGCCTCGCAGGCTGCAATAACTTCTTCATCGGTTGCAGCAGGACGACCATAGCGCACATTGTCGCGCAGGCTGCTGGCAAAAATCACTGGATCTTGCGGTACCAATGCAATGCGTTCGCGCAGGGCTTTGATATCTGCCTCTTTAACATTAACGCCATCCACTAAAATTTCACCCGCTTGCGGATCATAAAAGCGCTGCAGCAATTGAAACACGGTGGTTTTACCCGCACCCGATGGCCCCACTAACGCAATTTTTTCGCCGGCGTTAATCTGCAAATTAAAATTTTCAAACACAGGCACATCCGGGCGGGAGGGATAGGCAAAAACAATATTGCGCATAGTAAGCATGCCAGTGGCAGGAATTGGGAATGGCTGGGGATTTTGCATCTGAGGTAAATGGGATGGCGTTGCCAATAATTCCACCAGGCGCTCAGTGGCACCGGCTGCGCGTTGCACATCGCCAATAACTTCTGAAATAGTGCCCATGGCGCTGGCGACAATTACCGCGTAAAAAATAAAAGCCGATAATTCGCCCGCACTAATTTCACCACTCAATACATCGTGCCCGCCCACCCACAAAATTAATGCGATGGCACTAAACACCAGGGTAATTACCGCTGCGACTAATAACGCGCGCTGGCGAATACGTTTAATACCCGTAGAGAAAGTAGCCTCTACCCGCTTATTAAATTCACGCGCGGATTCAGCTTCATGGCCATACGCTTGCACTGTGCGAATTTCATGGATGACCTCATCGGTGTAGGCGCCCACATTGGCCACCGAATCCTGACTGGCGCGCGCCAGGCTACGCACACGGCGGCCAAACGCAATAATCGGCACCAGCACAAAGGGAATTGCCAGCAACACCAGTAAGGTGAGTTTAAAACTGGTAATCGCCAACATCACCAAACCGCCGAGCAACAAGAGCACGTTGCGCAGCGCCATAGAAACGCTGGAACCGATCACTGTTTCCAGTTGGGTGGTGTCATTAGTCAGGCGCGAGAGCACATCACCAGTGCGATTCTGCTCGAAGAATTCCGGCGATAAATTCAAAAGATGGGAAAACACCCGACGACGCAAATCGGCAGTAATCCGTTCACCCAGCCAGGACACCAGGTAAAAGCGGGTATAGGTTGCCAGCGACATCAGCAGAATCACCACCAGCATGCCCAGCAGCGCATAGTTGAGCCATTCGGCACTACCCGCAACAAAACCTTTATCGATAACCTGGCGCAGCCCCTGGCCAATCAGCAATACCGAGGCGGCAGCAACAACAAGGGCAACTAGCGCCGCCAGAATCCGCACGCGATAAGGACGTAGTAAGTCGAGCAAGATTTCGCGGCGGGTGAGCGCATTGGCCATAGTGAATCCTGAATACAGCAAGGTTTTCAGGATGATTGGGCGAGTAGCCGCTAAAAACAAGCGCAGTGATACAAGAGGTGATCTTTGTCAGATCGGAATCGCTAAAACGACAGGAAATAAAAAAGGCGAGAGGGTTAGTCTCGCCTTCTTGCTATGAATAATTTCCGCAGAAATTAGATAGCAGTGATGTTTTCAGCTTGTGGGCCTTTTTGGCCTTGGGTCACAGTGAAGCTCACTTTTTGGCCTTCAGCCAGGGTTTTGAAACCAGTGCCAGAAATTGCACTGAAGTGTGCGAATACATCTGGGCCAGATTCTTGAGCAATAAAGCCGAAACCTTTAGCTTCGTTGAACCACTTAACGGTACCGGTAACAGTCTTGGACATGTTAATCATCCTATTTAAAACAGAAGTAATTGATACCCGCGAACGGGCAGTTTGTGCTGGAAATGTGGGAATTACTTATGAAACAGGACGAGGTACTTAATGGAACTTCGAAATGATGTGCATAAATATTAATCGTACTTTCAAGCGATGCCCAGTGTACACTCGCCAACTCCAAAGTCAATCGATACTTGCCTTCCAGCCGCCTCAAGCTACGAAATGGTTATAATGGCGCCAGTATTCATCCCATGGAGTCTGTTTATGTTCCTGCGTTACACCCGTTTCCTCACACTTCTCTGTTTGCTTATTCCATTTCACGTAAATGCCCAGGCCGGCGACTTTACCCTGGAGGATTGGCCAAAGACCCAAGCCAACCTGAAGCCCATGTATGTCAAAGCGATTATGGAGCAGGCGGGTGTACACAAGGTCAGCTTTAAATTACCGGTAGATTTTTATGTGGCCGAGCTGGATAAATTTGCCGCCTTCGCCGCCGAAAAAAATTATCGCCCCTATCTAACAACGGCCGTAGCGCAAAATCTGGCGACTATCGCCACGGTTAATTGCGATTGGAATAATGGTGTTCCCCCCTGGGAGTTCGCACAAAAATATCTGGGCGATAAGCAGTTAGAACTGCTTCAACCGCTTTATGCGGATGCTATAACCAAATTGAAAAATAATTGCGTCGATTAATTTCGCACGAGCAAAGAATAGTATTCTTTACCCCACAACGATGATCTCATTATCGAAATTTTCGTTGATTCCCTTTTACCCAGAGCGCTCGTTAATAACCAAAAAGATGTCTAGTCTATAAACTGAGTTAGTTAACGAGCTGTTTCATGACCCGCGAATCCCATCCCTATTTAATTGTGCTACTTGCCGCAGTGATTGCGATTACCCCGCTGGCGGTCGATATGTACCTCCCTGCCATGCCGGATATTGCCCACAGTCTCAACACCCATATTGGCAATGTGCAGCAATCACTGAGTATTTTTCTCGCCGCCTATGCAGGTGGCATGTTGCTGTTCGGCCCTTTAGCAGATCAAATTGGGCGCCGGCCTTTAGCGATTTTTGGTTTAACAGGCTTTACCCTGAGCAGCATCGGTTTGGTATTTGCACACAACATCGAATTCTTTTTGACCCTTCGCACCACCCAGGCTTTTTGCGGCGCGGCCGCTACCGTGGTAGTACCAGGCCTGGTGCGCCATTTGTACCAGGAACACACCGCCAAAGGCATGTCCTATCTTTCCATGATGATGATGCTCGCCCCATTACTCGCGCCCAGCATCGGCAGCGGTATTTTATGGTTTAGTGAATGGCGCAGTATTTTTATCGTGCTGGCTATTTACGGTGCACTGATTTTTGCGCTGGTGTGGAAGTGGCTCCCTGAAATTAGCAAACCGATTAATCCCCATGCAGAAACCAAAACTACAAATTTTTTTAGTGGCTACAAAATTATTTTTTCCAACCCGCAAGCGCGACCCATGATTGCCAGCATGATGTTTGGCTCTTTTGCATTTTTCTGTTTTATCACGGCGGTATCCTTTCTCTACATCAATTATTTCGGCGTTAGCGAGCAGTCATTTAGTTTACTGTTTGGTTTAAATGTATTTTGTTTGATGGGCGCCAATTTTATGAATAGTCGATTGGTTACTCGCTACGGCCCCTTGCGCATGCTGCGCACAGGATTAGCGATAGGACTGATAAGTGCGCTGCTTTTGTGTTTGGTAAATTATTGGCAATTACCGATCGGCTACACAGTGGCAGCCGTCGCTTTTTTGATGGGTTCGCTAACGCTGATGGGCACCAATGCCGATGCAATCCTGCTAATGAAATTCCCACACAACAGCGGCTCGACCACCGCGGTTACCGGCACACTGCGCTTTGGCAGCGGCGCCTTTGCCGGGCCGCTGCTCGCATTTTTCTACACCGGCACCGCCATGCCTTTTTCATTATTGATGCTCGCAGGGGTAATGGGCGTATTGATTTGCCAGATATGGTTTTGGCAGGCCAATAAAAATGTGGCTATGACAACTTAATGCTCGAGGCAAATAACCACGGCGGCGTGATAGGCCTTCCAATACACAGGAATCACATAGGAGCGCATCTGCCGTGGCAAATGGATTTGATTGGGCGCACCTTCAATCATCACCGGAACTGAAATCATAAATTCATGACCGAACTGGCTGCGTGCATTGCCAGAAATAGTATTCGCTACTTCACCTACCAGATCAAAAATGTGCTCATTGCTGGTATCCAGCTCGCCAATGCTGAGCAACAAATGTTTTAGCAAAATGCGTGGCGCCGTGAAATACACGCAGCCGCGATAAGGGCCGGAAATTCCGATAATACCGGTTACGTCATAAGCAGCCGGATTATCATTTTCCACCAGATAGGGTGTGCCTACTTTTACTTCCTTGTCATTAGTGTGATGAAAATAGCGCACAACGCCGTCGATAAATACTTGCAAGGTTTCTTGAGACATTTTAACAATTAATCCTCGGTTAACTCAGTTAACGCTTCCAGCAATTGTTCATCCGTAAAGGGTTTGCATAAAAATCCACGCGCGCCTTTTTTCAGCGCCTCAATTCCCGTGGCTTTATCAGAGAGAGCAGAAATCACCAGAATGCGCAAACCGGGATCGAGTGCCATTAATTGCTGGATGCAGGCAATACCATCCATTTCCGGCATGGTTAAATCCATAGTCACGACTTGCGGGCGTGTTTCTTTATAAAGCGCTACCGCCTGCATACCATTAGCGGCAGCGGCTACTACCTGGAACTTATCGGAATCATTACAGCGTTCAATTTTGCGGCGGATAATATTGGAATCATCCACAATCATTAGCGATAGCATTCAATACTTCTCCAAAAATCCTTATAACAATCAGGCAGCAATATCATTGCCATTTGATGAATGTCCGTTAGCTGACCTTCCACTTGAAGAATCGCCACTTGAAGAATCGCCATTTGATGTATCACCTTTGGATTCCGCCGCAATAATCGGTAGAGTGATTACAAAGCGACAGTGGTGACCGCGGCGGCTGGATACCGTAATTTTTCCGCGATGCTCCAACACATGGCTCATTACTGCTTCCATACCCACACCGCGCCCAGCATCTTTGGAAACCTCCTGCGCTGTACTGAACCCTTCGTGGAAAATCAAACCAAGTAAATGTTTGTTGGTCCAGGATTCAATTTCATCCTCCGGCCATTTTCCTGAAGCAAAGGCTTTTTCGCGGATAGCGTCGTAATCCAGGCCAGCGCCATCATCCATTACCGTCAGTTCCATTTCGGTATCGGAAATTTTAGCCAGACGCAAATCGATACGACCTTCCATCGGTTTTTCACTCAGCTCGCGATCACTCGGTGTTTCTATTCCATGAACCACGGCATTGCGCAGCAATTGAATCACAATTTCTTTTAGCTGCTGTTCGTAGCTGATTTCCAATTCCAATTCACTTAAGCCACTCGCCACCAGTTTCACCAACTTGCCATTGCGTGCCGCAATATTTTGCACAAACTCGTGCAGGTGATCCCAGGTATGGCCACGCCTGTTGCTGGCAACAGGTGTGGATGCAGTTTTGACTTTATTGCCAGTGACAATCGCAAACTGGCCCAATTTCTCGGTGAGGTGTTCAACCTGTTGGGTATAACTGATCAGGTTTTCCAGCTGTACGGTTAGGCCAAGATAATCGTTGCCGGTTAAATCGCGCTTATCGCGCAACTCCGCCAGGGTGTCTTCCATTTTGTGTGCCGCCGTTTCAAAAAATTCCAATTTGAGCGAGGCAGCTTCACCTTTGAAATTATGAATTTCACGAAAAATATTCACGGCCTTATCGCGCACCGCCTGATTGGTTTTAGCGGGCTGACGCAAAATGTTATTGATCCGGTTAAAGCAATTGAAACTATTGGCGATAAATTCGCGCAGCAAACCCGGATGGGTGTGCAACAAACTGGTGATCATCTCCAGTTGCGATTCATTGTGCTTACGGCTTTCATTTAACGCACGCTCCAGTTTTACTTGTTCAGTAATATCCAGCACTGTCACCAGAACGTGGGAAATTTCAGCAATATCATCCTCATTCTTCTGGTAGGCGCGCGCAAAACTGAATTGCAAGTGTTTGGTCAGGAAGCCGCCGCTTTGGTTAGCGATATTTACTTCCACATTATTGAGTGGATTTAAATCGCCAATCAGTTTTTCCTTGATTTTTTGATCAAACAACAATTCGATAAATCCGCGCGCTGTTTCGGCATCTTTAGCACTGACTATATTTTCCAGCAGCGACTGGAAGGATTGTCCACCGAACTGCTGCTTGCCCAGAACTTCTGATAATTTGGCCGAATGCTGCTCACCGATAGTCAGCTCTTTATCGATCAGAAATAGACCTTCGTTAACGGTTTCCAGAATTTCTGTCGTTTCGCGACGCGCTTTTTCAATCACCTTATCGCTATCGCGCAGTTGCCGTACAAAGTGCAACATAATGAACAGGAAGTTGATAATGGCAAGGCAAATGCCCAGGGTTTGAATGGCGCGCAAGCGTGATGCCTTGGAGGCAGCGACCTGCTCCAGGCTTATCGTTAAATCATTCATGGAAGCGAGCATAGTCAGGTTATGGGTGCGCGCCAAAGCAACTGCCACCGCAAGCGCGCTGGAATAATCTTCACCACGACCCATAGTATCCACAAAAACTTCAATGGATTTTTTATAGGGCAACCACAACTGCAGGGTATTTTGCAGTGAATCCTTTCCCAATCGATTAGTCACAGGTTCCAGGGTTACTATATCTTTTCCTGCGCCGCGTGCTTGCCCGCCGTTGATAAACCCTTTCAGGGTTTCATCGAATAATCCTTTACTTAACTGCAATTCATCGAATGCATTTTTGAATGCAATTGGATCATCTTTGGATGCATCCAGCACCAGCAGGGTTTTCGCCATGCGCTGCGATAACATGCGTTGGCGTCCGGCGAGGTTTACACCTACCGCATCGTCGGCAATTTCATAGGAGACGTAGAAGTTGAAAATCAGTACCGAGGCATCGAGCAATAAAAACAGAGCAACCGAAATAATTATGCCGCGGTATTTACCGAAATCGAAATTGAATAGTCCTGACATGTGTTCGCCCGTGATCATGAGTAGTGATTACCGCTGTGGTCGAGCGGCCGGGCGTTCCATCTCTTCCTTAATTTTTGCCCTTAAGAACAGCTCCGTGAATTGTTAATTCACTTGTAGTGATCGGGCTTTAGCGAAACTTGTGCCAATCGCCATAAATTCGCGTTTGACGCGGCAATTGCACCTGAAACGCCCGCTTTTGATTATTTTTGGTGCGGGTTATTTTTCATCTGTGATAAAACGGATATGAGACTTGATGCGCCAAGGCATGCATATTGGTGCAAACTTTTGGCGCAGCGCACGAAATTAGTTCTTTTATGGAAAATTATTCTTCTTGCAACTGCATAGCCCAGAGTTTGGCGTAGTAGCCCTGAAGGGCGAGCAACTCATTGTGAGTACCCTGTTCTACTACGTGGCCATTTTCCATAACCACTATGCAATCCGCATCCACTACGGTGGATAAACGATGAGCGATAACCAGCGTGGTATGCCCACTGGAGACTTCGCGCATTGCATCCAGTATCGCCGCTTCGGATTTTGAGTCCAGCGCACTGGTGGCCTCATCAAAAATTAGAATACTCGCGCCTTTTAGCAGCACCCGCGCAATAGCAATGCGCTGCTTTTCACCGCCGGATACTTTTAAGCCGCGCTCACCCACCAGGGTTTGATCGCCGTTGGGCAGGCTATTAATAAATTGCTCCAGGTGGGCCATTTTAATTGCGCGATCGATTTGCTCATTCGTTGCCGATGGATTGCCGTAGGCGATGTTCTCGCGAATGCTGGTGTTAAACAGCACCGTATCCTGCGGCACTATGGCGATGGCGCGACGCAGCGAATCCAGCGTAACTGAACGAATATCCTGACCATCGATTAGAATATTCCCGCCATCAATATCGTAAAAACGATAAAGCAAACGCGATAGCGTACTTTTACCGGCGCCCGAAGAACCGACAATCGCCAGTTTACTGCCGGCGGGAATATGCAAGTCCAGTTGTTGCAAAATCGGGCGTTCTTTGTGGTAGCCAAAATCCACCTGCTGCCAACAAATTTCCCCGCGACTTACTTGCAGTGGCGTTGCGTCCGCTGCATCGCTAATCGCTGGTGTGCGCTTTAACAGCGCCAGCATATTTTCCAAATCAGTGAGCGAACGGCGAATTTCGCGATAGACAAAACCGAGGAAGTTGAGCGGAATAAACAGCTGGATCATATAGGCGTTGATCATCGCCAGATCGCCCAGTGTCATGGTTTTATCCAGCACACTCTGCGCCGCCATCCACATCATGGCCGTCATTGCCAGTGCGATAATCAGCGCTTGGCCCGAGTTGAGTGCGAGTAGCGACATGCGATTTTTTAATTTGGCGGATTCCCACTTTTCCAGAAATTTATCATAGGTCTGCGCTTCGTAATGTTCGTTGTTAAAGTATTTCACTGTTTCGTAATTGAGCAGAGAATCTATGGCGCGGGTACTGGTGGAGGAGTCTGCCTGATTGGCTTCGCGCACAAACTTGTTGCGCCACTCAGTGGTGTAAATGGTGAAGACCACATAAATCGCCACGGCGATCAGTGTGATAACCGCATACCAAATGGAAAAGGCGGCCGCAAAAATAATCGCCACCATTAAAATTTCAAACAGGGTAGGGACAATATTGAACATTAAAAAGCGCATCAAAAAACTGATGCCGTTGGTACCGCGCTCTATATCGCGGCTGATACCGCCAGTGGCGCGATCCAGGTGAAACGCCAATTCGAGCGAATGCAAATGCTTAAACACACGCAAACCAATTTTGCGCATGGCATGCTCGGTCACGCGGCTAAATAATGCATCGCGCACTTCACCAAAAAATACACTGCCAAACCGCAAAGCCCCGTAAAACAGAATAAAAAAGGCGGGCAATGCGAGTTCCGGCGCGAGGCTGCGATCCACCCCATCAATAATATGCTTCAGCGCCCAGGGCATCACCAGGGTCGCGCCCTTGGCAGCGAGCAGCGCCAGTATCGCCAGCAACACTCGCCCTTTAAATTCCCACAAATAAGGCAGCAGATACTTCATACTCTGGCGCAAATTGACCTTGGGATTTTCTTCACGCGCTTCATTTTTTGGGTGAACCGATAAACCGGAAGAGTGCATGCCGCGCATAAAGAGAGCCTGTAGATCGGTAAAAAAATGAAAGGGTAGCTGCTAGCAGACGAGCAACCACCAAGATGGGCGCTTAAAAGCAATTATCAATGCGGCATGCCCTTATTGCGAGAAAAAATCCCACATGACGTCATTGGCCGAGAGAGCTGGCGAAGGTGGTTCATCGCCGCGCGGCTTGCTTCCGCCCGGCCAGGAGTGTCCGCCCGTTTCCGTCACACAGAGTTGTACCTTCACATTGGCAGCGCAGTGGGAATACTGCTCACAATAAGCGCCCGGTTTTTCCAGCACTCGCTGCGGCTGGGCCATACATTTATTTTGTTTGACCCATTTGGCGATAGTCGCCGGTACCGAGGTAAAGTCGGCCACTTTGGACTCATCCCTGAACTTATCGCCCGCGCCGCCATTAAACAGCACGCGGTCATCATTGGCGGCGTGGATATGCAAAATCGGGACAGGTTTGCGCGGTGCGCAGCCAAGCGTATTGTCAGTGCCCGCCACAGCGGCAATTGCCGCAAAGGTATCGGCCATTTCACAGGCCAGGCGATAGGCCATCATGCCGCCGTTGGACATTCCGGTTGCATAAATGCGCTGCCGATCAATCGTTAATTCAGCCGATACCTTGTGCAACATTGCGCGTACAAAACCCACATCATCGATATTTTTATCGCGCGCATTGGCACAGCAGGCACCGGCATTCCAGGTGGCAAATTTGCCCGAGCGGAATTTGCTGTAGCCATTGGGAAATACCACGACGAAGCCCTCGGCATTGGATTTTGAGATCAGGCCGTAGTATTTATCCTGTGCCATATAGTCCCTGTCGCCCCCACCGCCATGAAAGGCCAATACCAAGGGTGTCGGCTTTGCGGCGTTATAACCGCGCGGGACGTGGATGCGGTAATGGCGCTGGATGCCGTCATGTTGAACACGGCGTTCATAATCGCCGGGCTGGGTAATTTTAGCGCTGTTGTTGTGGCGCGGCTCATCTGACCGGGCATCTTCCATGCGCTCTTTGATGCGTTCGCGAATTGTCTGATCGCCATTATTCGCCAGTGCCGGCTGGGTCAGTATCAGGCCTGGCAGGAGGAGGCTCATCACAAGACCCCTGGTTAGCGACCCGATCAAGGCTGGTAAACTGTTCATCGCAGTATATCTCCCGATTACCTGTTCAATTAGCAGAGTCTTTTTAGCGCAGAATATTTCTGCTGCACAGCCCCACAGTGCTACCATTAGCACTTTCAACTCTATCCATTTTTTCCATGAAAATACCCAAACGCCTGCAACCCCTGGTCGATGATGGCTTGATCGACGAGGTTTACTACCAACTGATGAGCGGCAAAGAGGCCCAGGTTTTTGTCGTCAGCGCCAATAACCAGGTGCGCTGTGCCAAGGTCTACAAAGAAGCCAATAAGCGCAGCTTCAAACAAGCCGCGCAGTATCAGGAAGGCCGCACAGTGCGCAATTCGCGCCGCGCCCGCGCCATGGCCAAGGGTACCAAATTTGGCCAGAAAGAAGCGGAAGAAGCCTGGTTAAATGCGGAAGTCGACGCCCTCTATCGCCTCGCCCAAGCGGGTGTGCGCGTACCCGAACCCTATTGGTTCCTGGAAGGTGTCCTGGTCATGGAGCTGGTGGTGGATGAAGAGGGCGACCCCGCGCCACGCCTGGATGATGTCGCCTTTGATGCCGACACCGCACGTGACTATCACGGCCGTATGATGCAGGAGATTGTACGCATGCTCTGTGCCGGTTTGGTTCATGGCGACTTATCCGAATTTAATGTCCTGGTCGATCACTCAGGCCCGGTGGTGATTGATTTGCCACAAGCGGTGAATGCGGCGGGCAACAACAACGCCAAAATGATGTTGCTGCGCGATGTGAATAACATGACCCAATACTTTGGCCAGTACGCGCCGGATTTATTGACCACCCATTACGGTGAAGAAATCTGGGAGTTATTTGAGCACGGCAATTTGCACCCTGATGTAAAACTCACCGGTCAATTTGCGCAGAGCAATGTGGAAGCCGATATAGCCACTATGATGCGCATTATCGAACACGCCAAGCAAGAAGAGGAAGAACGCAAAGAGCGTGAGCGTATGGCACGCGCCGGGGAATTTTAATTGCGCCGTTTCAGGCACGATTAATCGGTAAAAGAATTAACACGCGCAGCCCACCCAGCGGGCTGGCTTCCAGCAATAACTCACCGCGGCAATGTTCCACTATATCGCGCACTATACCCAAGCCCAAGCCATGGCCTTGCACCTGCTCATCGATACGCGTACCACGATTTAATACCTGTGCGTGCAACTCCGGTGCAATGCCGGGGCCATCGTCATCAATCGCAATGCAATAGTTGCCTTGTTCACGCACAATCCTGATTGCAACGTTTCGTTGCGCCCACTTGCAGGCGTTATCCAATAAATTCCCCAATAACTCCAAAATATCTTCGCGATCCCAGGGCAAGCGCAATCCCGCGTCAGCGTGCCACTCCAGGTGCAAATCGCGCCTATGGATTTGTTGCAAGGTACTGCATAAATCCGGCAATTCTTTTTCACAATCAAAATAAGCGCCGGGCAGCGCTTCACCCGCAAGGCGGGCACGGCCCAACTCGCGACTGATACGCTCTTGCATACTTTGCAATTGTTGGCGAAATTGATCGCGCAATTCCGGGTGTGCATTTAATTCGTGGCGGTTGGCGAGGCTAAATAAAATCGCCAAGGGTGTCTTTAACGCATGACCCAAATTACCCAGCGCATTGCGCGAGCGGCTGAGCGTATCTTCGGTGTGATGTAATAGGTGATTGATTTGCTCTACCAGCGGTTTGAGTTCATCGATTAATGGTTGATCGAGCGAACTGCGCTGCCCCTGTTGCAACTGCGCAATTTGCGCGCGCACTTTTTCCAACGGCAAGAGTGCGCGCTTCACCAGGTAACGCTGGATTATTACCAGCAATATTAGCGCGATCATACCTATGCCGGCGCTAATCCATTGCCAGCGGTGAAAACTCTGCAAAATCGGTGTGTAATCCTGCGCGGTAATAATCTGGATATTTTTGCCGTAGCGGCGAAAGTCCGCGCGATATACCAATAACGCTTCAGCCTCCGGGCCATCCACCAAATCGGCTTGTAAACCTGTATTTTTTGGTGGCAGCAGGTTGTAATCCCAGGATGAGCGCGAGCGCCACTGCTGCCCGGGCAAGACAATGACAAAATAGGCACCGGAATAGGGACGTTTATAACTGGCAGACAAACGCTGTTGATCCAACTCCACACCATCGGCACCGCGCACAATTGCCGCGAGCAGGGTTTCCGCTTCGTGATGCAAATGGGTTTGCCAATAGCGACGCAGCCCCTGGTCGAGCAACCAGAAACTGATTTGCGCCAGCACCAGGCCGGTGATAATTAACAACCCAACCAGGCCAAGGCCCAGTCGCTGTTGAATAGAGTTCATAGAACGTGTAAACAAAAAAATATTCTCGCTGTCACGATTCCCTTTAACACGCGCTCCCTGGCAAACGGCCTAATTTTTTTGCAAGCGATAACCCTGCCCGCGTTTGGTTTCAACCAGTTCCTTGCCCAGTTTGCGACGCAAGTGATTGATGTGCACTTCAATCACGTTGGAGTCGCGTTCGCTTTCGCCATCGTACAGGTGATCATGCAATTGGGTTTTGGAAATTATTTTTCCTTCGTGCAACATTAAATAGCGCAGCAAACTAAATTCAGCGGCGGTTAGTTCGATCACTTCGCTGTCGCGCACAACACATTGACGCCCTTCATCCAGTTGCAAACCACCTGCATGCAATTGCGGTTGATTGACTTGCCCGTGCGTGCGTCGCAGCAATGCCTGTATACGCAATTGCAACTCTTCCGGATGAAAAGGTTTGGTGAGGTAATCATCGGCACCGGCTTTTAAACCTTCAATGCGCTCGGCCCAATGGTCGCGCGCAGTGAGAATGAATACCGGGCGCTGCATTTTAGTGGCGCGCCACTCGCGCAAAATCTCCAGGCCGGATTTTCCCGGCAGGCCCAGATCCAGCAGGATTAAATCGTAAGGCTCAATCGCCCCTTGAATTAACGCATCGCGGCCATCGGCCAACCAATCCACCGCATAGCCGGCGCGCTTTAAATCGGCCGTCAGTTCATCGGCCAGCGCCACGTTGTCTTCAACGATCAGGATACGCACTAGTCATCCTCCTCGTCTTTTAAAATAGTGCCGGTGGAAGCATCTATTTCCAATTCCCGCACCACGCCTGCGTGCGTAGCCAGCTCCACCTCGTAAATATAAATATCGTCATCCTCTTCCAATTCCACTTCCAGCAAACTCGCCTTTGGATGACGCTGTTCTACCAGCGATAATAATTGTTCGAGTGGAATAATGCGGCCCTGCTCACGCAGGCGCAGGGCTTCGTCTTGCGATAAATCGCGCGCGCTCACACTGCAGGTGAGCAACAGCAGTAACAACGCAACGCGCGATACGAACTTCATAGCAGTTCCAGGTGATTAATCATCTTGATGGTTTTTCAGTATTTCACCGGTGGCGGCATCCAGCTCTATATCCCACTCAAGGCCTTGGGCATCTATCAATTCAAGCTGATAAACATAGCGACCCCATTCGTTCTCCAACTCGGTTTCACGAATAACACCTTTAGGGTGCTGGGCCAGGGCGAGGTCATTCAATACCTCAAAGGATTTAATGCTACCAGAATCGCGCAGTTTCAGCGCTTCGTCCGGCCCCAGGTCACGCGCCAGGACGACGGTGCTCATCAACGTTAAGCCAGCGGCCAGCAAAGTAATCAGTTTCATGGTAAAGCGCCTCATTCACAGTAAACAGTAGGAGTTACAAATCAGCCTTAGCGATGTCGACCCGATCAGAATAGGGAGACTGGATTAAATGAAACTTAATTTCGCTATCTACATTGGTGTTGATTGACGTCTGCTGCAAGCTTGGGAATACTGCATCCTGCGCAGTTTTACATCGCTTGAATAACGGAGACCGATAGGGTGGATGCCCATGGAGCCAGACAATCAAGGAGTGAATCTGCAAGGCTGCAACTTTTCAAGGACTCCGCTATGCATTCATTTATTCGCGCATTTACCGGCGCACTCACACTCTTCATCTGCTCAATCAACCCCATTGCACAGGCCGCCGAAGCGGAAAAAAAGCACACACCACTGCCGCTGGACGTGTTTTACAAAGATGCGTTGATCGAAGACATCGAACTCTCACCCGACGGAACTCACTTACTGGCTTTAAAAAATGTCGATGGCAATACCGTGGTAATGGTGCTTGAGCTAGCCACCGAAAAAGTGTTTTATCCGGTGAAAACCGATAACAAGGAATTTAAATTTAATTGGGTAACCTGGGGCAACAATGATCGCCTGTTAATGAGTTTGCGCTTTGATAGCCGCATGCTAAACGGCGTTAAATATATGCAAACGCGACTGTTGGCAGTCGATGCAAAAAAGCCTTCCAAGATGATCACTCTGGTAAAACCCGATGACAGTGCCGATGGCTGGGTCAGTCAATTTCAGGACAACATCATTAGCATGTCACCCGATGACCCGGATCACGTTTTGATTAGCGTAGACCGCGAGGTACCGTTGCATCAAACTGTCTACAAAGCCAATGTGAACACTGGAAAGTTATCGCGTGTGAAAAAACATTCCGGCAGTGTGCGTTCCTGGTTTGCAGATCGCGCTGGCAATGTGCGCGTCGGCGAACACTACGATGATAAGAAGCGTAAGGTTACTTACAAGGTGCTGGACCCCAACGCCAACAAATGGGTAGTGGCTTGGGAATACACCGTGTTTGATGAGCCAGAGATCAACATCGCCGGCTTCGGCCACAACCCCAATGAATTATTTATTTTCGCCGACCATGAAGGACGCCAGGCACTTTTTAAAGCAGATTTATCCAAACCCGGTTTTCCAAAAGAACTGGTGTTAAGCGACCCTGACTACGACATTAGTGGCCGCTTAATATATTCCACTGCCCACAATGAAGTAGTAGGGCTTTATTACAACGATGGCAGCGCAAAAAGTATTTTCTGGAACAAGGAATTCAAAGCCTTTCAGGCGGGTTTGGACAAGGTGATGCCCGATACCACCAACTATATTGCCAGCCTGAGCGATGACGCGCGCAAATACATTTTGTACACCACTAACTCTACCAATGCCGGTACCTATTATTTGGGTGATCGCGATGCAAAAACCCTTGTCTACCTGGCAAGCGCTTACCCCGCCTTGACAGAGGACGTGTTGGTCGAAAAGGAATCTCGCCACTTTAAAGCGCGTGATGGCCTGGAGTTGGAGGGATTTCTGTCGCTCCCCAAAACCTTTACCGGCAAACCTACAGCCGCGATTATCCTGCCTCATGGCGGCCCTATGAGTGAAGATGGCAAGGGTTTCGATATGTTTTCCACCTTTATGACCAACCGAGGCTATGTAGTATTCCAACCCAACTTCCGTGGTTCTTCCGGCTATGGTCACGATTTTATGATGCAAGCGGTGGGCGGGTACGGTTTGGAAATGCAAGACGACCTTGAAGATGCGGTGAAATACCTGGTGGATGAAAAAATTGCCGACCCAAAACGCGTGTGCATTGTCGGTGCCAGCTATGGTGGTTATGCCGCATTAATGGGCGTAGCTAAAACGCCGGACCTATTCCAATGCGCCGTCAGTTTTGCAGGCATGTCAGATCTACTCAAAATGAACAATCATCGCCGCTACTTCACCAACAAAAATACCGCGCGCAAACAATATGGCGAGGACAAGAATCAATTAAAAGAAACCTCGCCAGTGCGCCTGGTTGAGCGAATCAAGGCGCCCGTGTTGCTTATTCACGGTAAGGATGACGTGATCGTGCCGGTAATTCAAAGTCGTGATATGGCAGATGCACTGAAGGATGAAGGAAAAGCCTACGAATATATTGAGCTGGAGTTTGGCACCCATAATTTGGATTACATGCCGGATCGCCAACAAACCTTTGAGGCTATGGATAAATTTTTGAAAAAATATCTACCCATCTAAACCTGACCTCGACCAGATCACACTTAAGCGCCGTTGAGCGGCGGCGCTGTTTATTTAAGTGCTAATTTCAATCGCCTTAACCAAAATTTTCACAAAAACGCACAAAGTTTCACAACTCGGCGCCGCGTAGATTTTTATACTGGCCCGACTCTTCCATGGAACAGCCTGAATTTCCCAAGCAAGGTGGTATCTGCTTATGAACTCTGGAATCCGTATACCCGCTGCTACTCATTCCGCTCCGTATCATTTGCCGCTAGTGCGCGCGCTGCGCGTAATGCATTTTGTCGCCGATGATTCGCTACCTCTGCAAACTGCGGTGGTGCAATTGGTGCAGGCCGCAAAAACGGATACCCAACTGGATGCCCTGTTGGTATTAGATAGGAATGCTAATCTACACAACGACAGCCGCTGGCATAGCGAAGGCATTTCATTCAAGCAACTTAACAGCTGGTCCAGCATTGGTCGCAGCTATGAATTTTATCGTCTCTGTCGCGAGTATCAGCCAGATGCCGTTTTCATTCATTCGTTGAACAACACCAACTGGTGTCGCGCTGTCTGCACACGCGCTGGTGTTAAACATATTATTGCGGTCAATCAGGACAACGAAACAACTATTCCTTACGGCATTGCACTGGAGCAATTTGCCAAAGCGTGCACTGGCTTGCTTGCGTGAAAAACGTTTGTACCCGCGTGTCTTTCTTACTGGAACCGGCAAGCGCCGCGATCAACTGGCCGCACAACAACTTGGCACGGCATTGGGTTTGGATCATCAAATTCGCATCGCCGAGCACTGCAGTAATTTGCCATTTTTATTGATGCATCATCAAATTGCGATTATTGGCAATCCCGAGCAACATCAATTACATATTGCATCGTATGCAAATGACTTATCAACAAATTTATCTCAAGCTCACCGCAGGGTTTATTTCCCCTAACGCAGCCTAACGCCAATGCTCAAAACAATTACCGACTGGGGCAAGCTTTTTACTCGCCCCTTGCCTGTAAAAAATCAAAGCATCTGCCCACCGGAAATTTCGATGCGCTGCGCATTGACCCAGCGATTACTGTCAGAGAGCAGCGACGCAATCGCCGGGCCTATATCGTCGGGCACACCTACACGGCCCAATGCCGTCATGGCTGCAATTTGTTGATTGAGTTGCTCGTTGTCGCGCACCTTGCCACCACCAAAATCCGTTTCAATCGCACCCGGCGCCACTACATTCACAGTAATGCCACGCGAGCCCAATTCCTTCGCCTGATAGCGGGTAAGGACTTCAATAGCCGCTTTCATCGCCGCGTAAGCGGAATAACCGGGGTAGGTGATGCGCGTTAAGCCCGTGGATAAATTTACTATGCGCCCGCCATCATTAATCAGCGGTAGCAGCGCTTGGGTGAGAAAAAAAGTTCCCTTCAAATGGATATTCATTAGCAGATCAAACTGCGCTTCCGTCGTTTCTGCAAAACTCGCGTGAACCCCGATACCTGCATTGTTAACCAGAAAATCGAAGCGCTCGCGCTGCCATTGTTCGCCCAGTAATTGCTGCAGACGCGCCGCGAACCCGGCAAAGCTACTGGCTTGCCCAACATCCAGTTGCAAGCTGGCAGCCTGCGCGCCCAGAGCCCTGGCCTCTGCCACCACCGCGTCAGCTTCTTGCTGCTGGCTGTGGTAAGTGAAAATAACATCCACACCCTGTTTGGCTAGGGCCAATACGGTGTTTTTGCCCAAACCGCGACTGCCGCCGGTAACCAATGCAATCTTGTTCATAACTGCCTCACTGGAAATGTTGAATATCAATGGATGACGAAAACTAACTCAGTGAGATCAGTCTATTTCCCCCCACAACTTAGATAAATCAACAAAATATGAATAGACTGTTCAGATATTACGAACAATGAGCCGATACAATGAACAGATTGGATGCCATGCAGGTATTTGTGCGTGTGGCGGAGCTGGCCAGCTTCACTCGCGCCGCCGAGAGCCTTGGGCTGCCCAAAGCCAGTATTTCCAACAGCGTGCAACAGTTGGAGAGCCTGTTAGGCACGCGCCTCTTGCATCGCACCACACGCCGGGTACAACTCACACTGGATGGGCAGATTTTTTACGAGCGCAGTAAGGATCTGCTCGCGGATGTAGATGAACTGGAAGGATTGTTTCAACAGGGTGCAACCAATCTTACCGGCCGCTTGCGCATCGATATGCCCAGTGCCATGGCGAAAAATCACTTGCTACCGCGCCTGCCGGAATTTCTTGCGCTGCATCCACAACTGCAATTGGAAATCAGCAGCACTGATAGACGCGTCGATTTAATTCGTGAAGGTTTTGATTGCGTAATTCGCGTGGGCAAATTAACTGATTCAACGCTGATTGCGCGCGGCCTGGGTAAACTCGAGCTATTGAATTACGCGAGTCCCGCTTATCTCGAACGCTTTGGTATACCGCAGTCGCTGGAGGATTTATCACAACACCAGCTAGTACATTACACACCCACGCTGGGTACAAAATCAGCGGGCTTCGAATATATAGAAAATGGCGAACACAAAGCCATCGCCATGGGCGGCAATATCACGGTCAATAATTCCGATGCTTATCAAGCGGCTTGCCTCGCCGGTTTTGGCATCGCACAAATTCCCCGCATAGGTGCGCAAGAATATGTCGCACAAGGGCAGTTAATTGAACTATTAACGAACTATCGCGCCGAGCCCATGCCGGTGTCATTGCTCTACCCGAACCGCCGCAACCTGGTGCGGCGCGTGCAAGTTTTTATGGATTGGGTGAGCGCGCAACTAAAAAATTACATTGATTGATACAGGGAGACTGTACCGAACAATTCACGCACAAAAATTCACAATATTTATCCATGGGCTCTTTATACTCCGCGGCCATTCATAAGCCTTTTATCAGGCTCGCTGTCAACCTTGTTTTACAATGGGTAAACTCATGAATGCTGGATTAAACCCCACCAATTATCCGAGTCAATCGCCTTGGCTTAGTATATTAATTCCGATTTATAACGTTGCCCCCTATTTAAACGACTGCCTCCATTCAATTGCATCGCAAGCATCAGCGGCCATTGAAATTATTGCTCTGGATGATTGCTCGACCGACAACTCGCTGAAAATTCTGCACACTTTTTCTGAAAATTCACCGGTACCGATTCAAATCCTTCAGCATCAACACAATCGCGGTCTGAGTGCAGCGCGTAATACCCTGCTGGATAAAGCGCGCGGTGAATATATCTGGTTTATCGATTCCGATGACATGCTTGCACAAGGTGCAATTCACTCACTGCACACATTTATTTGCACCCATAACCCGGATCTGGTGCTCTGTGATTACAGCATTTTGCACAGCACGCTACGCCTTAAACACCGGCTGCGTGATGAAAGCCACATTCACACATTTCCCGAAACAAAACCTGCGCTCATGACTGATCCCATAAAATTATTTGAGGGTATTTTCCAAAAGCGCAAATTGCATATCTGGTCAAAAATTTCGCGCCGCTCACTATGGGGTACCGATTTGCGTTTTCCGGAAGGGCGTGTGATGGAGGATATTGTGGTGACGCCGCGACTCTGCCTGCGCGTAAAAAATTATATCCATGCCAGTGAACCCTGGGTTATTTATCGTCAGCGCGCTGGCAGCATACTGTCCACACCCAGCCAGAAAAAAATTGATGACATGGCAATTGCCTGCAGCGGTGTTCTGGATTTGTGGTTAAAGGAGCATCCGCAGTTATCCGAAGATGCCCGTTTTCGTTTTGCGCACTTTTGTGTGCGCACCCATATTTTTGTGCGCCGCGAATCGCGCGAGCTACCATCTGCCCAGCGTGGCGATATAAACACTTATCGCCGGCACTTTCATACTCATATCCAATGGAATAAAACCCGGATGTGCTGGGAATATATCCGGCGCGGCTGGCTGTGGAAACTGCGTCGATTTTTAATGGATTATTAATCCATAGCTGATTCCATAATCGGCAAGCCTGAAAATACATGCCCGGAATTCTCTGCTATAGCAGATGCACAGCTACACTTATCATTCAGCCATTAACCTTGAATGATCGACAAACTATGACAACTTGCCCGAAATGCAACTATCAACGGCAATCCCATGATGCACAACAACACCCGGATATTTGCCCTCACTGCGGTATTGTCTACAGCAAATTTATTGCGCGCCAGCAAGAACAAAACCTGCCGCAAGAAAATGAGGCTCTTGATGAGGGCATAGAAATACATCCGTCACTGCGCCAGCAATTACTTGCTGCGTTTTTGCATGTGCCGGAAAAAATTAGCAAAGAAGCCTTTTATGCACGCTTGGTGTTATTAATCGCTTTCGGTGTTTGGGGATTTTATTTCATCAGCGCGGGTGTGGATTGGGAAAAAATCGGCAGCTCTTTTATGCACAATATCAACCTGCCATTTCACGAATTCGGCCATCTGCTATTTATGCCATTGGGAGAATTTATGATGATCCTCGGTGGCAGCTTATTTCAGGTGTTGCTGCCGTTGATGTTAACACTGGTATTTGTTGTTAAACAAAAAGATACTTTCGCCGGCAGCATTACCCTCTGGTGGTGCGGGCAAAGTTTTATTGATGTTTCGCCCTATATTGCCGATGCTGAATACCGTGCACTGCCATTGGTGGGCGGCGGTGGTGAAGAATCTCATGACTGGGGCAATTTACTGACCATGCTCAGTGCGCTGGAGCACACTCAAGCCGTTGCCAATGCAAGTTTTGTGTTGGGATCAAGCATTATTATTGTTGCACTTGTTTGGGCGGGATGGCTTTTAAAATTGCAAAAGCAGCATCTGGTTTCTTTTTACGATCATATTTGAATGCAACATAACCATTCTCTGATAATCGGAAAAGATGAATTTTATTTCTATTCCGGCTTACAGGTTAATGAACAAGATGGACACGTTGGGATTCAATCCTCAGCCTGCGCGGCCCGCCACAACCAACTCAAGCCTCATATTCAGCTTCACGCAATACCGCGAGAAATTCATCGCCAAAACGTTTTAACTTGCTCTCGCCCACGCCGGTAATAGTGCGCAGCTGTTCCGGGGTAAGCGGGCGAAACTCCAGCATTTCGCGCAGCGTTGCATCGTGGAAAATAACGTAGGGCGGCACACCTTGTTCTTCGGCCAAACGTTTGCGGCAAGCGCGCAATGCATTCCATAGCGATTGATCCTGTACATCAATCGTTTGCGATAAATTGGCGCGGCGTGGTGAGCTGACGGCAAGTTTAATATCGCGGCGCAGATGGATTTTTTCTTCGCCACGCAAATAGGGCCGACAACTTTCATTTAACAAAAGCCCACCAAAACCATCGCTGTTCACATCCAACAGACCGCGCGCCACCAACTGCCGGACAATCGATTTCCACTCATCCACACTCAAGTGTTTGCCAATGCCGTAAGTAGACAGTGTGTGATGATTAAACGATAGAATTTTTTCATTGTTGCTGCCACGTAACACATCAATGACATGGCCGGCACCAAAACGCTGCCCCGTGCGGTACACGCAGGAGAGCGCCATTTGCACGGCTTCGGTCGCATCCCAGGTTTGCGGTGGCGTTAAACAGCAATCACAGTTGCCGCAGGCTTGCGCCAGTGTATCGCCAAAGTAGCGCAACAAACTCTGCCGACGGCAGGAGGTAATTTCGCATAGCCCTAACATTGCATTCAGGCGCTGTTGTTCATTGCGTTTGAACTCTTCACTGCCTTCGCTTTGCGCCATCATCTGGCGCAGCTTTACCACGTCTTCCAAACCGTAAAGTAATAAGGTGGTTGCCGCTTCGCCATCGCGCCCGGCACGACCGGTTTCCTGGTAATAAGCTTCAATACTTTTAGGCAAATCCAGATGCGCAACAAAGCGCACATCGGGTTTATCAATGCCCATACCAAAGGCAATAGTTGCCACCATAATGATATTGTCTTCGCGCAAAAACCGCTCTTGATGTTGCTGGCGTGTTTGCGCTGCAAGGCCCGCATGATAGGGCAGTGCCGTAAATCCTTCGCTGCACAACCACTCGGCAATCTGCTCGACCTTATTGCGCGATAAGCAGTACACAATACCAGAATTTCCCGCTTGCTCTTCACGCAAAAAACGCATCAACTGGATTTTGGGATTATTTTTCTGCGCGATACGGTATTGGATATTGGGGCGATCAAAGCCGCTGATAAATTGCTGCGCATTGTGCAAATGCAAGCGCGCGACAATTTCATCGCGCGTACGCAAGTCGGCAGTAGCGGTTAAGGCGATACGTGGCACCTGCGGAAATTCGCGCTGCAGCAATTCCAGTTTTAAATAATCGGAACGAAAATCGTGGCCCCACTGCGACACACAGTGAGCTTCATCAATTGCAAAGAGGGAAATTTTTAGCGAGTGCAATAATTCCAGCGTGCGCGGCTGAATCAAACGCTCGGGGGCGAGGGATTTACCGCCGCCCGTGGGCATTAACACCAGCACATCATCGCCGGCGACCAGTGCATCAATCACTGCTGCTTGCGGGCCGCGGAATTCGTGGTAGCCGAAGGTGGAATTTAAAATTTGCAGAGGAAATTTCATCATGAAGCAATCCGTTGCGTTACCAGATTTCCAATAACATCACCCACAGGTTCAAAGTGCGGATGACGTTGTATCAAGCCTGACAATGTATCCATACTCACCGCACAAGCCTGTTCAACGTCATCAACCACTTGATCAATTTGCTTGCCATTCAAGCGGCAGTGGATTCGGGCAAATTTTTCCAATACTTTCCATTTGGGCCAGCGCTTACTCCCGGTAAGGCTTAAAGCCATAGTGTCTTGGGGGAGATAGGCCGTAGTATTTACCAGATCATACACAGGTGCAAAGCGCCGCTGTGTGGCGGGAATGTCGCCTTCCCGATAGTTGGGTAAATTATCATAGAGCACACCAAAATTTTTCAAGTGTGCGTCGCCATTACGTAGCTTGATATTGATCAGCGTCAATTTAAAAAAATCAAACAGTGCCTGCTGCAACAATTCCGGTGAAATATAGCTCACCAGGGTATTCACACAGGATTCCAAACTGGCATCGTATTTTTGCTGTGTTGTTTTGCCTTGCAATACACAAAAATCTTCAAAGCCTAAAGGTTCATTATTCGCATCAACATCAAAGCGCTCACTGACCAATAATTTACTGTTGTCGCTTAGAAAACAATCGGGCGTCGTTAGACCCGCATTGCGCGCCAGCGTTAAACAAAAAAATTCGTTGCACGCTAATTCCGGATATTCAGGCCCCCAACTTTTTACGATGTATTTTTTCAATGGCAAGGTAACCTTGTCAGTTAATAGCGGGGGATTCGCATCAGGTGCCATATCCAGCAAAAACTTCGGTTGCACACCGGCAACACCGGAATGGAGTGCATAGCGTTCAAATAATTGCTGGAATAATTCCGCGTAATTGCTGGTTAATAAATCGTTGAGCGACGGAGTATCAGACAGATTATCAGGGAGCGACGAATCCACTTGGGTATAACGCACCCGACCAATTTGATGATTGCCGAGCAGGGCAAGATAATTTAAATCATCGCTGCCAAACTGTTTGGCCGCATAACGCTCAATGGCCTGGCGTAAATAGCCCTCCGGCATATTCATTTGAAACAGGGGATGCAGCCCCTGCTCATAATGATAGGTCTCCACCCTTAAGGGCATAGTGAGTGAGAGTGCCTCACCGGCATCAAGCTGATAGGTATAACCGTGGCGCCGCTGCGCTTTGGTGAGACGCCCCGCTCGTTGCCGGCCCAACCACACAGCCAACTCATTCATGCGCGTCACCGTCCACTTGGGCCGCTAATAAATCATCCAGGGTGGGCAGGCCAGCATTGGCAACCAGCAGTTTCTTACCCAACAGCTCCAGCACGCGCTGAACCTTGCGAATCCCTATATCCGTGTAGTCATTGCGCTCCAGCATGCCCAGCGTAGTGCGATCCAACCCCGCCATTTCTGCCAGCTGCGACTGGCTCCACCCGCGTTGCTTGCGCAGTGTCTTAACGACAAAACCCAGTTGTTCAAAGGAATCTGACATATTGTGTTAGGGAAAATACCAGTCAATTTTGATGAATATATACATCAAAATTTCACAAATCAATTAAAATGATGAATATATCCATCATTTTGTTAGGTTTCGAATGCACAAAGTCGGATGCACTGACTGGAGGCAAGAAGATGGTTAGAGGCTAAACCAAGAAAGAAAGGTGCGGCCTGAAAATTCAAAAGCCGCACCTGGGAGACCTGAAAGAGGGTTGGCTAGTCTTTCAGGGTTTTGCGCAAAAAGGCGATGATGTCGTTTACCGGTTCTACCGCGTCCTTGTCAAAGCAGCTATTGGCCCAGTTGCAGCCGTTATCCAGATAGGCATGGTTTTTACCGGGGTAGACTTTGTATTCCACGGGTTGCTTGCCCGCTTTTAACAAATCCACATAAGCTTGCGCGGCTTCCGGTGGTGTGGTTTTATCCAGGCTGCCCACATGGACAAATTGTGGTGGTAATGGGTACTCGCTGGATGTCGGCACCCAATAAATGGGCGATACAGCTTTGTAGAAATCCGCATTGCTTTTGGTCGTAATCTTATTGCCAAACAAACCGCGCGCTTCCGCATTGGCAAATTTCCAGAACATATTTTTCGGCGTTTCAAAATCGCCTTGCGCCGCTTTGTACAAATCAAACGCGCCGTAACTCACCACCGCTGCCTGCACTTTTAAACCATCTTCCTTGGCTACCTGCTCGGCGGTTTTTCCTGCGGGTAGATAGCTGGGTTTAAAACCGAGGCTGGCACCGGCAAAACCATCGCTTTCCAATTGGCGGCCGCGCATAAGAATCATGGTGGTCAGATGACCACCGGCGCTATCGCCAGTAATGGCCACGCGCTTGGGATCGCCTTGATATTCAGCGATATGGTCTTTCACCCACAGCAATCCGCCGAATACATCTTCAATAATTTGATTCATGGAGACAGTATTGTTTTGATCGACCAGCAAACGGTAATTCATATTCGCCACCACCATGTCACCGTCGCGCGCGATTTTGTTGGCAAGGTCATTCATGATCGAATTATTATTCAGCAACCAGCCACCACCGTGGTAAATCACCAGCACCGGGTAGGATTTTTTACCCGTTTGCGGAACGTAAATATCCAGCGTGAGCGGGAAATTATCCGGCTTGGCAAATTCAATCGCTTTATGGATTTTTACTTCTGCCGCATTGGCAGCAAAGCCGAGGATTAACGTACAAAGAATAAAGAACTGTTTAATCGAGCTGCGCATGATTACCTCTCACACTTATCTAGTTATTGAGCGGTAAGCATAGACACGCTGGCACGCGGGGAGAAGTGATAAGAGTCAACAGTTCAGCATCCTTGCTGTCACCTTTACCAATCTTGATGCTCACGTTGCTGACGCTGATCCAAGCGCTGGTTGCGTCTGTCCAGTTCGCGATTTTGTTCGTCGTAAAAGCGGTTCATTTGATCCCGCTCGCGATTGAGGCGGTCGCGCTCACGATTCAAGTCATCACGCTTTTGGTTGGCGATGCGTGAAATTTCCTGGTGATCGCTGTGGTGTTGATGCTGGCGATTTTGCCAGCGATCAATTTCGCGATTCTCTTCGTCCAGGTCGCGCATCATTGCATCAAACTCGCGGTGGCGCTGCTCGCGCTCGCGATTGAGTTGTTCGCGGTCATACTGGATTTCCCGGCGGTCATCCTCCACCCAATGGCGCTCGCGCGCATCTGCAGGGGCCACAATCATGGTCAATCCCAACATCACAAAAAATCCCCCGACGAGGGGCAAGGCTCTTTTCATAGTTCAACTCCGACCTGTGATTTATGCACAAACTGGGTGTATGCACCGATGCACGTCAGGCTAGGCGGCACTGGCTGAACCCTGTATGAAAATATTGCGCCGCGCGGCAGCCGCTGTTTTTTTCGTGAAAGAGGCCGCAAAAAGCTGGCCCTGGGTCCAATGAACCACTTATAGTTAACCAAATGGTTGACAATGATATATTTCAGGAGAATACTTAACCACATGGTAAACAATCAAAGCGAACAACTGGATGCCGTGTTTCACGCTCTGGCCGACCCCACACGGCGGGCGATGATCGCACGGCTGGCGCAGGCGCCCTGTGGCATTACCGAGCTGGCGGCACCTTTTGACATGACGCTCGCCGCCATTTCCAAGCACATCAAGGTGTTGGAGGGCGCGGGGCTGGTAGTACGCAACATCCAGGGCCGCAACCACACCTGCCAGTTGGATACCAAACCCATGCTGGGCGGCATTGAATGGCTGCGTCATTACGAACAATTCTGGAATCAACGGCTGGATGCCCTGACTGCTGCACTGCTGAACGACGAGCAACTTATTGATAAGTCACTCGCCGATGCGCAACCGGCAGACTCTCAGGCAGATAGCAAATAACCCGGGGCGACTACACCTGCTGAGTCAACCCATCACTAACCCTGGCCAGCACCACTGACCAGGCACTTAAAGGAGTTTGACCATGAATGACTATGGTGTGTTAACCGCCCCGGATACCCTGCGTTTGGAACGCTTACTGCCCGGCCCGATCGAGCGGGTTTGGCAATACCTGACCGAATCCGACAAGCGTGCCAAATGGCTCGCCGCCGGCAATGTCGAACAATGTGTTG
Source organism: Cellvibrionaceae bacterium (assembly GCA_021151615.1). Lineage (GTDB taxonomy): Bacteria > Pseudomonadota > Gammaproteobacteria > Pseudomonadales > Cellvibrionaceae > Cellvibrio. Next base: position 9,836 of record JAGKXA010000038.1, on the reverse strand, counting down.
GTGGTAAGGTGGATCACACCTTCCGCAATTCCGAGCTCAGCCCGGAACACGACATACCTCCACCCAAATACTCGCAATGCGCGGGCGATGTACCCATGGTCGGCAAAGTGACCGCCTGGGAGCCACTGCGTTTGCTCAGCTATATCTGGAACGAGGGTTCCGGCGCAGAGTCCGAAGTCAGCTTTGAACTGGCGGAACAACTCCATGGCGATCAAAAAGGGCAGGTAAAACTCATCGTCACCCATCGCCTGCTCACCAATCCCGATGAGCGCCTGAGTGTCGCGGGTGGCTGGCACACCCACCTCAATATTCTGCGCGATATCCTGGAAGGCAAAACCCCGCAAGGTTTTTGGCGAGTACATACGCAGTTGGAGCAAGAATACGCGCAGCGATTGGGCTAAGCCATTGGCGATGGCGCACCGAAGGGTTTTGCGGTGCATCGCTCGTTGAATTTTGGAATCGACTCCGGAAAAAATTAAATTCCTGCAACAATCGGAGTCGATTTTTTTAAAAAGTTTCCACCTAATTAATCGTCAGGAAATCTTTCAGCAACGCGCGCAATTCACTTTTCATCCGGCGCGCCAGTTGTTTGATTTCCCCGTTTTCCGCTTGAGTTAGGCGTGAGTCTTTTGCCCCATCCAATAACGCAGCATCAGCACGCAAACGAAGCCACAAAAAACCCTCATCATCCGTATCTCGCTCAAAAGTAGCAGGTACAGATTGCCGCGTTTTACACAAACTGGCCTGAGCATCGATCAGCGCCTGCAAACGCATACGATCATTAACCAGTTTTTGTTTTCCTGTTTGAATTGCAAAGTAACTTTGCGCAAACACCATCGTCATGCGGCGCGAGTCGCCATGCCAGGCGATGAGATAACAGGCATAGCGTGTGAGCATAAAGTCCTCCACCACAGATTCCACACCATCAAATTTGATTGCGCGGTTAACACGGCGAAAATGATCGGCGGGATAATATTCGACGGGATCACAGGCGCTGATTGCACGCCTTAGTGCGATAGAAAAATTGGCCCAACTGTCATAACCCAATAACTCCTGCAAATCCCGCGCATACCAAAACTCAATAGCCTCCCCCGGCACCCGTCGCACCAGGTTATCAAACCGCGCCTGCATATCTTTCACCTGTGAATAGTCCATGTATTTTTGCTCCTGTCCATTGGAAACCTAAGGTTCACTCCACCCTGAAATTCGGGTGAAGCGCAGGAGTTAGTGAATCATTTTTTTATTGGCGGGGAATAGTGGAGATCGGCTGGCAAATGCCTGTGATGCAATGAGATGCAGTTCGCACCCGTTTGATTAGGGGCTGCACCCTGCAAGATTTCCCTCTCAATCATGCAAAAAAGCCTGACACTCGTCAGGCAAACTGGAGAAATCCATCAGCGTTATTCACTCAGCTCTCCACCTCATCTTCATGAGTGAGCGCGGGCTCTTTCGCAAACGCCAATATATCTCCCGGTTGGCATTCCAGCACTTCACAAATTTTTTCCAGCGTATCAAAGCGAATCGCTTTGGCTTTGCCAGTTTTTAATACCGATAAATTTTGCGGCGTAATATCCACCAATTCTGCCAGCGTATTCAGTCGCATTTTGCGCTGCGCCAGTACCACATCCAAATTCACAATAATTGGCATACAACCTCCGCGGTGTTATCCGGCTGGCCAGTTAAATGGTTTGCATCTTGTTACCAAACACCATCGCCACCACCAACAGCGGCCAAAGCACCCACAACACATAGCGCAAACCGCTCAAGGCCAGGTACAAATAACGGCTGAACTGTTTAATCCGTGCAATCCGCACATCCTGCTGAATATTCATAACTATCTCCTCTCTCACTCCGTGGTTAACAACAGCTGGAGATTACATAATATCCACAGAACATCCATTTGCAACTATTTTTTATCGTTTATCGATAATTAAATACTGTTAATGGCTATTAGATAGCCTTCACTTAAACCCCAATTGCAAGCTCGATTCTCCGTAACCGCTTGAATTACACTCTCGGTGGTAAAATTTGTAGACTGGAATATCTACGTCATTGGCGTACAATGGAGAACGCATGGTTATTATCGAAACCAAAATATTTACCCGGATCATCAAGGAATTAATGACCGATGATCAGTACAAAGAACTGCAAGAAGCCTTGGTGAGCCGCCCGGATCTGGGCGACTTAATTAAAGATTCCGGAGGTTTGCGTAAAGTCCGCTGGAATCTGCAAAACAGAGGGAAAAGGGTGGTATTCGCGTTATCTATTACTGGGTTGTTGATGATCACCACATTCGCATGTTGTATGCGTACCCCAAAGGCAGGCAGGAAAACCTCACTAGTGAGCAACTGGCACAGCTCAAAGCGATAATCGAAAGGTGGTAATGATGAAAAAAGAAATGTTCGATGAGCTACTGGAAAGCGTTAAGGAAATGGATGCTATCGCAAAAGGCCAACAGCCATCCTCGCGCAGCTTTGATTTCCCTGACCCTGAAGTAAAAACTATCCGTGATCGCCTGGGGGTATCGCAAGAAAAGTTTGCCTTTTTACTGGGCGTAAGCAAACGCACCGTAGAAAACTGGGAACAAGGCCGCCGCCACCCAACCGGCCCCGCACGTTCTTTACTACGTCTCGTAGAAGCAGACCCGGAACATGCACTGCGCGCACTAAATACCTGAGGAAACAGGTTTAACTTTTGGCGGATTTGTTCCGCCAAACTGAACAAATCCAAGGTTTTTCAAACCAGACCGATCATTTTCGTGAGGTCACGAAAATGGTCGGCAGATTCATAACCCACACTGGCCTTTGGCTTACAAAACCCCCGTCTGTAATGGGATGTATTTCTCAAAATCCTTGGCTATAGTTGAAACTTCATGTTAGTTGATCAGGGCACTGTTTTTCTAAACATATACTGTATATAAAAACATAAAAAATGGTTGCCATAAGGAAATTTTATAGGGCATTATGTCCGCATTTATTCCCGCCGGAGTGCAAAATATGAACGATATTCACCCACTACACCTACTTCGCGAGGCAAGAGCAATATATAGCCAGAACGACTTGGCAGATATTCTCGGTGTCGATGTAAGGACGATAAGACGCTGGGAAGTAAGAGAAAACGAACCCCCGCCATATCTATCAGATGCAATTCGTCAACGTATATTGCCGCTAATCTCAACACCAAAAGACAAAGATTATCCGTTCACATTCATAGACCTTTTTGCAGGTATTGGCGGTATAAGAATGGGATTCGAAAAATTTGGCGGTCACTGTGTTTTTACCAGTGAGTGGAATCCCTTTTCACAAAAAACTTATCTTGCTAATTTTCCTGCGGATGAAACTCACATGTTCGCAGGTGATATTACCCAAGTACATGAATCTGATGTGCCTGATCATGATGTTTTGCTAGCAGGATTTCCTTGCCAGCCATTCAGCATCGCAGGTGTCTCAAAGAAAAATGCTCTTGGGCGACCACACGGCTTTGAGTGCACAACTCAAGGCACATTATTTTTCGATGTAGCCCGAATCATTGCCAAAAAAAAGCCAAAAGCGTTTCTTTTAGAAAATGTTAAAAATCTGGTTTCTCATGATAAAGGAAATACATTTAAAGTTATTTTACATACCTTGCGTGAAGAGCTTGGTTATGAGGTGCATTACAAGGTAATAGATGGCCAGCACTTTACACCTCAACATCGCGAGAGAATTATTATTGTAGGATTCCGTGAAAAAAATGATTTCTCGTGGGATAAGTTAAAACTACCATCAAATGGGCCACGCTTATCTTCAATTCTACACTCGCAAGATGGAAACGAAAAAGTAGAAGAGCCTTATACAGTTGGCGATAAAGGAAAAATTAATCCAAAGTACACATTAACTGAAAATTTATGGGCTTATTTACAAGCTTATAAAGAAAAGCATAGCGCAGCAGGTAATGGATTCGGATTTGGCTTAGTGACGGGCGATAGCGTTACTCGAACTTTGTCAGCACGCTACTACAAAGATGGTTCAGAAATTCTAGTCTCACAAGGTTTACGTAAGCGTCCACGCCGCTTAACACCGCGTGAATGCGCTAGACTGATGGGTTATCCAGATTCGTTTAAAATACCTGTTAGTGATACGCAAGCGTATCGGCAATTCGGTAATAGTGTTGTAGTACCAGTTATTAAAGAAGTAGCGCGCTTGGTCACACCATATGTAATTGAGCAAGTAAAGTCAGAAAAAAAATCAAAATAGTTTTTTGAGGAGAATTCAATGCCATCTTGCCGTATACCTGAATATCAAGACAGTAATATGAAAGCTGGTTTTCAAACATGGCTAAAAGTGGCCTTCTTTTTCATCCCGATGATCCGCCGGAAAATATAGTTTTGATTGACGGACTCCCTTGTTCACAAGACATGAGTGCGTAATCGTAAAGTGCTACATAAACGAAATCTTCATAATTTTTGAAGATCAAGTTTATCATTTTGCAGCTGATGCTTTTATGAAGGCAATGAAAATTAAAAATACAAATCCGAAAAATAATACTAGTTGGGACTGTTAGCAATGAAAAAAGGGTATTTGTCGGAATATTTCGAAGGAATTGCTGCAAAAAGATTGAGCGCGGTAGAAGCTGATTCTTCAAGATCAAATCAGCACGAATTTAACGGCGTTGATGGGCTTAAGCAAATTCTTGGAGAACCTGATGGAAAAACAAACTATGAAGCGAAATGGCTTTACTTCACAGATCAAGATGATGAGCCAATAATAGACGAATCGCCATTGACATGGTATGACGCTCGACAAAAGGCGCGCGAAGAACGGAATGTTATGCGGTGGGAATACAGACTATATTTTAAAACAACGATGGTTTCCCTCAATTCAACAGAAGGAGACCTTCTTGTTATAGCAAAAATACGAAATGGAGGGCTACTGGTAATAGTTGCTGAAAATGATTCTAGTATTAGTCGTCAAATTGAGTGGCTTTTTGGACTAACCGATCTAGCACATCCAGGATTTTCAGTTAGATCCGAACTGGAAAATGAGCAAGATAGAATTGGCTTTGCTTCTCGTTTTATACTTGAAACCATTGGAATCGTTATCGAAGAATCTGAAGAGAACTATCTCGACGAGATGCTTACGAAATTCGATGGAAAATTCCCTACCACTCGAATATTTTCACAGTATGCTCAATCGACTTTGAAAGAGCTTGATCCACGCGATCAACCCGATGCCGTTCTTATGGCTTGGATGGAAAGAGAAGAAATTTTATTTCGAACTCTAGAGCGCTATTTAATCGCTGATCGCCTATCGAATGGATTTTCAATTAGCAGTGGCTTGGATGTTGATGGTTTCATAGGGTTTTCTCTGTCCGTGCAAAACAGAAGAAAAAGTCGTGTTGGTTTCGCCCTGGAAAACCATCTTGAAGCACTATTTAAAGGCAACGGGATAAGATATAGCAGAACGGCAATCACAGAAAACAAGTCAAAACCCGATTTTCTATTCCCATGTGTAGATGACTACCATAACAAATCATTTGATACGACAAAGCTAACAATGCTGGGAGTAAAATCAACATGTAAAGATCGGTGGCGCCAAGTGCTCTCTGAAGCTGATCGAATAGATCAAAAGCATTTACTTACACTTGAAGCAGCAATTTCAAAAAATCAAACAGATGAAATGATTTCTAAAAAATTACAACTTGTGATACCTAGAGGTTTACATGAAACGTACACAACCCAACAAAAATCATGGCTAATGGATTTAACATCTTTTGTTGAATTGGTTAATAAAAAACAATCAGCCTAAAAACAACAGATGAATGACATTGTTGGTTCAGAAAAACGCTCCGCAATGATGGCCGGGATCAAGGGCAAAAATACCCGTGGGGAAATAGCTATTCGTAAGGGATTGCACAAACTGGGGTTCCGCTACCAACTGCACAGAAAAGACTTGCCCGGAAAACCCGACCTGGCTTTCCCCAAGCATCACGCTGTAATTTTTGTCAACGGATGCTTCTGGCACGCTCACGGCTGCCACATATTCAAATGGCCATCGACCCGCGTTGAGTTTTGGAAAGAAAAGATAGGCGCAAACAAAATCCGCGATGAGCGAAATATTCAGGCTTGTACTGCAATGGGTTGGAAGGTATTGGTGATTTGGGAATGCGCTTTAAAGGGCAAAACCCGACGTAATTTTGATGAAGTGATTAATACCAGCGCAAATTGGCTTTTATATGATTCACAGTCTGCAGAAATTGAAGGAAAAACCCTGCGCCCAACAGTATCAAAATGAATATCATCGAAATAATTCATCCACCAACTCCCGCAGCTTTCCCAATTGTTCTTCTACCGTCATGGCGTAATACAAATGTTGCGCGCGCGTGGGTGTTGTTTCAGCGGTATTGAGCAGGGTTTGCAGGGAAACCAGTGCTTGCAGCTTATCCAGCTGCAAATAGATTTCATCCTCCAGCAAGTAGTTGCTAAGGAAGCTCAGGTTGAGTTCGCCTTTTGCCTGCTCTTTCATAATCTGACTCCATTCCGGTTCCCATAGCCAATCACGCGTTACAACCCGAAGTTTAGCTTCGTTAAACCCGAAGTTCAACTTCAATAGGATGCAAGCACCTTCCGTATCCTTTAAGGTTGCCCGCATGACACCTGAATCCACATCATTAAAGAAGCAATTTGGCAAGCGTTTACAGCAAGTTCGTAGCAGCAGTGGGTTAACCCAGGAAGAGTTAGCCGAGAAGGTGGGTTTGACTATCGAATCCATCAGCAATATAGAGCGCGGCATTCATGGGCCGAGCTTTGATAATTTGGAAAAAATCACTACCGCTTTGAACATACCCGCGAAAAGTTTGTTTGAGTTTGAATAACTCATGAGGCTTAAAGCGATCACGCCCACACTCACACCAAAAACATGAACCGCAACAATTACAAATGGAATTTGCCCAGAGAAATTACTACTCGCCTGGGTAGTGAAAGCTGGGGCGCGCAGCGGCGATGTTTGAGGCGGGGCATTTGTTATTGGTGTTTCCGGGAGGCTTAGGGGTGTTCGTGAGAGGATGGGTTTCATGTGCCTCTGCGCCGGAGAAGAAACGTAGCCCGCATGGAGTCTAACGGAATGCGGGGGTTGCTTTTTCGAAGAGAGAATTAAAAAATCAGCATCAAAATCAAGATCAACAGCCCCGTATTTCGCTAGGCTCCATACGGGCTACGCAAATACGCAAATACAAGGAATTGTTATGGTGCTTTATCGACGGAATCGAGTTAAGGGTGGGTGTTATTTTTTTACAGTGACGCTGCAGGATAGAAGTTCTCGTTTGTTAGTAGAGCATATCGCAGAATTGCGCGATGCGTTTCGGCAAGCAAAAGCGCGCAAGCCATTTCAAGTGGAAGCGATTGTTGTCTTACCTGAACATATTCATGCACTTTTTACCTTACCTGCAGGTGACGATAATTACCCGTCGCGCTGGCGGTTGATTAAATCCCTATACACACACAAACTTCTGAAAAAAGGAGTGGTGCTCGCTGCCAATGGGCGCGGTGAGTACAACCTGTGGCAGCGGCGGTTTTGGGAACACACAATTCGCGATGATGAAGATATGAATAACCACATTGATTACATCCATTACAATCCGGTTAAACACCATCTTGTCGAGTGCGTAGCCGACTGGCCCCACTCCAGTTTTCATCGCTATGCTCGCAAGGGAATATTGTCAATCGATTGGGCTCCAAAAACGTAGCCCGCAAGGAGTCTAACGGAATGCGGGTCGGTTTTATTAACGGCTTTCAAACCAGAGTCAAAAATGCCCCGTATTTCGTTACACTCCATACGGGCTACGAATTATTCTCGATTTGGGGTTTTGTATGTTTGAGCAGTCATCAGCTCCCGACACTTTTATTTTCGATATGGATGGAACCCTGCTCAACGATGAGCATGAACTCTCGCCACTGACGATCCGCACGCTGCAGGAATTAAAAGCGCGCGGCGCTAACCTGATCATCGCCACCGGGCGCCACTACCAGGACATTCGTGCTTACATTGAGCAACTGGGCGGCGGCATAGCGGCAATTACTGCTAACGGCGCGATGATTCATAATGGCGCGGGCGAGTTGATTAGCCGCGAGATCTTGCCACTCGCCGTCAACGCAGCCCTGCTACCGCTCGCTGAACAATTTGATGTGCATTTGAATATGTATACCGATTCCGAATGGCTGGTAACAGCGCCCTGTGAATCCATGTTGAGCGCCCATGAACAATCGCAATTTTTTTATCGCCAGATTAGTTTGCAACAAATGCTCGAAACCCCTGCGTTAAAAATTTTGTTTTACGGTGAGAACGAAAAATTACAGAAAGTGAAGGCGCAAATCCTGCAACTGCCGCCGCTACCGATTCACCTGACGTTTTCCGATGATTATTATCTGGAAACCATGCCGCAAAATATTTCCAAGGGCCATTCACTCATCAGGTTGATGCAACTGCTGAATTTTCCGCTAGCCAATGCGATGGCGTTTGGTGATGGCTTTAACGATGTGGAAATGTTTCGCACCGTGGCCCACCCGGTTGTCATGAGCAATGCCAGCGAAACATTAAAACAGCTGTTTCCCACCGCACTACGCGCATTGCCTAATCATGAGGATGGGGTGGCGAAGTTTTTATACGAACATATTTTGTGATATTGCCGAGGCGAGGGAGCGCAATATTAACCCACTGACAATCGTAAACAATTATTACCAATGCTTTGGTAATTTCCTCGATGTATGAAATACACGCAAAATGTGTATTTGTTGCTGCTGAGGTTTTACACGGTAGGGAATAAGATACCTGCGCCATTGGCGGGTTGTCATTGGCGATATATAAAAAAACCGATGGTTTGCGCCATCGGTTTTTTATTGTTACCGGAGTAAAAATTAATTGCAGACTGAACCAGTCACTACCGGGGTTTCTGCCGTGGTGTGGTTGCCCTGGAAACCAAACTCAACGGTTTGGCCAGGTTGGATAACCGCATTCCAGCTCAGGTTGCTCGCTGAATAGCTGCCAGAGACATTAGCGTTCCAGGTGCCGGTCAGCGTGGTGCCGTTAGCGTATTTCCAGCTCACATTCCAGCCATTAATTGCGCTGGTACCTTTGTTGGTAATACGAATCGCGCCCACAAAACCTGAGCCCCAGTTGTTCACAATCACATAGCTGCAGTTGCCTTGGGTAGTTGCAACACTGCTGCTGGCTTTGCTGGATGTCGTCGCCACAGAACTGGACGATTTACTGGTACTGGTTGCTACCGAGCTGGACGACTTGCTGGTAGAAGTTGCCGCCACTGAACTTGAGGATTTGCTGGACGCAGGCATAGAGCTAAGTGCAATTGAACTCGACGCTTTGCTCGACGCTGGCACGGAGCTTGGCGCTACCGAACTGGCTACTGAACTGCTGGCACCACCGCACACAGCTGAGGTCAAAGTCGCACCGTTTTTACCTACACCGGCAACCGTTGCCAACTTGTCTTTAACGCACTGCGGAGTGACGGGTGAATAGCTGTAAGGAATGCTAATCGGGAAAGGGGCCGTCGTCGTCCAGTTAGTCGCGTCGATGGTGCCGCCACTGCTCCAGGTAATGTTGTAGGTGGCAAAATCCGCTGGCGATTTCACGTTGTTGTTGCGCAGATCCCAGAAACCGCAGTTGCTGCTGTCGTAACGGCAGGTAATAGGGTTTTTGGCATTCTGGAACCAGTTGCTTTCAATCAGCGAGTAACCGGCCTGACGCACATTGATACCGGAGTCGGTAATGCCGTCATAGAGGTTGTTGTACATGTGCGTCCAACCGCCGCGTTGCAGTGGCAGGCGCGCATTTACATTGCGATAAATA
>JAGKXA010000002.1 GCA_021151615.1 Cellvibrionaceae bacterium | reverse complement strand
GAATCATCTCCGCTGGAAAATCGCTCTGGCGCACAAGGGCGCGCAAATGGCTTGGCATACTACTGTAAATTGATGAACTTGCCCATGGAATGCGCCTGATTGATGCAGCCTGCGCACGCATCCGCTATGCTCGCGGCCTGATTTTCAGGCAGGAATTCTTGTGACCCTCATCCCCATCTCCACCATTATCGTCAACTACAACGCCGGCCCGGTGTTGATGGAGGCTATTGCTGCCGTTATCGACCAAACCAGCGAAGTGATCCTGGTGGATAACGACTCGCACGATCAAAGCCTCGCGCTGGTAGAGGCAAGGTTCGCACAGGATGCGCGGGTGAAGATTATCCGCAACAGTGCCAACCTGGGTTTTGCCAAAGCCTGCAACATAGGTGCAACTGCCGCCAGCCAGCCGTTTTTATTTTTCCTGAATCCGGATTGTATTTGCGGATCGGACAGCGTAACCCGGCTTTACCAAACCTTGCTGCAAAACCCCAAGGCGGGGATGGCCGGCGGCCTGCTATTAAACCCTGACGGCACTGAACAAGCTGGCGGCCGCCGCCTGACGCCAACCCCCGGCCGCACCCTGGTACGCAGTTTTGGCTTGCAAGGTTTGGCCAAGCGCTGGCCGGATCTGCTGGTGGATTTCAACCTGCATCAACAGCCGCTGCCCGCAGCACCAATTGCCGTCGAAGCCATTTCCGGTGCCTGTATGTTGGTAAAACCGGAGGCGCTGACCCAAGTCGGCTTATGGGATGAAGGCTATTTTCTTCATTGCGAAGACCTGGACTGGTGCATGCGCTGCAGGCGTGCCGGCTGGGACATTCTGTTCGTGCCCAATGCCCCTTTCAACCACGCCCAGGGCACCTGCAGCAAAAGCCGTCCGCTGTTTGTGGAGTGGCACAAACACAAGGGTATGAGCCGCTTTTACCGCAAATTTTTCCGCCAGGATTACCCGCTACCGCTACTGTGGCTGGTGATTGCCGCTATCTGGGGAAGATTTGGGTTGATAGCCGCCGCAAGCACTTTGCGTAACATAATAAAGCGCAATTAACTAACGGATAAATATGGCAATTTCTGCAAACTGGCCAATACTTACAACACTTTTCGCCCGTGAGCATGACGCCCCGCCATGAATGACAAGAGCTTCAACTCCGTACTGCTGTTGGCCATTTTGGCGACCCTGCTGGCGGTGATTGCCCTGGAGTACTTCCCTAAAAAACGCCTGCTGGCTTGGCCCAATCCCGATTTTATTTCCTACTTCTACGCCTCCAACCAAATTGACGGAACCCCGGCGGCCTTTTGGGTAGACCAACAGCAAAACCGGTGGCGCTGCGTGTATCCGGAGGATGACAAAAGCGAGTATTTCGCATGCAGTTTTAATTTTTTATTTGGCACGCCTGAGCAGCAAAGCCCAGCGGATTTATCCGGCTTTAACCACATCAACCTCAAACTCAACTACACCGGCAGCGCCAACAAACTGCGCTTGTACATCCGCAACACCAATCCGGCCTATTCCAAACCGGAGGATGCAAACAGCACCAAATTCCAGGCCCTGACTCTGCATACGCGGGATTTAAACAAGGAAATCCAACTCAATATGGATGAGTTTTTTGTCGCCGACTGGTGGCTCGGCCAATACGATATTCCGCGCAGTTTATCGCGCCCCGAATTTACCCGCAGTGTGTCTATGGGCATTGATTTTGTCGAAGGGATGCAACCCGGCCCACACGATGTGCAAGTCGAAAAAATCGAGTTTGTCGGCGAGTGGATCAGCGCCGAGCACTGGTATTTGTCTATCCTCGCCTGCTGGATGCTCGGAATTTTTTCCTACGCCATCCTCCGCCTGATCCAATTGCATCAGCAAACCAAACACGATGTGCAAATCATTAATGAATTGAGCAGCAATAACCAACAACTGCAATTGGAGACCGACAAATTCCGGCGCCTCTCCACGGTCGATCCCCTGACCCAAGCCTACAACCGTTTTGGCATCGACCAGATTGTTGCCACGTTGATGATCTTCAATAAAGAAAAGGACGAACACAAAAACGCACCGGATTTTGCATTGATGATTATCGATATAGACCACTTCAAACGTATTAATGACCGCCGCGGCCACGATGCGGGCGACCGGGTTTTGCAACAAATTTCCGCGATTATCAATAAAGCCATTCGCCCGCAGGATTTTCTCGGACGCTGGGGTGGCGAGGAATTCGTGGTTATTCTGCCGAGCACACGCAAGGAATTTGCCATTGCCCTGGCCGAAAAAATTCGCCTGATTATTTACGATACCGAATTTGAACCGGACAACCCACTTGCCGTAACCGCCAGCTTTGGCGTTAGCGATAAATTGCCAGATGAGGATTTTGCCAGTAGCTTCAAACGTGCCGATAACGCACTTTACCGCGCCAAAGAGCAGGGAAGAAATTGCTGTGTGTTAGCCGTCGATGAGCTAACAGCATGACCCCACCGTTGATATTTTTGATTGGTTACCCCGTGAAAAATAACCTGGCCTGTGCCATCCAATAAAAAACCCGCCGCAGCGGGTTTTTTATTATTCATCCTGACAACTATTTATGACTACTGATCGATGCTTACGACTTATTCAATGATTACAGTCTATCAAAAGCATCGGTTAACAAGCAGTCGAAACGGCGTGCATCGTATTCCACTACGCGCGCTACATCATGCGGTTGGATGATATTTTTCGCTGCCGCATCTTTGGCGAGTTCTTCCGTAGTCGCACCGGAAATCTTGCCAGTATTTTTGGCTTTCAGGAACGCTTGCCATACAGGCCCCAGTGACAACAATAATTGGTAAGTACTTTCCACACGACCAGCAGCATCTTGCGGGTCGTGACTCACGTACAAATACTGCGCCAGCATTTGTCGCACCGGATTTTCTTCCATAATCAAATCGCCCAATTCGCGAATTAAATTATCGTTGGGTTTATTAACAATTTTTCCGCAGGGCATAGTCACAAAGCGAATCGTTTTGGCGATCCATTTTTGCGGGAAATTATCAGCAAAATCACGCAGCGCTTCCTGTGCAATAAAGAGTGCGCGCGTCAACGCATATTCCGCATGGGCATCTTCAGCGCGGGTGCGCGGGTGCGCCGAATGGAATTTCAAAATCGAGCAGGCGATAAATAATTGGCTGTGCACATCGCCCAACCGCGCTGACAACAATTCGCGGCGCTTTAAGTTGCCGCCCAAAATCCCCAAGGCGATATCGGACATGGACGCCAACGACGCACTTAACAAATTAATGCGCTGGTACCAGCGCTTGCTGAAATCATCGGCGTTGGCCGGCACACTGCTGAAACGCCCGCCGAGGAAACCGAGGATTTTTGCGCGTAGCATATTGTTGGCAATGTGGCCCAGGTGACTGGTGAACAGCTTGTCGAATTTTTTCAAGGCTTCATCAGTATCGGCCAATTCCATCGCCTGCATTTCTTCAAACAGGAAAGGATGGCAACGCATGGCGCCCTGACCAAAAATCATCAGCGAACGGGTCAAAATATTTGCCCCCTCTACCGTGATGGCAACCGGCACCGAATGATAGGAGGCCACCAGGAAATTGCGCGGGCCTTTTTGAATCGCACGGCCGCCCACTACATCCATCGAGTGCTCTACCGATTTGCGCATCATTTCGGTTGCATGGTATTTCGCCATCGCCGTCATTACCGAAGGCGCGCCGGTTTCCAACCCTTTGGTGACGAATTGGCGCATGGCTTCCAATGCATAACCGCTGGCTGCAATTTCTGCCGTTGCCTCTTGCACGCCTTCAAACTTGCCCACTTCCGTATTGAACTGGCGACGAATGCGCGCATAGGCCCCAACCAAGCGATAATTCATCTCACCACTGGCAGTAGACAAGGATGGCAAGGAAACACCTCGACCGGCTCCAAGGCATTCAATCAACATGCGCCAGCCCTTACCGGCCATAGCGGCACCGCCGATAATCCAATCGATTGGGATAAACACATCGGTACCGAAAATAGGCCCGTTCATGAAGGGCGAACCCGGGTTGTGGCGCTGACCAATTTCTATTCCCGGGTGTTTAGCCGGGATCAATGCACAGGTAATACCGTATTCTTTTTTGGCCGGGTCACCGAGCAAGCCTTCAGGGTCGTATAGTTTGAATGCCAGACCCACAACGGTTGCTACAGGCGCAAGGGTAATCCAGCGTTTGCTGAAGGTGAGCTTCAAGCCAACCACTTCCTGGCCATCATGCATACCTTTACAGACGATACCGGTATCGGGAATTGAGCCAGCATCGGAACCGGCCTCAGGGCCGGTCAAACCAAAGCAGGGAATCTCGGTACCGTTAGCCAAACCCGGCAGCCAGCGCTGACGCTGCTCCTCGGTGCCGTATTTCACCAACAATTCGCCAGGGCCAAGGGAATTGGGCACCATTGCCGTGACCGCTGCGGTACCGGAACGGCTGGCGATTTTGCTCATGATGCGGCTTTGCGCGTGGGGGCCAAAATCCAGCCCGCCGTATTCCTTGGGGATAATCAAACCAAAGAATTTTTTATCTTTCAGGTACTGCCAGGCTTCCGGTGGCAGGTCTTTCAAATCATTCTGGATTTTCCATTCGTCCAGTAGCGAACACAGCTCGCTCACTTCGTTATCCAGAAAGGACTGCTCCTCAGCGGTGAGTTGCGGCAGGCTGATTTGCGCAAACTCGTTCCAGTCGGGCTTGCCACTAAAAAGCTGCTTTTCCCACCAGGTAGTGCCCGCCTCCAGCGCATCGCGCTCGGTAGCACTGATCGGCGGCATGGATTTTTTCAAGGTGTTAAATACCGGTTTGGTCAAGGCTGAACGACGAACGGCGGGAACGTTTAACACCACCAACACCAGCGCCAGGGGCGCAAGCAGCCAAGGCGAATAAAGCATGGGCGTTACTGCCCCCAACACCAACCAGGCAATTAATACTATGGCAGAGGCAGCGGCCAAAGCCACTTGCCGATACACCAGCACAGCCACCAGGGCCCAAATCGCCAGTAGAGAAAGGAGTAACATCATATTATTTGACCCCTGAAAAGGTATTTGTTGTAGTGAGTTTTCCGGTGCGAACTCTACCTTTAACCTTAGACCAATACCGTTAAGTTGGTGAGATTTCCTGTATCAGACTGGCGCTTTTCCACTGCAGTTGCACCCGCATTGTGCAAATTTTGTTGATTGCTTTTTCAACCTGGACAACCAAACCCACCGTCAAACCCGACAACCAAGCAGCACCGATTCGTAGCTGTCGCCATCAATCGGTTGATCATCAATCAATTCAATACGGCTATCGGCCAGATCCAGTTCAATCTCCTGCGGCAACTGGTTAACACTTAATACGCCCTGCTCAGCGTTAAACATAAACAGGCCCTGGTCAGTATTGAGCACTGCCTTGGCGCGCACCAGTGACAAGCCACTCAACCAGCCAAACACTTGATTGAAGTCAAAACGAATCTGCGGCTGGAACATCCAGCCACAGGAATAAAAACCCTGGCCCGCATTTTCGCGGCGCAAAAATTCCTGCCCTTCCGGCAAGCTGATCGCTGCGTTGTATAACTCGCGCTGCGGGCTCAAAGGGTTATTGCGCGCCGCTTGAAATTGCGCAGCGTGATGGTGCGGATGAGTGAGCTGATGAGCCGCGCGCGGATAATCCAGCCATTCCAGTTGCAACTGCCCCTGACTCACCGCAAACGCCGCTGCTTTAGCAGGTTGAAATTGATCGACCAACGCCTCAAATTTGACATGATCATCAGCCGACGCCAGATCAATTTTATTGGCCACCAGCACATCGGCTACCGCAATTTGATCATTGAAGTTGGCATTGCTGAGGTAGCGCTCATCGCTGAGTTTACGTGCATCCACCAGCGTAATTGTTGCGCGCAAATCCAGCACGCTGTCGTAATACTCGCCAGTGAGCGTATTAATAATTTCTTCCGGGTGACCGAGGCCAGTTGGTTCAATCAAAATGCGATCCGGTTTGGTTTTGGCGATGAGCATATTCAAGGCCATTTTCATCGGCAGCCCGGCAACGCAGCAAATGCATCCACCGGGCACTTCGCGCACATGGGCATTCACGTCTTTTAGCAGAGCGCCATCTATACCGATTTCGCCAAACTCATTCACCAGTACTGACCAGACTTCGTCCGCAGGTTTAATCGATAACAGATGGCGGACGGCAGTGGTTTTGCCCACGCCCAAAAAACCGGTGATGATATTGGTGGGAATTAACGAACGCCCGGCAGAGTTGCCGGGCGCGGTGCTGGAGCTGGCAGGAATAATCGGGTCACTCATAAGGCTGGCCTTGTTACGCAGAAGGCCAGCATTCTACACAGCCATTTGCACCAGCCAAACCCGGTATTAGCGAGTGATGCTGATATCCTGCACATTCACCTTGCCACCGGACACTGCACTCGACACTGGCGCTGCCACATCGCTCACGCTAGCCTGGGGTTGAATACTTACGCTGGAACCAGAATCCACCACCACCAGGCTAAATAATTGCGGCGAGCTTTTATCCAGACGTTTAGTCAGCGTCATTGGCTTGTGCATACGTTTACCGGTTGCCAAACGCTGCGGCCAACACATTGGCAGAGAACAAAACACTCAACATCAAACTGCTTACACTGATTAACTTTTTCATGATGCATTCCTCGTGGCTAGTCATTCTTAGTTAGGCATTTCGCCGTTAGACATCTTGTTACACAGCGGAGGTTTTCCTTTGTGTTGACACCAGAATGAACCTGTCGCCATGAACGATTTCTGAATGAATTCGGCGACTTTTTGTGATTTTTTCACCCAACAAAAAAAACGGATTACTCTTCCATCCACGCGGAAAAAGGATCAGGCAAGCGCAGCCAATACTGCTCACCGCGCGCAAATTCCGCATCGCTCAGCAGGCAGCTATCCAATGCTTCACGCATAGACTTCTGATCCAAATGCTGACCAATAAATACCAATTCCTGGCGCCTATCACCAAAAGGCTCTTGCCAATTTTTTAAAATTTCTGCGCGCTGCTCCGCATCTTCTGGCCATTCATCGGCGGGAATTCCACTCCAAAATAGGCCCGCTGCACCATGCTGCGCAACGCCGCCCGCCTGTTGCCAAAAACCGGCGACCTGCGGGCGCGAGGCCAGCCAAAAAAATCCTTTGGAACGCAGTAAACGGCTTTGTTTCGCTAACGAATTTTCCGCGGTCGCCTGCGCCACACTCGCGTTAAAAAAATCGTAAATTTTTTGCGGATGAAATGGCCGGCGCGCGCGATAAATAAAATGTTCTATTCCGTATTCCAGCGTTTCCGGTTGATGCTCACCGCGCAATTCCTTTAACCAACCTGCTGCTTGCTGTGCTTTTTCAAAACTGAATTTGTGGGTGTTGAGGATTTTTTCCAGCGGCACCTGGCCATGACTGATGGGAATAATTTCTGCAGCAGGATTCAAGCACTGCAATACACGCGTCAGCTCCTGTAATTTTTCCGCGCTGATTAAATCGGTTTTGCTAATTAACAACAGATCGCAAAATTCAATTTGCTCGATCAACAATTCCGCCAGATAACGCTCATCGTCTTCACCCAGGCTTGCGCCAATTTGCTGCAGCGATTCGGCGGCGTAGTAGTCCTCCAGAAAATTCACACCGTCAACCAGGGTCACCAGCGTATCCAGGCGCGCGATTTGTGACAGACTCTGACCATGCTCATCAGCAAAGGTAAAGGTTTCTGCCACTGGCAGCGGTTCGGAAATACCGCTCGACTCAATCACCAGATAATCAAAGCGCTCCTCTTGCGCCAAACGGCGCACCTCTACCAGCAGGTCTTCGCGCAGGGTGCAGCAGATACAGCCATTGCTCAGCTCCACCAGTTTTTCTTCGGCGCGCCGCAGCTCGACCTGGTTGTTCACCAGCGCCGCATCGATATTCACCTCGCTCATGTCATTCACAATCACCGCCACACGCAGGCCGGCGCGATTATTCAGCAAGTGATTGAGCAAGGTAGTTTTGCCGGCGCCGAGAAAGCCGGATAAGAGTGTCACTGGTAACGGGTTCATAAAGCACCTCAATAGAATGTTACAATATAACATAACTATTAAAATGCTAGATATCAAGATGGCTTGCCCATGAAGCAGCTAAGTGAACTGCTTATACCGACTACATTGGCCAATCTGGCCATAACAACCAGGCCGTAAAAACTGTCGGAAAATTTGTCATTAAAAGCTGCGATTTGTAAACGTTTGCAAATTTACGGCTATTTTTACTGGCGCACAAAACAACTATTCATTTACCAATACAAATAGTATTAAAAAATAAAATCCTTTGTTTTCATAAAGATAAAAACATAAATCGCAGCGGCGCAAAAAATAACAATAAATAACTTCACCCGTAAAACAGTGATTCCTACCATATCTTCATGACAAATCGTTTGAAAATGTAAACGTTTACATCTAGGATTGCGCCGTTTTAATGGATGCCAAGGGTACGTAGATACCCAAATCATCCCGATAGACAGCCTGCCTTTTCGGCCTTCGAAAAGCAGGTTTGTTTTTTATAACAAGCACAAACTAGAGGACGCACGCATGAAAACTTCTGCAAGTTTTAACCGAAAGTTACTGTCCACCATCATCGCCGCCAGTGTTGCCACCACCGCCTTTGCCCAGGGGGATCAGGTTGAGGAAGTTGTGGTTACCGGTATCAAGGCCTCGTTAGCCAACTCCGTGAGCGTTAAGCGCGACTCAGGTTCAGTGGTTGATGCCATCAGCGCCGAAGACATTGGCAAACTGCCCGATACCACCATCGCCGACTCGCTGCAGCGTGTCCCAGGTATCCAGATCCGCCGCAATGCGGGTGAAGGCTCAACCGTTAACGTACGCGGTATGCCCCAGGTCAGCACCTTGTTGAATGGCGAGCAATTCCTGAGCGCAGGTTCGATCACCACCGCGCAACCAGATTTCACCGATATCCCGGCTGAATTGCTGTCGCGCGTGGACGTAGTGAAATCGGCCCAGGCCTCGACGCTGGCCGCCGGTGTTGCCGGTACTATCGACCTGAAAACCCGCCGTCCCTTCGACCTGGATGATGGCTGGACATTTGCCGGTGCCGCAGAAGGCTCACAGGGCAAATACACTGATGACGATATCGGTCACAAAATTTCCGGTTTCGCGGGCTTTAACAACGGCGACAACTTCGGCGCCTTGCTCAGCGTTTCCAACTCCAAGGCCACCCTGGCGAACTTCCGCTACGGGATGTACAGCGACTGGTGGTTCCGCGGCTATAACGAGAATGGTGATTGGCCGGGGCAAGGTACTGCGGCTGACCTCACTGGCGATGGCGATACCAATGACCAGGTATTCGGCACCATCGATTACGGCGTAACCAACCGCACCGCCGAGCGCGAGCGCACCGGGATTTCCGGTACCGCGCAATTCCAGGTGAACGACAGCATTGAGCTGGTTGCCGATGTGTTCTACACCAAGATGGACCAGGGCGATTACGTAAACGGCCTGATCGCCGACAACTCCTGGGCGCAATATGACTGGGTAAATCCGGATCTGGATACCCTGGTTAATCGTGGTAAAGCCGTGGGTGGTAACGGTAAAGACTTCTACACCTCATCCGTGACCAATCTGGAAGCCCTGCGAGTTATCGCCAAAGGCGAAACCCAAATGGATGACCGCGAGTCCCTGAACTTCAACCTGCAAGCCAATATCGATTTCAACGATAACTTCAGCGGTACAGTGCGCTACGCCCATGGCAATGCCACCAACGACCATACCAGCAGTTTCGCCGATGCGCTGATTACCAGCGGTATGCAATCCGGCCTGCAAACCAGCTACGGCGGTGTAAAAGCGCCAGTTAACCCGGGCGGTTATGGCCCCAATGGCGAGCGCGTACCGGTAGTAGCCGATTTCTCCGGTGATCACCCCAGCATCCAATACCCGCAAGGTTTTGGCCAGGACATCGACAGCTACGGACTGGTATCCGCCTTCTCCCATCAAAACCGCGATGAAGAATCCACCCTGGACGTATTCCGTTTCGACGGTACCTACCAGTTTGATGATGGTGTAAAAGTAGATTTCGGCTACCGCTTTGGCGATCGTGAAATCGAGCGCAACCAATATGACCTGATCGCACCTTTCACGGTGAAAGACGCTAGCGGTAACAATGTCACCGTTTATTCCAAGTGGAAAGACTCCGGTATTCCAGGCGTTTCTGGTGGCGATACTATTGCCAAAACCTTCAAGTTCACCGAATTGCAAGATTTGGGATATATCCATCAGGTAAGTGACTTTGGCCCTGCGAGTGATGGCAATAGTTATTACTTCATCAACCCCAAAGCCATGAAAAATGCGTTTGCCTTCCACGAAGCTCTCTACCCGGGCAACGTGAAGCAGAAAGACGGCGCGCAGAGCTACACCGTTGAAGACCAAACCCAGACTTTCTACTTCCAGGGATCATTTGAAGGCGAAGCGGGCCTGCCTTATCAGGCTAACTTCGGTATGCAATACATTGAAACCAGCCTGGATATCACCCAATTCATTCCATCGGTTGATACCACCAAAGTGACCGTCAACGGCACTGTGTATCCGGCGCTGGATGGCGTTGCACCGACTATCGCCAGCAGCGATGTCGTTGAGCGCACCTTCAATGACTTCCTGCCGCGTTTCAATATCGCCTTTGATACCACCGATGACACCAAACTGCGTCTGGCTTACTCAAAAACCATGACTCAACTGGATGCCAACGACCTGGGGCTGGGCCGCACCTACACCACCAACAACAACCCTGAACTGGGCGTGTTCCAGGTAGTGAGCGCCTCACAAAACGGCAACCCTTACATGGAGCCATGGCGTGCAGACAACTATGACCTGAGCTACGAGTGGTACTTCAGCGATAGCGGTATGGTCAGCCTGGGCGCATTCCGTGTGGATGTAGAAACCTCTATTGCCACCACCACCGTGCAAATCCCGACCGTTGCGGATTCCGATGGCGTTAACCGCAGACCGGGCGAGACTATCGACCTGACTACGCGCGACAACACCGAGGGTGGCGTAGTGAAAGGTTTGGAACTGGGCTACCAACAAGCCTTCGACTTCCTGCCAGGTGCATGGAGCGGTTTGGGTACTACCATCAACTACACCTTCACTGACGGTACCGGTGGCGAGAAAGACTTCTACGGCAAAACCATGCCAATGGCCGACAATTCTGAAAACCAGATTAACGCCGTAGTTTGGTACGAGTATGAGCAATGGCAAGCGCGTGTTGCCTACAACTATCGCAGTGAGCGCTTTATTGGTCGCGCCTGGAATGACGGTAGCCCGGCGGCCTGGTGGCAAGCACCAACCACTTATGTGGATGCGTCAGTCAGCTATGACATCAATGACAACCTGACTGTGTACTTGCAAGGCACCAACATCACCGAAGAGTACGAAGAAACTTACATGCAATGGGAAGACGTAGTGGTTAACCAAAACGTGTATGAAGCCCGTTACACCCTGGGTGTACGCGCCAAGTTCTAAGTATGACCGGGGGAAGTAATTCCCCCAGCTGATGATCTGCTCTCCTTTGTTCGCCCCGCTACTGCGGGGCTTTTTTTTAAAAAAATTTACTCTCGCACCCGGCTTGCAAAAAAATTATTTTGACGAGGTTTGATTAGCTTGCTGCAGCAAGAACGTTCGATGATCCGAAAAATTCAGCGTGCAGCGGCGTAAAAAATTATCCATTGTGGATAAATCAAAACGCGCTTCTTCTGCAGTTGGTTTACGTACTTGATCGGCCTTGGGCAAAATGCCCATGCCCGCCAAAATGCAGTACCAGGAGGGCGCCGGGTAATAACTGGAAATATTCAGGCGCTGCACCTCTGCCGCCAGATCTTTTCCCGCAAACCAGCTGCTATAGAGTTCCAACATAATTTCCGACACATCCTGCTGATCGGCAGTATTGGCTCGCCAATATTCTGTATCGGTGCGTGAACTGGTTTTGTAATGGGTGACAATATAATCGCGCACACCATCAAAATGGCCATTGATGCGCTGATTAAATTCAGCGCGGTAACGATCAGTAAATTCACCGCGGATAAAATCTTCCGCAAAGATGGCGACGGTTTGCTGCACTAAAAATAATGCGGTTGCCTCCAGTGGTTCAATAAACCCCTGCGACAAACCGACCGCCAGGCAATTTTTTACCCAGTGCTCCTGCGCGCGACCAATTTTCATTTTTAAATGGCGCACCGGAATATCAGCCTCCAGTAATCCCAAGCGTGCACGCAATTCGTGTTCGGCTTCATCGGCGGAACAAAATTGCGAGCTATATACATAGCCATTGCCGTAACGATTGGTTAATGGAATCTTCCAGGCCCAGCCATTTTTCAATGCCGCAGAAACCGTTTCCGAGGGAATTTTTTCGCCGATATCCGAGGGCATGGCGACCGCCGCATCATTCAATAAATTATTGCGGTAACTCACAAAGGGTGTCTGCAAGGTTTTTTGCAACAGCAAACTGGCAAAGCCGGTGCAATCGACAAAAAAATCAGCGGCGTGCACTTCACCTGTATCAGTTACCAGGGCGGCGATATTACCTGCATCATCCTGCTGTACCTGCGCGATATGGCAGACACGGTGGACAACACCGCGCGCAATGGCTTTTTTACGCAGGAATTGCCCGAGCAAGACGGCATCAAAGTGATAGCCATAGTGAACATCAAAGGGAAAATTTTCCGGCGCGACCGGCGCCAGACATTCGCGCGCGATGCGCGATGCAATAAAAAAACGATCCGGATGGGCATAAAGATCAGCACCGCGCAGACGCGCCTGCACATTGTGCATAAACATGGGTAAGGTCTGGCGATCCAATGCAGCAGAAAACGGATGGAAATAGCGCTCATAACCCGCACGTGTCGACCAGTTTTCAAAACTGATGCCGCACTTATAAGTGGCGTTGCACGCGGGCATCCACTCGGCTTCGGCAATGCCCAGCAAATCAAAAAATACTTTCAGCGCAGGTGTAGACCCCTCACCCACACCGATAATCCCCACTTCGGGCGATTCCAGTAATTCGATCTGAACCTTCCGGGTGTTCCACTGGCGCGCCATAATCAGCGCACTCATCCAGCCCGCAGTACCACCGCCGACAATCACTATTTTTTTCATACGATTTCTGTAGCATTTTAAATGTGGCCAGCGACCACAGGTTTATGAAATGCCCGCTGTTTTAATAGCTATAATTTTTTTCATTTTCCCACAGTCACAGACCAAACGACAATCACACTTATGCAGTATTAAATTTCGCTATCGCACAACAGGGGCTGGTTTATACCAACCGTTATTTTTTGCCCATCCAGTCAGACATTGGGCTATGATACCAATCCATCAGGCCACCCAGATGGCCAACAACTCTAGCGCGACTCCCAATAAAAACGGTAACAACTTTTTGCAGGAACCCACGTAATGTCGCACCCATCAGTTCAACATGCGCCCATTCAAAAAATAGTCATTGTCGGCGGCGGTACTGCCGGATGGATGGCAGCAGCCAGCCTCTCGCGTTTTGCCCAAAGCAGACCCATTGATATTACCCTGATCGAATCCACGACTATTGGCACTGTGGGTGTCGGCGAAGCTACCATTCCCAGTATTGTGCAGTTCAATAATTCAGTCGGCCTTGATGAGCTGGAGTTTATTCGTGCAACCCGGGCCAGCTTCAAACTGGGCATTCAATTTGAAAATTGGCGCACACACGGTGACAAGTTCTTTCATCCCTTTGCGGATTACGGCATTAACTTCAGCGGCATTGAATTCCAGCATTATTTTTATCGCTTGAAAAAAAATAATCCCACTGCAGATTTACATGATTATTCGATTGGGACGCAACTCGCCAAACACAATAATTTCGCCCAGCCGCAAGAAACCCCTAACAACCCACTGGCGGATTTCTCTTATGCGTATCATTTTGATGCGTCACTCTATGCCAAGGTATTGCGTGAACTGTCTATTTCGCGTGGAGTTACCCATATCGACCAAAAAATTGAAAAAGTAAACCTGCGCGAAAGCGATGGCTTTATTGAATCAGTGCTGCTGGATAATGGAGAGCTGATTGCGGGCGATTTATTTATTGATTGTACCGGCTTCAAAGGTTTATTAATTGAAGAGACCCTGAACACGGGTTACGAAGACTGGCAGAAATGGTTACTGTGTGATGGCGCCGTCGCAGTGCAATCGCTAAATACCGGTGAGCCCGCACCTTACACACGGGTTACTGCGCTGGATGCCGGTTGGATGTGGCAAATTCCACTGCAACATCGCACTGGTAATGGCTATGTGTTTTGCAGTCGCTTCCTGGATAGGGCACAAGCTGAAGAGACTTTATTACAAAGTATACGTGGGCAGCCAATTACCACACCAAAACCCTTTACATTTAAGGCCGGCCGTCGCAAAAAAGTCTGGAATAAAAATTGTTATGCACTGGGTTTGGCATCCGGTTTTATTGAACCATTGGAAAGTACGAGCATTTCATTAATTCAAACCGGCATTACTCACTTGCTGACATTTTTCCCGGATATGTCCTTTGACCCTGCCATGATTGCGGAAGTGAATCGGCGCCACCAACATGAAATGGAGCGTATTCGCGATTTTATCGTGCTGCATTACAAACTCACGCTGCGCACCGATACCGAATTCTGGCGCTATTGCCAGACAATGGAAATTCCGGAAAGCCTCGCCCATAAAATTGAATTATTTAAAAGCAGTGGCCACATTTTACAGCACGAGCCCGAAGCTTTTGAAAAATCCAGTTGGTTGAGTATTTATCACGGTTTTGGAATTGTTCCTGCGCGGACGGATAATCGCATAGATCATTTTAGCGACCAAAGTATCGCCGAGCAGTTAGCGAAAATAAAGCAGACTCTGGATCAGGTAGGAAAAAGCGCAATTAGCCACGCCGAATTTATTCGTAGGCATTGTGTTGCACCGGATTTTGACTAGTGATTAATCGCGCTGTGTTTGCGGCAGATTTCGATGCAGTTTATGCGCCCGTCAGCAGCAGGAATGCTGATGACGCGCCCCGTGGATGGGTTCAGGGCGTATCTTGGGGACTGTATCGAAATCTGCATTGGCATAAACCTATTTCCAGACATTTATTCTGTTGGACAATGTTGACGAAGAAAATCTCCGTGCGTTGGCAATTTCATCACCGTATCGCGAATAGCCTTTGCTCCCTGACTCAAGGATTGCGCCAATTTTTGGCTATCAAGCACATCAACCAGCGGATGATATTTTTCAGGGCGAATATTCATTCCCTCTAAAATAGAATACCAACTGTCTGCGCCAAACAGATTTTCCGGGTGATGCTGTAACTGCCCGCGATGACTAAATTGCGCTAACTTCTCACGCAGACTCTCAGGAATTTCCATTGTCTGGCACCAGCGCCAAAATGCGGTGTCATCGCGTTTGGTGGTACAGTAATGCAAAATCACAAAATCGCGAATTTCTACGTAATCGCGTGCAATCTCACGATTACATTGTTGTTCCAGGTTTGAATCAAAATGCCGATCCGGATAATTGCGAATAAAATGTACCAGTATCCGGTAAACCAAATGAATCGCAGTAGACTCCAATGGCTCAATAAAACCGGACGCCAACCCCAACGCCAAACAGTTGTTATGCCAGATTTTTTTTCGCATACCGCTTACAAAAGGAATTACGCGCGGCTCATTAATCAATTTGCCATCGACAACACCCAGTAAGGTATTAATCGCCTCATCATCAGAGCAATAATCGCCGGCAAAGACATAACCATTACCGGTGCGATGCTGTAATGGAATTTTCCAGGTCCACCCTGCGGCGCGTGCGGAAGCCACTGTGTACGCGAGTGGATCACCCACATTTTCTGTTTGCACGGCAACCGCGCGATTACAGGGCAAGTAATTGGACCAATCTTCATAAACCACTTTCAAGGTTTCTGAAATTAGCAGGCCTTTAAAACCGGTACAGTCGATAAAAAAATCACTTTCAATGGTTTGACCATTGGTGAGGTGCACCGATTGAATAAATTGCCGCTCATCCGTTTGCACACTCGCCACAGTGCCTTCAATACGCTGCACGCCGCGCTCCAGCGTAATTTCACGCATATGACGCGCTGCATAGGCAGCATCCAAATGCACGGCATAACCGTAATTGGCCAACGGAGTATTCGCCAATTGCATTTCGGTCATGAAGCGGTTTTCTTCCGACATAATGCCTGACGGTGAATGATCTACCCAGCGGGTTGTATTGCCATCGGCCAGGGTTTTTAACCAGATTTGATAAAACTCATGACCGTCAATATTGCGACCAATCTTGCCAAAAGGATGGAGAAAATGATGGTTTTGTTGATACCAGTTTTCAAAACGAATGCCCAGTTTGATGGAGCCTGCTGTCGCCTGCATAAATTCTTTAACAGGCAGACGAGCATCTTTCAAAAAGGCCATAAATGATGGCACAGTCGCTTCACCGACACCGATAGTCACTATATCGGCTGATTCGATTAGGGTTATTTTGGTGTTGCTGCCCTGCAAAATATTGCTTAGCAAACTGGCCGCCATCCAGCCCGCCGTGCCACCACCAACAATACAAATGGACCCCAGCGGGTTTTCCGTTCGTTTCATAAACTGGTTGCCTTATGCCATGGACATTTTGCAATGCTGATCAATAAATTCCTGGTGACTCGGCAAACCGGCAACGGCATTCGCTATCGAACTGCGCATAGCAGCCAAGCTTTGCTTGAGGTAAGCGGTATTTAGTCGGTCAACATTTTTATTGTATGTTTTCGGATAGAGATTAAATCCACTATAAATTGCCAGCCAGGAATCCGGATGAAAAATTTCCCAGGGGTAATGCAACAAATCCCCTTGTTCACTATAAGCAGTAATTTTTTGCTGCAACGAATCTGGCAAGGCCATAGCGCGACAATAATGCCAGAACTCTGAATCATCGCGCTGATTCAGTTTGTAATGCAGGATAATAAAATCGCGAATGCGCTCCCACTCAGTAGCAGTCACTTGATTAAAGTGATCAATTTTTTCCTGATTGAAAAATGCATAAGGGAATGACCCGCAAATTTTTTCAATGCCAGTTTCAATCAAGGCAATGCTGGTACTTTCCAGGGGCTCCAGAAAACCAGCAGCAAGGCCAATTGCAATACAGTTTTTATTCCAGGCCTGGGCGCGACGCCCGGCAGTAAACTGGAATTTGCGCGGCGCATGTAAAACATTGCCATCAATATGCTGTAGCAGTGTAGCCTCAGCCTGCTCATCATCAATAAAATTACTGGCATACACATGGCCATTGCCCTGGCGATGTTGTAACGGAATTTTCCATTGCCAACCACTGCTATGGGCTTTTGAAACGGTGCGCACCGCTGGCTCACCCACCAATTCCGATTGCACCGCCATAGCGCGGTCACACAGCAGCCATTGGCTCCAATCGATATAGCTGGTCTGCATTGCTTTATTGATTAATAATCCATGAAATCCGGTACAGTCGATAAACAAATCACCAGGCAATTTTTCTTCGTTATCAAGTTGTAAGTTTTGTATAAATCCATTTTCAGGATTTATATTTACCGCTGTAATTTTAGCGTCTTTGTGGATTACACCGTGCGCAGTTGCATATTCACGCATTAGTTTTCCAAATAAACTTGCGTCAAAATGTAACGCCCAATCAAATACTGATAACGCTGACGATGGATTTTCTGCAGGAAACTCAAACTTGTTGGCACGCGCCAGAGCGATGCCTAGTGAATACTGTTCTAGTGGTGCGATTTCACCCAGCTCACGCACTTTCATCCAATAATGATGGAATCGAATGCCATTGGCATCTTGACCAAACAAACCAAACGGATGAATAAAAGATGTGTGCGGTTTATACCAATCCTTGAATTCAATACCCAGTTTTACCGTCGCATTGGTTTTGCGCATTACTTCCATGTCATCCATTCCCAGTGACTGATAAAAGCGGCGCAAAGTAGGAATGGTTGCTTCACCAACACCCACTGTACCAATTTCACTGGATTCAACAACGGTAATGGTTACATTTGTTTTTGAGAAGTGATGGCTTAGTTTGGCCGCTACCATCCAGCCAGCTGTGCCGCCACCTGCGATAATTATTGACTGAATTGGATACTGGTTGTTCACATTTATATTCCATAAAAATGGTAGCTACAAATAATAAAGCCACGGCAATGACTTGCCGTGGCTTTATTTAGCACAGATTAAAATCCAAAGCGATTATATGCTTAGAATTTGAAACGTGCACCCAGTGCCCAACGAGCTTCGTAAATGTTTTGGAAGGCCTTTTGATCATCAAACTGAACATAAGTTTGTTGAATTTCTTCCAATACGTTGGAACCGTTAACATAGAAAGACCACTGATCATTCAGGTTATAGGTTACGTTTACGTCCATTTGACCGTAATCGTCCTGATACAATGCCTGCTCAGCAGTTGCAGGGTTACCAGCGGTAATCAAACGTGGCGAGCGGAAGTTATAAGCTACACGCGCAGAAACCACTTCGTTTTCATACCAGGCTACAAAGTTGTAGGTGTCTTTGGAGTTATTCACAAACGGCAACTCTTCACCATTAAATCCTTTCCGCTCCTGTGAACTGTCGGACTTGGTGTAGTTGACATCAACACCCATATTGCTGATTACGGGCGCATCGGTAATATCACTGAATGCAAATTTCGCGGCTAGCTCAAGGCCTTTAACCTCACCACCCTTGCCTTGTACCAACGCATTAAACTGCCAGGGGCCACGACGAACACCGTCAGAATCAGGTTCGTCAACCATCACAGTACCGTCTTCGATAAAGCTATCAATTTCAATTTTAAAGAGGCCTGCACTCACCATAGACGCACCGCCGAGATACCACTCTGCAGACAAGTCATAGTTAGTTGAACGAATTGGATCCAGATCAGGGTTACCAGCCAAGCTACCGTTAGCCACACGCATACAATTACAGGCATTGTTAAATACGCGGCCTACCGATTTACCACCACCCCATTGCAGCAGATTCAGTGGCATCATGCTTTCACCGTAAGCCAAGCGAATTTTTACGTCTTCCGCCACATCAGCCACCAGGTTCAACGATGGCAAATAGTCAGTATAAGAACGCTTGGTTACAACATCACCGGTATCAACGTTAGTTCCTGAGTGAGGCAATTGCGCGCCTACTTCATTGGCTACAATTGTCAAATCGGTATCGATTACCTTAACACCCACATTACCGCTAACAATGCCATATTCCAGATTAGCCTGAAGGAAGTAACTGAACTCTTCCAGCTCAACACGGAAAGACTGACCAGGGTTAATAACTTTTTCTTGCGCACCAAATACTTTTTCCTGGAAGGCCAAAGTATTGTCAAATGAACGAGGATCAATTACCCATACGCCTGGCAAACCTTTAACACCACCAAAATCATCCACCCAAATAACATCGTTGTGTTCATCCAAACGTGTTGGCTTGAGCAAGGTGTAATTCACATATTGATTGTTGTAAGCCTTACCCGTTTGATCCAGCCCGGTAACGAACTCACCTTGCGGTAACGCCGGGTCACAACCAGCCGATGTCTGTGCCGCTTCGCCAGCAGGTTTATCGGTAAACTGGTCAACGGCTTTCCACTGCGCAGAACATCCGCCATTTAACTTACCGAAATAGGAAAACTGAACGCTATCTACAGCACGTTGGCTATTACGCGCACCAAAATCAACACTGGTCAGGAACGGCTGGTCATCGAATTTATAATTCCAGCGAGTGCTGAAAGTATTCAAGGTTGCGTCGCGATCAGTATTGTTTTCAGAAGAGAATGCGCCAATGTGGTAGGAATCAATATCGGCCATGTATTGGGCAACGGTACGTGAGCCTTTTCCGCCATTAACAACCTGATCGAAACCTGAGAAGGTTGGATGGTCGCCAGCTACGTCATAACCAATGCGGAAGCGACTGGTGATTCCACCCGGTGCATAAGCAGCAAAACAACCACCTTTGTCGCCCACAATGATGTCGCCACGGGCTTTATTACATTGACTGGCAGGAATCAAACCACCTGGACCAGTAACAATTGAGCCCTTATCAATACTCAGGATATCGCCTTCGCCATAACCGTGACGCATAGCCGCATCGGCAGTAGCGCGAGTCAACCGTACTTGGCCGGTCAAATCACCGTCATTGTCGTAATTCAGCTCAAAATTATAGTTTTGCGATTTTTCCTGGTTGTAGTTGGTTTGCGCAAAAGATTGCAAACGGTATGGTTCTGCTGTGAATGCAGTTACCGTACGCCAGTTTTGCGGCTCACCACCTTTAGGCGTATAAACAAACGAATCACCGAACTGAGTTCCTTCCGCGTAACCAGCAAACGTCTGCCAACGGTTGTTATGGGAGAAACCTGCGCGGCGATTCCAGCGTTCCTGATCGCTGTAGAAGTAATCGGCAACCACCTCAAAACCTTCGCCCAAATCGGCCTGGAAAGACGCATTCAAGCCATCGCGATGACGCTCTTCCGCTTTGTGGAACGCAGCAAAACCTTGCGGTACCAAGTTACGAATATCCGCATTTCCAAGCGGCTTCTCACCCCAGGTATGGGTATTGTTGGTTGCACCAATACCGCCGTTTTCAGAGGTATCAAAATAACCATTAAAGTCAGTAGCCAGGTTTTTCTCGGTAGTCGCACCAGC
Source organism: Cellvibrionaceae bacterium (assembly GCA_021151615.1). GTDB lineage: Bacteria > Pseudomonadota > Gammaproteobacteria > Pseudomonadales > Cellvibrionaceae > Cellvibrio. The sequence goes on along the minus strand of JAGKXA010000002.1, from coordinate 53,203 downwards.
AACCAGGAAACCAATACGATCATTTTTCCAGTTAACCAAACCGGTAAAGGTTGGGTCATCTTCTTTACTAATAGAACCCCGGTCGAGCTCACCAGTACCCGCAAAAGTCCAGCCGTCATCCATATCAAACGGGCGGCGGGTTTTCAGGTCTACAGTACCGGAAATACCAATGGCGGTATTGGTTGCCAAAGGCGATTTATAAATAGCTGCACCAGAGAACAGGGTAGATGGCAAGTCACCAAAGTCAGCGGCTGACTGGTCAATGGTGGTCGCACTCAGGAATGTCTCACCATTCAGGCTGGTACCTACGCTACCCAAACCGCGAATTTGCACCGGGCCACCTTCACCGGCGGTACGGGTTACTTGCACGCCAGGAATACGTTGCAAGGAGTCAGAAATAGTAACGTCTGGCAACTTACCAATATCTTCTGCGGAAATACCGTCCACTACAGAAACCGCATCGCGCTTGGTGTTAACCGCACTTTCCTGCGCGGCGCGTACACCTTGAACCAGTACTTCTTCCACAGGCTCCTGCGCTTGCACGCCGGACGCAAATACGGCAAGGGTTGCTGCGGAGCCGCACAGCATCAGCTTGCGGTTCACCGAGCGGATTGAATCTCTTAATTTGTTCGTCATGACTATCCCTCTAGCTATTTTAATGTTGATAAGCCTCTGCAACGCTGGAACCAATGATCGACAACGTTGTCGGAAAGCAACTTAAGCCCATATGGACAACGTTGTCAACAATGGGTAGAAACGAAACACAATTCAAATACGCAAGGTTTTCAATGACATAAGCTTATAAAACGAAAAGGACGAAGCGCCGGTTTACAAAAAAAAACACTGTTATGCACCCAAGCGGTCTAACTGTGGACAATCTTTTTAAAATCACAACCAGTAAAAAATATCTGGCGCCAAAAATAGAGGAAGCCTGCATTTTTGGCACAAGATATTTCAAGTTAACGGAAATTTGATTTTTAAGATTTAACTGATTTGCTGCTAATGACGAAAGAACATTAATCCTATTAATAATAAGCTTACCAATCATCAATACAGCTCACGCAAAAATAGAGTGACCATTGTTGCGGCAATAATTGTTCATAAACCATTGCCGCATTAGGTAAAAGACTATTTGCTGTTGTTTAACTGATCCACCGCCAACGCCAGGAACATATAGTTGGCTTCACCACCACCCATCACATATTCGGTTTGTTGCCAAAAGAAGGGCCAGATTTTTAATTCGGGTAAATCCGGGCGAATTAATGCCGTGCCGGAAATTACGCCACCGGGAATGTAAGACCAGTCGGCGCGATTAACGCCGTAAGCCACCGTGGCGGAATTCGCGCCCACGCCCGAGGCAAAACTTTGGGTGTTAGTACCCGGGTGTACACCCAACACAAAATTCAATGCATTCACGTAGGAATCGGTACCAGTAAATTGTGGCCAGGATTTGTGGAAGAAATATTGTTTAACACCAAAATCCTGGATACTCCAACCCGCGCCCCAAATATTGGGTTTGTAAGGCACACCGTAGGGCGATTCGGTTTTAGCACGCTCGCGCACCGTTTTTTGATAATTTTCTACTGCGCTGTTAATCGCTGCGGTAAATTTTTCATCGTCAATGGTTGGCATGACCCGGCCAATTGCCCAACCAGTTTTTTCAATCTCTGCCACTATGTTTTGTTGCAAGCCAATTAATTCCTTGCGATAAATATCGCTATCGGTCGCGAGAATTAATTCAGCCAATGCAAACACACGCACGTCCTGCTTTTTGGTTTTAGGTGCAGCGATGCGATACAGATTTTGTGCTGCATCCAGCGCCTCTTTTGCCATTTGTGGATTGTGGGTTTTCAATACGCGCGCCGCTGCGGCTAAACCTGCGGCGACATCCAATTCGCGCTCGGGATTATCTTCGGTAAATACCCAACGATCATCCGGCGTGCCGGATTTACCATTTTTCACTTCACCTTCCTTAAGTGATGGGTCATAGGGCAAATTATCCGTTTGCACCATAGCATCGCCCAGTAATACATACTGACGAATAGTTGGCTCAATAATGCCGCGATACAACCGCCCCATTGCCTTGTAGCCGCCCAGCACACTCAGCAAACCGTGTTCGATTTGTTGCAACGCATCGTTTTTCCCATCAGCAACATGTATTTCAACCAGTTTTTTCTCCTGGTCAATTAAGGTCGCATCGTGATTCAATCCAAACTCTTCCACCATAGTGGCGAGCAACCATACTGTACCCATTTGCGATTCCACGCGCAGGTCGTAATCACCGGCATCATGCCAACCACCGGCATTCAAACCGGGAACCCTTTCGCCCGGCTTGAATGGCGTGCGCGTACTGCCGTCAGAAATATAACCGTCGATATGATTAAAATTGAGCGGCATCATGCGCGCGTCATCCTGGTGATCCAACCCGTGCCAGACACGATACTTTTCATTCACGCGCATATGACACATCTGCACGGGTAAAAAATATTCCAGTGTCGGCTGCCAGGCGTGACGCGATAACACATCGTCGCCAATTTTAAACGTGTGTGAGGTTTTATCGCGGTAGCTGATTTGGTACATGCCCGGCGTTTTGATATCGGAGAAATCGTAAGTCATGTATTGGTAGCGCAGGAAATTGCCCCAGGGTTTTACTTTGGCTTTTTTAACTTCTGTTTTTCCGTTTTCCGACAATCGATAAATTTTTATCTCGGACGCTTTGGTATCGCGCTTGTCTTGCTCGATGACTACCTGTTTGGTTTGTGCCGTGCCATAACCCACTTGTGATACTTGAATAACCGGTTCATAAACCCAGTTTTTAATCACATGGGGAGTCACGACCCACTCCAATGCGCCTTTGGTTTTTTCTGCCGGAATAACTCCGCGCACTATGTACCAGCCGTTATTGTGATTGGCACGGCCATCCCACAACTCCAACTCACCCGTTTTACTTTCAATAGTCATTCGCTGTTTATCGGTATCGGGAGCAACAATTAATTTTTTTCCTGTCGCCAGGGCGGCTGTTAAAAACTCGCCATGGGGATTTACCAAAGGGCCATTGGGCTGTTGGGGGAAAATGCCGCTCTGCTCATCCAGCAGCCAGGATTTACCAAAATATTCGCCCGGAAAAATTTCAAAGTTAAAGCCGATCTTTCCTACCCACTCTTGCGGAAGCGGCTGCTCCAAATCGACGCTAATTTTAAATTGATTATCTTTCAAAGCGGTCACATTGACCTGATAGGTAAATTTTAAATCCGGATAAATAATTGGGTTAAAACCTTTGCGGTCTTTACTCGGATCGGGATAGGAAAGGCTCTGGCTAATCGTTTGCGTTTTTTTATCAACAATTTGCTTGCCACCCACTGGCATAGGTGACCACTGACCAGGTGAAATTTCCAAGCGCAAATCACCATTAGCGGCAACACGGCTGCCATGCTGGATTACGGTTACCCCTGTCTGATGACCATCGGGGTAGATATCACTAAACACAGTAACGTTAAGCCCCTGCATTTCAAAGTAATCCTGATTATTTAGAGTTAACGCATCGGCCCAGATGGCAGGTGCGGAAACGATGCTTACCATCAACAAGGCAAGCACCGATTTTTTTAAGGCTGGTGTATTCATTCCAATTGTCTCGAGCTGTTTTTTGTTATGTGTATTTACCAATCATAGCAACTGGCATACAAGTCAGGTGTCACAAAGGATAAACCTGCTACTGCGCACGAGCACACTCAAATTTGTGGATAAATGTTAAATAGTGTTAAACCAAAAATTTCCGGGGCATCACAAAATTATTGGTAAACCACATCTTTATAGGCGGGAGCAAGGAGAGCCAAGAGACGATTTTGGGTGGCAACCGGCACACCGCGTTTTTCCATCGCCAGAATCAAGTCCTCTACGATCGCGTTAAATTCGGTGTTGGTATAGTTATGGCCAGCATGAACCAATTTCATATTTTCGTTCTGGTACTCGCAAGGCCCACCGGAAAGTTCACAAATATAATCGCTCAGGCCCTTTTTAAAATGCTGCATATTCACGCCCTTGTAGCGCGGTTTAACCCGTTCGTCTTTTGCGATAACAAAAATTAATTCGCGCACAATATTTTCTATGCCTTCATATTGGCCCAGCTCGTCATAGAGGGATTTTTTTGTACCGCTGGCACAGGCGGACAGGAACAGCACCGCGATCAGACTCGCAATCATTAACCCTTGGGTACGCATGGCTAAAAACTCCCTTGTAAGGATAAATACCAACCTGTCTGGTCTTTAAAAGTGGCAACTTCACCAAGATCTACCCAGGCAGCAACCACTGCAATATTGCGCGAGGGAAACCAGCCGATAAATGCCGTTTGCCAATCGTCTTCTTTGATAAATGAAAGGTTGTTGGGTTTTTGGCGATATTCAGTTCCCAGTAACCAATGCTTATTTAGCAGCAGGCCGGCAGAAATTTCCGGCAAAATTTCTTTACCGTCATTTTTATCGCCACCAAAACCAACCAATCCGGTTTGATTGGCATTGGTATAACGCAAATTGGCATTGACTAATAAGTTGCGATTTAAAAATCCGCCGAGAAAAACCTTGGTTGCTGTTAAATTAATATCAGTCCCTGAATCCTCTTTGGCCCCTACAGCTCCGGGCACCAGGAAATCCAGATTTTCTTTATGCTGCACAGCTACACTAATTTGCGGCATAGGCGTATAAATCAGATCGCCCGCCACGCGCAACTTGGCCGAATAAATTCGCTGGCTAATAGAATCTGTTGGCAAGCTCAGTGCGGCAGTAAGCGAATTATGGGTGAGTTTTTGTTGCGCAACCGATAGCTCCAAACGATTGCGCCAGCTCCAGCTCGCACCCACTACTTCAAGTTGATAATCGCCAGTATCCAGATAACTCGCAAAGGCGGTACCGCCCTGCTCCTCCTGCGCGCCATAACCAGAAATAACAGCCATGGGTACTATACCGCCGCCGGCGGTGCCTTCGATGGTTGAGGCACCGCCGGTAACCAACAAACGACTGCGCGTTATTTTTTCGTCACTGTCGAGTGTAGTTGCCGAGACACTGCTAATGGAGCACAGGAAAAAAATCACTCCGCTAATTTTCATATTACTCACTCCATTAATGCACATCATTTAATCCACCAATTCAGCCAAGTACTGGTGCACCCACTGGGTAAAATCCCGTGCAGGTAGAGGTTTGCTATAGAGATAGCCCTGAGCTGTGTCGCAGCCAAAGGTTTTGAGTAACGATTTAATTGCCTCGGACTCAACACCCTCGGCGGTTACGCTCAACCCAAGTGTGTGCCCCAGGTCAATCGTGGAGCGGACAATTAATTGATCGTCGGCGCTGGTAACCAGATTTAAAATAAACGATTTATCAATTTTCAATTCTGATACCGGTAATTTTTTCAGCTGTGACAGCGAGGAATAACCTGTACCGAAGTCGTCAATCGATAACGTAATGCCGAGGTCGCGCAAACGCTGCAAGTTGTGCAGGCATTTATCTGCCTCCCCCATAATCGCGCTCTCGGTAATTTCAAGATATAAATTTTTCGCCGGCACGCGATTAGCCTGCAGCAATTCGGCGACATAAGCCGGTAAATCATCAACCAATAAATCCAGTGCTGATAGATTCACTGAACAGGTCAGCTTAATGCCTTCGTCCAGTAATTGGCGCAGTTGTGCAATTGCCGTTTTAAGGACCCAGCGGGTAAGCAAGGTTATTTGTCCGGAACTTTCGATCACGCCGATAAATTCATCTGGTGGCACGAAACCTAATTCCGGATGACGCCAGCGCACTAATGCTTCTGCACCCAGTAGGTCTGGCTGCTCCAAATTCACTTTCGGTTGATAATACAAGCTGATGTAGCCTGCTGCCAACGATGGTTCAAATTCACGAAACAGATGCAAACGGCGCAAATATTTTTCATCCCAGCCCTGTTGATACCAACAGCTGCGCTGCTCACTTGCGCGCCCTTCATTGAGTGCAAGCGTGGCACGACGCAACAGTGACTCGGCATTTTCTGCATCCGCAGGATATTGCGCTGCGCCTATATTGACTTCGATACTCAACTGAATGCCACTGACTACCAAAGGTGTTTTAAATACGCTGTGAATCAACTCAATAAATTCGTTGACCGCCGTTTGTTCGGGCGACATCAGGATTGCCACAAATTCATCACTGCCAAAACGTAATACATCCCCATGGGTTAAGATTCGCTGGATCTTTTGCCCCACTTCGCGCAATACCGTATCACCAATTTCCTGACTCATTTCATCGTTGATCTGACCGAAATTTTTTATGTCGATCATTAGCAGAAAGATTTTTTCTTTTAGTACACCGGCGCGCGAAATGGCATCTTCAAGCTCAGGCAATATTCGCAGGCGATTGGGTAATCCAGTTAACGCATCATGTTCTGATTGGTAAAGCACTTGTTGTTCGCGCTCACCAATCGCCTTTTGCATGCTAATAAACGCGTGCGCCAGATCACCCAACTCATCGTTGGATTTTACCACTATCGGTGTAGCGTAAAATCCAGCGGCAATACGCCGTGCAATATCAGCCAAGATGCTAACTGGCTTAGTGACGCTACGGGCTAAAAACAGAGCTGCAATTGCTGCCAAGCCGGCAAAGCCCAGCGCAAGAATAAATAGTTGCACATTCAACCGGGCATAGGGAGCAAGCACTTCACTTAAGGGAACTTGCAATAACGCAAATAGGTGAGTGTTTTGACGCGCAGCGGGAACAGCTAACGTCATGAGTTCATCGTAAATGAATACTTCATCAGTTTTTTGTTCAAGATTTAGATTGGTAATTAATTGGTGTTGTTGATTCTCCGTAAGAGTACCACTTAGATAGCGAAATTTTTTATCTCTGCCATCGACAAATGATACCTCCAAACCGGTGAGCCTTTGCAAGTCATCGCTGAACTCTTTTTTAATTTCAAAACCCATACCGGCGAAGCCGATTACCACTGGGGCTTTTACTGAAAACATTACAAATTGATAGGCGTGACCGTTAGCGATAATTATGTCGTAGGCTTGGCCGCGCTTCATTACCTGCTCTTTGAGCACAGCAAATTCATCCACAATTTGCACCCCAAAGGCTTGGTCGCTGGCAATTAGTTTTCCGTCGCTGGTAATTAGCACTCCCATATCGGCCTTAACGCGCGCAGAATGATTCACCAGCGCCGACACTATGGTGTTTTCATCGTTGGTGGCGACCGCATCTTTAAAACCAAAATCTTCAGTGAGCACCTTTACCGAGAGCGCTAGTTGCTCAACATTTTTTTGCATCAAGCGGCTGAATAATTCACCGCCCGCCAGCAATTCAGCGCGCGCATTTTGGGTAACGGCTTTATTGATTGCCACCCGCGTGGCGACATACGAAATAGCCTCCAGAATGACCACCAGGCCAATCAAAAATACCAACAGTTTGAGCAGGTAACTGAATTTTGGCATTGCACTATCCGTTCAAGGAGGACCGTTCAAAGAGGGCAATTCAAGGCATTACTGTGTAATAAATGCCGTGTAACAAGATCCACATAAAGTAACCCGGTTAACGCCGTTTGATTAAAAAAGATTGGAAAATTCGTCTTCCAGTTTGCTGGTTTTGGCTTCCGACAAATTGTCGAGCACGCGCGTATCCTGTTTAGTTTCATTTGCCGTTAATTGCACACTGCTTACGGGATAATTGCTGTTCATACGCGGGTGATAAAGTTCCAGCTGATAGATTCCGGCGGGTAGTTGGCTAATACGTGCCAAGCCTTGAGCGTCGGCCACTGCAAAATAAGGTGTGTCCACTACAAAGATGTAACCAATCATCGAATCGTGGATATTACAACCCAACACTACAGTACCTGGCTTATCGAACAACACCGGCTCTGCCGCCATACCATGGTACAAACGCAACTCAAATTTTTTAGCGGGAGAAAATGAATAGACATGATGGCGAATATCATCGCTGTTAGGAAAACGTACCCGTGTATTTACCCGCACCGCCATCACACCGGGTACAAATTGTTTGTTGATTTGATCAATGGCCACTGTAGGTGTATCGGTGTAATTACTTTTTTGCGCTGGCACCAACGCTACCACAGCGTCGGGTTGTGGATTACCTTTGGTATCTTTCACTGTCAGCGCAAATTCAGCCGCACTTGTGAAAAATGAAAATACCGTCAACAGAACCGACACAGCACAGCGCCAGTTTTGAATCAATAAATTCATCGCATACTTCCTGTCACAAAAGTTGGCAACGATTTCTGCCAGAAGATTTCGCGCTGTAAAGCGCCTGATCAGCCCGTTCAAATGCCACTTCCAGATCATCACCGGTTTTAAATTCGGTAAGACCGATGGAAACGGTAATAGTGATGGGTTGTTCTTTGTAATTGAAGGACGCGTTGGCGATAGACTCGCGCACTTTTTCCAACACCGCCAACGCCGTTTTACTATCGGTTTCAGGCATAAGCGCTACAAATTCTTCGCCGCCATAGCGACAAAAGAAATCCACTTCACGTAAACGCTTGGCAATAGAGCGACCAATGACTTTAATCACCCGATCACCCGCCTGATGACCAAAGGTATCATTAATACCTTTGAAGTGGTCTATATCAAAAATGGCTACACTCAAAGGGCGCCCATAACGCTGCCAGCGTTGCACTTCTGCGGTAGCGCGTTCGTTGTAGGCTTCGCGATTGGGTAATTCGGTAAGTGGATCCTGCAGGGCTTTTTGCCGATGTTTTTCCAGTGTAGAGCGATTTTTTTCGGCTTCCACTTCCATGGTTTTGATTTTAGCTCCCAGGGTTTCCAGTTGCTGCGCCAGTTGCTGCTGGGCTTGATCGCCATGCTGGTAAGAATCCAGTGCCTGGCGGATGTTGCCCAACTGCGATTTCACACGATCTTTTAATTGGTTGAGATCAGTTGCCTTGGCAGCAGATGACTCAAGCTCACCCATCTCGCGCATCATCTCATCCTGGAATTTGCGCGAAACTTCGCGCTCATTTTGCGAGTGCTTAACCGCACCACCCAGCACCGCATAAATCTCGGCAAGTTCCTGATTGACGTTCTTGAGGTAACTGGCAAAGGCTTGGTTGTCGGCAAGATAAGCCTCCATCACCAGATCGCGGATAGTTTCCAGGGTGGGAACAAGCAGCTCGGGGGCCATACCTTCGGCGAGCTTGGCACTAATCCGGCTAACCCGGGTTTTAATGGCCGCTTCATTTTCCAGGCTACAGAGAAAATCTTTAAGAACCCCGGCAATTTGTGCAGCAAGAGCAGCATTTTTATCATCCTGCCGTACCGGGTTTTCAACAACCGCTACAGTGGATTTAACCGCAGGCGTAGCGACTGATTCATTTGCGGGTGCGGCAGCTTCAACAGGCAATGGCAGGCTGTCGATGTAGTCGTCTTCATCAGCAGCTACCCCCTCAGGTTTGCCGGTATCCACCGTTTTGGTGCCCAGCAACTTTCCCAAAAAGCCGGTTTTTGGCTGTTCAATTTCAGCTAGCACTTGCTGTTGGATGCGCGCCAGCTCTTGCAGCAGCGCCGGGTACAAGCGGATTTTTTTACTGCGCTCCGGCAGTTGGGTTAAATAATTATCCAGCTCCTTGGCAGCACCCCTGGATAACTTCAACGACTGCAGTGATTTAGCTAATTCCGTCAAGGCACTGCGCACATCCTGCCCAGCCTGATCACGGTGGGCCTCAAATGCTAAAGCCGCTTTTTCCACTTGCTCCAGAGTTTTGCCAATCGCGGCAGAGTTAAACTCACCGCGCAAGCTTTCACGTAAACGCAACAAAATGCTATCCAGCGCTTCATCCTGGCCATCGGCTGCAAGGCTCACCCGCACCAATGCGCTGCGCAATAACTCCTGTTGTCGGGCAGATTTTTTCTCCAACTGCTCCTGCTCATCCAGAGCGCCAAGATATTTTTCCCGCCAGTTATTTTTATCGCCTGAATTGACCGTCATAAGCTGTCTGCACACCCGCTCGCTCACTGTAAAGGTAAGACTGAGTATAGACAGGGAACCGAACGTCTATGGATGGCAGCTATAAAAACACTGGAAAAAACAAAGCCCGCAGTTGTAAAGCTGCGGGCTTTTTGAAAAACGGCTCAGCGTTGAGAATTATTTTTTCGCAGCGCGCTCTTTGGCGATCAGGAAATCCACCACTTTCAGCATTTCTTCATGTCCACCAGTCAAGCGGGAGCTGACACGATACTTGCCATTCACTACCAATTCGGGGGTACCGGTAACCTTGTATCCACGCGCGCGCGCTTCGGCCTGTTTGATCTGGCTGGTGACACCAAAGGAGTTGTAGGTACTGATAGCCTTAGCCTTGTCCACACCATAGATTGCAAAGAAATCTGCCCACTCTTCGGCAGTAGAAAAGTTTTTGTGCTCCATGTGCAGGGCATTAAACACTGCCATATGGGTTTGCTCTTTCACTTTCAGGGTCAAGGACGTGTAATAACCACGAATCAACGGCTCCATACCCGGGTTCCACATAGCGTGAGTTTGCACCAGGTAAACATCAGCGGGCATTTTCTTTTCCCAAGCTTGCAACAACGGCTCGAAATGGAAGCAATGCGGACAGGAGTAGGCGAATACTTCAGCCACTTCAATCTTGCTGGGGTCAGCGGTGCGTACCGGAGTCTCCAGCACCACATAGTGTTGGCCTTCCAGATATTCGCTCGACTTTTCCTGGGCGCAGGCACTCAGGGAAAAAACCAGACCCAGCAGGGCAACCAAAATACGCATAAACGCTCCTCAATCTTTTATTGTGTAATGTTAATGGTGTAAGTGTCAGGGGAATTCTGCCTGATTAGTCACACAGGCGCCCGGCAAGTTCCCCACGTGGCCCGGATTTTCCAGCGCCCGCCCCCATCTGTAAAGAGCAGACACAAAAAAGGCGACCGAAGTCGCCCTTTTCATCGCCCTGCGAGCTGTTATTGCTTAGTTCAGGCCAGCGATATAGTTGGCCAGTGCAATAATTTCAGCATCGCTCATCTTGTCTGCTACGGAGCGCATGATTGACTGATCGCCGTCATTCTTACGGTCACCGGCGCGGAAAGCACGCAATTGCTTTTCAATGTACTCAGGATGTTGGCCGCTCAAGCGCGGGAAACCGGCAGGAATATTACCTTTGCCATCCGGAGCATGACAGCCGGTACAGGCAGGCACTCCGGTCGTCGGGTTGCCCGCGCGGTAGGTACGCTCACCCAATTCCAGGCCATCTACTTTAATACCTGAGTTCACCTGTACTTCTATTTTCTTGGAGCCGGACAACTGAGTAGTCTGGGCGGCGAAGTGCGCTGCGAGGTCTTCCAAATCCTGCTTGGTCATTTTGGCGAGCAAGCCGGTCATTTCTGCCACTTTGCGCCCAGTCACTTCTTTCTTGGCGGCATCAGCTTCCAAATCCCAAGCCTGGATATCTGACATTTGCTTCAATAGGTATCTCTCGCCCAAGCCAGCCAATTTAGGGAAGGTTCCAACCATGCTGTTGCCGTCAGCACCGTGGCAAGCGCCACAAACTGCTGCTTTGGTAGCGCCTGCAGCTGCGTCTCCAGCGGCCATAGCGCCCTGGGCTACAGCAACCAAACCCAGCGATAAGAGTGCATTTCGTACGATATGTTTCATTGGCTAACCCGATTTGATCGATGAATCTGATTGTTATACGTGCGTCTTTATATAGCAGTTATGCGCGGTGATGAGGTTTTAAATTCGCTTAATCAGAAGCTGACAAGCTACAATCTCCCCCTGTTCCGCCGTAATTCCGCCTTTTGGCACGCACCGCAGCCGGTAAAAGCGGCGGCATTATATTACCAACGCGGTAATAACACACTATTTTGAAGGGTTATTATCTTGACCGAGATCGTATTTACCAAGGCTTATTTTTCCACCAGCGCTCCCAGTATCCGCGAGTGCCCCCCCGAAGTCGGCTACGAAGTAGCTTTTGCCGGCCGCTCCAATGCAGGCAAATCCAGCGCGATCAATGCCTTAACTAACCAGAAACTGGCGCGTACCAGTAAAACCCCGGGGCGCACCCAACTGATTAACTTCTTTAACCTGAGTGATTACCAGCGACTGGTCGACCTGCCGGGCTATGGCTACGCCAAGGTATCACGCGAGCAAAAAGAGAAATGGCAGCGTGACCTTTCCGAATACCTGCAAAAACGCCAATCCTTGAAAGGACTGGTGTTGCTGATGGATATACGTCACCCACTGCAGGAATTTGATACGACTATGCTCGACTGGGCCAAACGCGGCCATATGCCCGTGCATATCCTGCTGACCAAGGCCGATAAACTCAGTCGCAGCCAGGCCATGAACAGCTTGTTCGTAGTAAAAAAGGAGTTGAAACACCTGGGGTTGGACAAATCCACCAGCATCCAGTGCTTCTCGGCCCTGAAGTATACCGGCCTTGATGACCTGAAAGCGAAATTGCAAACCTGGCTGACACCTGAGGCAGTCGCCCCAGAATCTGATGTGGAAGCGCAATAAAAAAATCCGATGATTTGGGTAAATCATCGGAAAAAACTGGCACCCTTGGGGTGATGCCAGATGGGCTTAGGTCAGACGACCAAGGACAAGACACAAGCGGGATTGATGGGCGGCTCTCTCGTTGCGCAAACGCCGGCATCAATCAACTGTAACCTCTGACCCGGACAAATCCCGAAAAGTTCTGGCTAAAACGTAAAGCTTTGTAACTGCAACAGTTTTTGCACAATTCAGAATCAAGGCAGAAATATCAGGCGAAAAAAAACCCCGGAAGTCCGGGGTTTGCTTAGCATCTAAAAACTTCGCTCAGCTGGCTTAAGTGCCAATAGGGGAGGAGTTAGCTCATGATCGTAAAACACACATTACTGAGACCCAGCCCCCTTCCATTAAGTTCAATCTTTTTGCAAAAAAAATTGCACAATTTTTTGTTAATTATTAATTATCTTAAAAATCAATGTGTTAAAAGAATACCAGGTCAACAATTTTCAGTTTATTTTGCTTTGGATGAAACAACTGCTTGCGTTTTCGGTGTTTTTTCATCAAGCAACTCCATGAAATCCGTCACCGGGAACACCTTCAGGTCCCGGATCAGAGGGTTTTGCATCCGGATAATCCTGCGCCCCTTCAGCTTCACATGATCCAGACTGGCGTGGTAATAACTTTTCCATAGGGACTGTAAGGACCCGTCGCTATAAGCGCGTTTCAAACCCGCCTCAATTCGCTCCTGCGCCAGTTTGCTTTTGGCATTAAAGTAGAAGAATCTGGGCAGCGGATACACCAGCATAAATTGATCATCAAGCATTAGATTGTCCAAATGACTGAATTGCTTCGTTTCTCCTAGTACTTCATTCACACCCCGGCAAAAAAAATCGACCCGTCCGCCAATCACCATTAAAAAAACAGCATCGTAATTATCTATCTCGCGCACCTTAAGCCCGTTGTGGCGAAAAATAGTGGTATCTGCCCAGCCCACACCATGTGCAAAGGTGTAGGGCAGTAAATCCTTCAAGGTTTTGATATCAAGACCCGCCGCGTTGAGCTTGGGATTCATAAAGCAAACGCGATAACCAAGTACCCCCAAATCAACTGGAAAATTGATAAAGGTTAAATTGCCATTACGCGCTAACGATTGTTCATAACTGGTTTCAATGACCAAATTGGGATAGGCGTCATCCACCAGCGCTTTGAGTGCACGGGCATAATTGCGCGGAGGTATGGGATTAAGGCGAAAATCGCCGTAATCAGCACGGGTTTTTTCCAATGCAAGCTGCAGGAGCGCAGTGCTGTATTCGTGATGAGTATCACCGGGAGCATAAGGAGAGCGATGACTGACAACAAATTCGGCACGCGCCGAGGTCGTGTTCAGCCACAATAATGTTATTAACAACTGGGTTATTACTTTTCGCATCAACAACAACTCCCTCTCCTACTTAATCTATACCGGAGCCTTACATCCCTGTAAGCATAGCAATGGTTTTAGTGCGCTTCGTCCCAATTATTTCCAATACCCGCTTCTACCAGTAGTGGAACTTTGAGATTCGCAGCTGCGGACATACGCTCGATCAACCCCGCACGTACCAAATCCAATTGCATTTCAGCCACCTCCAACACCAATTCGTCGTGTACCTGCATAATAATTTTTGCATCCAGATTGGTTTCATCTAACCATTTCTGCACTTTAATCATTGCAGTTTTAATAATATCGGCGGCGGTACCTTGCATAGGCGCATTAATGGCAGTGCGCTCGGCAGCCATTTGCAAGTTTTTATTTTTGGCGTTGATATCCGGCAAATATAACCGGCGACCAAAAATAGTTTCCACATACCCCTGCTCATGCGCGAGTGAACGAATATTATTCATATAGCGTTGCACGCCCGGGTAGCGCTCAAAATAGCGATCAATATATTGCTGAGCCTCGTTGCGCCCCACATGCAATTGTTTAGCAAGTCCGAAGGCAGACATACCGTAGATCAGGCCAAAGTTAATTGCTTTGGCACTGCGACGCATTTCATGAGTCACAGCATCTAATCCTACTCCGAATACTTCTGCCGCCGTCGCGCGATGCACATCGAGACCTTTTTCAAATGCGCTTAGCAAGCCAGCGTCATCCGAAAGGTGCGCCATAATGCGCAATTCAATTTGCGAATAGTCCGCAGCAACCAACTTATAACCAGCGGGAGCAATAAACGCCTGGCGAATGCGACGCCCCTCTTCAGTTTTAATCGGAATATTTTGCAAGTTGGGATCTTGCGATGATAAACGGCCCGTCGCCGCGACAGCTTGATGATAGCTAGTGTGAATACGGCCAGTGCGCTTGTTAATTTCCAACGGTAATTTGTCGGTGTAAGTCGATTTTAATTTCGCCAGGCCGCGATATTCCATCAATACTTTAGGTAATGGATAATCGAGCGCCAATTCTTGCAGAACTTCTTCCGCCGTCGATGGTGTACCGGTGGGCGTTTTTTTAATTATTGGTAACTTTTGCTGCTCAAATAAAATCACGCCCAATTGTTTAGGCGAACTCAGATTAAATTCTTGCCCAGCAATTTCATAGGCTTTGCGTTCCAATTGAGTTAATCGTTCGCCCAGCTCCACACTGTGTTGCCCCAATAATTTTGCATCCACCAGCGCGCCGTTTCGTTCGATATGTGACAGCACCGGCAACAGTGGCATTTCAATGGTTTGAAATACGGACTTCAAGCTGGCAACTTGTTCCAACTGCGGCCAAAAGAATTGATGCAAACGAAGCGTAATATCAGCATCTTCTGCGGCATAATGGCCGGCATCTTCAATTTTCAATTGGTTAAAGCTGAGCTGCTTGGTGCCTTTACCTGCAATTTCTTCAAAGGTAACCGTTTTGTAATCCAGATAATTTTGCGCAAGGTCATCCATGTTGTGGCGACTACCAATCGAATTCCACACATAGGATTCGAGCATGGTATCGAATTCAATACCACACAATTCGATGTCGTAATTAAGTAGCACACTGCGATCGTATTTTAAATTTTGGCCAATTTTTATTTTTTTCGCATCTTCCAACAGTGGTTTGAGTTGCGCGAGAACCCAATCCAACGATAATTGCTCCGGCGCTCCCATGTAGTCATGCGCACAGGGAATATAGGCAGCAATGCCTGCTTCAACCGCGAAGCTAATACCAACTATTTTTGCATCCATAATTTCCAACGCAGTGGTTTCCGTATCAAACGAAAACGCGCTGGCCTGTTGTAAACGCGATAACCAGTCGGAAAATATATTTTTGTCGGTAATTATGTCGTAGTGTTTTTCAACAACCAACGGCAAATCAATCTTTTCAACAGAGACTTCATTTGCCCTGCTTGACGCTGCAGGAATTGCATCAACCGAAGCCGCGCCAGCAGCAACTTTATTTAATTCAGTTGCCCAGCTTTTAAATTCCAAGTCTTCAAATAATTCTTGCAGGCGCAAATTATCTGCTGGCTGGCAAATAATTTCGGCGGGACCAAAGGGTAATTCCACATCGGTTTTAATTGTCGCTAACCGATAAGATAAATAAGCCATCTCGCGATGTTCGATTAATTTTTCCGGCATTGTTTTCGCGCCGCGAAATGAAAGCGTGCGAATTTTTTCCAGATCCGCATAAATTGCATCCAGACCACCTGCACCCTGAATTAATCCTTGCGCCGTTTTTTCACCTACGCCCGGTACACCGGGAATGTTATCGACCTTATCACCCATGAGTGCGAGATAATCGATCATTAATTCTGGACCGAAACCGTATTTGGCATTCACACCGGGAATGTCCAGCACTGTGTCGGTCATTGTGTTCACCAGGGTCACATGCTCATTCACCAACTGCGCCATATCCTTGTCGCCAGTGGAAATAATCACCGGCATTTTTCGCTCCGCTGCCTGACGCGCGAGCGTACCAATCACATCGTCCGCTTCCACGCCCTCAATCACAAACAGGGGCAATCCCATGGCTTGCACTATGTCGTGAATCGGCTGCACTTGCGGACGCAAATCATCCGGCATAGGGGGGCGATTAGCCTTGTACTCAGCAAACATTTCATCGCGAAAGGTCTTGCCCTTTGCATCAAAGACTACGGCTATCTGGCTGGCGGGGTAATCCTTACGCAGGCGTCGCATCATGTTCACTACCCCTTTTACTGCTCCTGTGGGCTGGCCTTTGGAATTGGTGAGCGGCGGCAGGGCATGATAGGCACGATAAAGATAGGAAGATCCATCAACTAGCACTAAAGGTGCTGTATTTTGCGGTTGAGTCATAGGAATAGATGTCTTTGCAAGGTTTTGAATGGGCGAAAGGATACCACCAATGGCCCAACCACGAGATTTACCCTCCCCCTTTATCTCCGGCAGGTAACACTCATTTTAGCTAACATCGAAAAAGTGTTACCCACTCAACAATGTGTTACCAGGCGCCAAACTTTGTAGCCCCATTAGGTTTTATCGCTAAGTTTCGGTATTTATTCACAAAATTTTGTTTCGTATAACTAAAAAGCCTAATCAACAGCTAGGCAGAATATAAAAATGTGTTACCATGCGTAACATACAGTAACAAAACAAATCCAATGTGGCGTTACTGGTGAACCTAAACCCTTTAGCAACAAACAGAAAGGTTGCTCACAAGGCAACTGGATATGTAAACCATCGAATGGAGGAACCCCACGATGAAAAAGACTGCTCTCTTACTAGTTACTTTACTGGCCGCAACTGGCGTTTACGCCGAAGAAGCTAACGATCAAGCTCTAGCCCTTGCTGCTGCCGATCTCGGCGTTAAGACTGCTTGGGTAGAAACCCAGGAAGACGCGGAAGCGCGTATTGCTGAAGAACTGGATCAAAAGACTGATGTTCTGACCGAGAAGGCCAGTGCCAAACTCGACGAACAACTGGAAGCCAAACTGGCCCAAACTTTTGAGCGTTAAGTGATAGCTGCGCCAGTTGGTCTCTGGCGCAGTGAGCTTCTTTAAGCTGCTGTTTTGATTGGACTATCTCCCTTATTTCTCCTCGTGTATTAGCCCTGCTGACGATCATATAGCTTTCTGTTATATCGCGGCGGGGCTCTTTTTTTGTGCGTTTCACAAATTTGTAATTTGCTGTTCAGCTGGCGCGGAAGTCCCTCGCGCTGACTATTTTCTAACCTAGACTCAATTTGTAGGCGGGATTTTTCGCAGTTTTCAGTGATGCGGGACTCGGCCTTGAGAGTGAGCGCCTTGTTGCTTTAATCCTGGGTTGTTGGTGTTGACCCTGTTTTTAACAAACTGGAGGATGTCATGGACACCTTGATCTTTTCCCAAACGGCAATTTTCCGCATGCAACAACTGGCGAGCTGTGTCTATCACAAAACCGGGGTTCGCCATCGCATGGCCACCCAGGAAGGTATGTTGTCGCTCCTAAAGGAATCAGGAGCATCGAGTGATAGGGACATCCGCCAGTACTACGATGCCTTTGTGATAGAACTGAATAAGCGGCAACTGGATATGCTGGAGGCGCGCAATGTGAAGATGCGCCAGCCGTTTACCAGTTTAATGGGCAACATCCGCAAGGCAGGTTAAAAAGCTGTTGCCCAGGTGTTCGAGTAATTCCTTGTAGCTGGACACCTGTTGCCCGCCAATAGAGTCCAGCGTTCCCAGCCTTAATCCCAGTGACTTTACCATAGCGTTCATGGAGTCCGTTTGATAGTAGGGTTCCACAAACAGGCATTTACCTTCCTTTTTCAGCACATCCTGCAGCTCTTTCAAGTGTTTGGCGCCAGGCCGACGTTCAGGTGTATAGGTGACATACCCAACCTGATGCAGGCCATAGCGACCGACAAAATGACTGTAACCTTCATGGTACACCGCAAAGCCGCGCGCTTTTATGGGCGCCAATTGTCGGCTGAGTTGCTGATCGAGCTGTTCAGCCGACACGATAAAGCGCGCCGCATTGGTTTGATAAATCTGTGCCGCTGACGGGTCAAGCTGCGTCAGCTTTTGCGCCAATGCCTGTGCAATCACACTGGCATTGCGAGGATCCAACCAGAGATGGGGATCGCCTTTGGTATGCTGATGATTCGCGTGATAATGGCCGTCACTGACTGGATTTTCTGGCCAGTAGAGGTTGGGCAGGGTGTAAGTGACAAGCTGTTTTTCCATTGCGATATTCGCCAGCGCGCGCGCCAGAAAACTCTCCAGTTCCGGACCCACCCAGAGTATCAACTCAGCCTCGCGCAAACGGCGATGATCGGACATTTTCAAGGGGTAATCGTGGGGTGATGCAGTGATTGGCAGCAAGGTATCCACCTCCACCCGGTCGCCCGCTACTTCCTGCGCAATCAGCGCCAAGGGTTTGATGCTGGCTAACAGTTGTGGCTTTGCTTGCGCCCCGGGGGCCAACACCTGCCCCAGCACAATAATCAAACCAATAACACCTGCACGAATCATAAATAGGTCCACTAACAACAATGAGGGCAGCGCTGAAAAGCATGCTTGAAAATAGGTTATAGCGTAACATATCTGCTGTTTACTCACCTTTGCGATTGACCGGATGCCCTATGGAACACACCCCCATCGCCTGCAGCCATCACGATCACAACCATTGCATTCATGATGCATTGGAGGCTGCGCGCAACCTGTGCCTCAGCCGCGGCGTGCGCTTGACCGATTTGCGCCTGCAGGTACTGGAGTTGATCTGGCAAAACCACAAACCCCTGGGCGCCTATACGCTGATGGAAATGCTCGCTAAGGCCAGCACCCGCCGCGTGGCGCCGCCCACTGTGTATCGCGCGCTCGACTTTTTGCTGGAACAGGGGCTGATCCATCGCATCAACGTGCTTAACGCCTTTATCGGCTGCCCGTCACCGGGGACCCGGCACCAAAGCTATTTCCTTATTTGCCGTGCCTGTAATATCGCTATTGAAATGGATGAACCCAAATTGGGCCAGCAAATACTCCAGCTAGCAGGCCAAGCAGGTTTTACGGTGGAAACCCAAGCACTGGAAGTTTCCGGGCTCTGCGCCAATTGCGCGGGAGCCAGCAGATGAATGATCAACTGATTCGCGCCCGCGGACTGGGGATTTCGCGCAACGGCCGCCAGATATTGAAACAGGCCGATCTGACTCTGGAAGCTGGCAAGATTGTGACACTGATTGGCCCCAACGGCGCAGGTAAAACTACTCTGGTACGCGCGGTGCTAGGGCTAATAAAGGTAGATGAGGGCAGAATTGAGAAGGCATCAGATTTGCGCATTGGCTATATGCCGCAAAAACTCCATATCGATGCCAGCTTGCCGTTGACTGTGGCCCGTTTTTTGGCCTTGGGCGGCAAGCCGCGCGTGGCGCTGGATGAAATACTCCATCTCACGGGTATAACGGCGTTGATCAACCAACCTATGCAATCCTTGTCCGGCGGTGAAACCCAGCGGGTTTTACTCGCCCGCGCCCTGCTGCGCGACCCGCAGTTGCTGGTACTGGATGAGCCAGTGCAAGGGGTGGACGTGACGGGTCAATCGGCGCTCTACGCCTTAATCAACGAGATTCGCAACCGCCGCCACTGCGGTGTGCTGCTGGTATCACATGACCTGCATCTGGTAATGGCGACTACCGATACGGTGATTTGCCTAAACCAGCACGTATGCTGCCAAGGCCACCCGGAACAGGTTACCAACGACCCGGCCTATCTGGCCCTGTTTGGCGAGATCACCGGTAACACCAGCACCCCGCAAGTGGCAATTTACACCCACCACCACGATCACCAGCATGATGCCCACGGCAATGTAATCCACAATGGTAAGGACAAGTTGCTCCACCGCCACGGCATGGACTGCAGTGCGGGTCACAGCCACGGCGCTAGTTGCGAGCATCACCACCATGATTGATTTCCTGCTCCCTGCCCTGCTCGCTGGCCTTGCGGTTGCGCTGGTCGCTGGCCCACTAGGTGCCTTCGCAGTCTGGCGCAGGATGGCCTACTTTGGCGATACCCTCGCTCACTCTGCCCTGTTGGGGGTGACCTTTGGCTTGCTGCTTGATATCAACCTCAACCTAGCGATTGCGTTGGGATGCTTGTTGCTGGCACTGATTCTGGTTGGCCTGCAGCACAACCGTTTCCTCGCTACCGATACCCTACTGGGTATTTTGTCCCACTCCACACTCGCTCTCGGGCTGGTGTGCGTAAGTGTTTTTAGCGAAAACCGTATTGACCTGTTAGCCTATTTATTCGGCGATATTCTGGCTGTCAGCCCAGGTGATGTAACCGGTATTTGGGTCATCAGCATCAGCGTACTCGGTGCGTTGATGAGGTTATGGCGACCGCTACTGGCAATTACCGTCCACGAGGAGCTGGCGCAAGTTGAAGGTATTCCGGTAGTGCGCGTACGAACTGCGTTGATGCTGCTGATGGCACTGGTGATTGCGATTGCCATGAAAGTTGTTGGGGTATTGCTAATCACTGCGCTATTGATTATCCCTGCGGCAGCCAGCCGCCGGCTCACTCACACTCCAGAGCAAATGGCAATTATCGCCAGCCTTCTGGGTGCACTAGCAGTGGTCGCCGGGTTGAGCGCCTCCTATTGGTGGGACAGCCCAGCTGGGCCAGCAATAGTGTTGTCCGCAACCCTTATGTTTGGCTTAACGCTTTTCAAGCGGCAATCCGGATGAATCTTGTAAGCCAAAGCTCACAAGATTCAGTGCAAATTGCGACTGTTTTCACATTTAAGTTTAGGTAATACTGTCCAACATGCCGCATTGACACCATCAACCCTATTGGCGGCGAACTCAACAAGGACAGGTCAGCCCATGACAATACTTAATATAGGTACCGAGGCGTTCAATAGCACCGAAGTTGCGGAAAAAGTGCAGGCCGATATCAGCTTTTTGCTCTCACGTATCGCGCTGCTCAATGAGCAACCCAGCCCCAATCCGGTGGTATTGCAAACCTATCAGGAAATGCTGGCAAGCCGTCAAGCGGTGCTGGATTGGCTGACGCAGGATAACGGCAAAAACCAGCAGCCACTTAACCAACAGGCACTTGGTAACAGCCATTAGGGCTGTCATTCAAGATTCATCAAAATGTTGCGTTTTCGTCACAGTATCACCCCAGACTTGGGTGAAACAGCTACGGAAACGCACTATGAATTCATCCGCTCACCCGCTGGCCGCTCCCTTGCTGGAGGCTGCGCAGGCGCCAGAGCTGCAACCGCGCCCCACCAGCTATCTAATCAACGCCCGCACTGTATGGATCTCCGATATACATTTGGGCTTCCGCGACTGCAAAGCGGATTACCTGCTCGACTTCCTCAATAAAATCCACTGCGATACTTTGTACCTGGTGGGCGATATAGTGGATTTATGGTCGCTCCAGCGCCGGTTTTGCTGGCCCAAAAAGCATTATCAGGTAATGCTGAAATTTTATGAGCTAGCTGCGCAGGGAGTACGTGTTGTTTATGTACCTGGCAACCACGACGACCCTATCCGCCATTTCAGCGGCCAATTATTTGGCCCGATTGAAATTGCCCACGAGCACGAATACATCACCGCTGATGGCAAACGGCTGCTCGTGATGCACGGTGATGCCATGGACGCCTATATCAACCATAGCTGGCTGACGCGGGTAATTGGTGACCACGGCTATGAGCTGCTGCTGTTTATCAACCGCTGGTCCGATCGCCTGCGCAAACTGGTCGGCCGCCCCTACTTTTCACTGGCAGGGTTGATCAAGAGCAATATCAAAGGCGCCAAAAAGGCCATTGAAACCTACGAGCGGGAAGCGCTGGGGGAGGCCAAACGGCGTGGGTATGATGGTGTCGTATGCGGGCATATCCACTACCCTGCGCTGCGTGAAGTGGGCGAGCTGCGCTATGCCAACTGCGGAGACTGGATCGAAAACTGCACTGCGCTGGTAGAGGATCACCAGGGCACTATGCGTCTGCTCCACCACAGCGACACTGTGGCCTGGCAGGAATTGCAAACAGCGAGCGCTTAGCCGCTCGCAGTTCATGTGTTACAGAACGGCGATACCCTTTGCCTGATTGCGCAGCCGGGACCAGGGGCCAGTGATGGCAAGGGTCATCCCTGGTCGTTGAATATTCACAAACAGGGTCGTGCCGTCTGGCGAGAAGCAGGCGCCACAGAACTCGCCCTTATCAGGATGGGCGTTCATCGCCAGAGTATAGATCTTGCCATCTGGTGTCAGGCCGCGCAGATAGTTCACGGTATCGGGTAAATCCGAATAGCTATCCTCACAGATAATCAGATCCCCCCAGGGCGCAACCGCCAGGTTATCGCAGGATTCCAGAATCGCCCGGTTATGGGTTTCATAAAGCAACTCCAGCACACCCGGCTGCTCAGTTTCCCGCGCAGTGCCTTCATAGGGGCTGGGTTGATAGCGCCAAACCTGGCCTATCTGGAGTGGACCACCGCCAGTTGCAGCGATGAGGATTTCGCGGGTTTTGTCCTCGCGCAAGGCAAACGCCAAGCCCTCACCGCGGGCAAAAATCGCTGCCCCCTGCGCGTGGCCGCGCAGGTTTAAATCCCCTTGAGGCGCGGTTACATCTTCCAGGTCGATCCACTCACAATCAAAACGCTGACGCATGGCCACTGGTTGTACGCCCGGTTTGCCCGCATCTTCCGGCCAATTGCGGGTGTTGGCGCCAGGCCATCCGCGAATGGTGAGCGCTTGCAAGCGCCCACCTTGCACCAGTTCGCCGGGCGTATTGGGGATAAAGCGGTAAAACAGGCCTTTGGCATCATCTTCGGAGAGGTAGACAATCCCGGTGGTACTGTCCACCGCTGCCGCCTCGTGCATAAAACGCCCCATGTCTTTTAGCGGGATTGCCTCAACCAAACCTTTGGCACTGGAGGGAACCTCAAAGATGTAACCATGCTCGCGGCCATAGCCATGCTGTTTACCCACCAAGGTTTCCTCGCACGTCAGCCAACTTCCCCAGGGAGTTGCACCACCGCTGCAGTTACGCGCCGAACCCACCAGACTCAGATGGCTGCGTTCTATTTGTTGGCTGCGATGGCTGTAGACCAGGCTGGTAGTACCGCCATTCACCGGCAGCCCTTTATAAAAATCATAAGCGGTGCCTTTGGTCTGCTTGGCCAGTTTTGCCTGGCCGGCAAATGCGCTGGTCTCCTCGCCCACTGACGCAAGCTCATGATTGCGAATCAGAATGCATTTGCTGGCATCGTCCGGCAGTGGAAAGGCCGCCATACCATCAGGGGCGCTGGGCATCCGCAGCCCATCACTCATAAGGTCGCCAGTGCGGGCGATAACTTTGTAGCTAAAGTCACGCGGCAGATTGAGGATTCCCGCTGGATCTGCCAGCAACTGCCCAACCTTGTCGATTCCGTTGACGGGATCCTGCGCATAGACCTGCGCTTGTAGCTGCAAGCTACGCAATCCCCCTAAAGCTATGGCGGTGGCGCTGGCATTTTTAAGAAAGTGACGACGGGTCAACATGGAGTTTCCTTGGTTGCAAGCAAAGGTGTAATCAAATGGACAGTGAGGATTTACAGGCCACCTTTTTCAATCAGCGAGGTTACCGTTTGATGACTACGCAAAACAAGCACTGAGCTGTAGCGACTCTCGATCAGTGTGGCTCAAACCTCCAGAGCTTGCAGTGCCAATGCGGCAACAAACCCTAATGCTGCCATCAAACCAGAGAGCTCGTGGGTTTCGGCAAAGGCTTCGGGGATCATGGTCTCCACCACCATGGCGAAGATGCCGCCCGCTGCGATACAGGTAATTAAGGCTTTCACCGGGGCGGGAGCAGCGCCAAAAAATACGGCGCCCACTATCGCAAATACACCCGACAAGAGCGCCATGCCACCCCAGAGCCGCACCATAAACCAGCCGCTGCGCCCGGCTCTGCGCATACCGGCAGTGCTGGACAAGGCTTCGGGAATATTGGAGATAAAAATCGCTGCCACAGTGGCAATGCTGAGCTTGCCACCGCTGGCCACCAGCAGACCTATGGCAAGCGACTCGGGAATGCCGTCAAGCAAGGTGCCCGCTGCAATCGCCAGACCGCTATTATCAGTGGCCGGCTGCTGGCCATGGGAGCGTTTTCGATGCTTCACGCCAGGGCTGGCCAAGCGATGGTTAATAAGAGAAAAGAGCAGCGCCCCAAGCATAAAACCCCCGGCTACCCAGAGAATACTTGCCTCTGCTTGCGCCTCCTCCACCAATTCAAAACTCAGGGCAGCGACCAGAATACCGCTGCCAAAAGCCATCACATGGGCGATGGCTTTGGAAGAGAAGCGGATAAGCCAGCCAAGCAATGAACCTATCAGCAGGGCACTGGCGGCAGCTAAACCCCAACCTCCTGCAGCTAGCCAGTCGGGAATCAGGCCACTGGGAACCACGCGCGCACCACATCGGGAAGGGGGACAGATTTACCATCCACCGAGCTGACCCAAACCACCTTGGAATAACCTTCTGCAGCAGGTGCGGCCGGTTGCGACAGGGTGTACACCTTGTACTTGACCATAAAGCTGGAGCGCCCCGGTTCGGACAGGAATACATCGATACGCAGGGTTTCAGGGTGGAAAATGGGGCGCAAGAAAGTACAACCAATAGTAACTACCACCGGGTGTGTATCGCTTTTGAGAGGTAGGCCTTTTTCCAGCATCCACTGAAAGCGTGCCTCTTCAAAATAGCGGAAGTAGAGGGTGTTATTCACATGGCCGTAAGCGTCCATATCACCCCAGCGCACCGGGATTTCACAGGAATAAAACGGGGTTTCCTGGTTCATACACTACTCCTCACTAAACGGTAGTTCGGGCAGTAAAACTAACCCGCATACTACCCAAGCCAGCATAATCAATCTGGATATCAGTATTCATCGGCACCTCAATCACCCCGGCGTAAGAGCCGGTAATCACCGCCTGCCCGGCCACTATGCCCTGGCCGCGACTGCGCAGAAACTCGGCCAGCCAGTAGAGGGGCGCACGCGGATAGGTATTGGGGTGCTGCCCCTGGCGCTCTATTACTTCGCCATTGGCGCATTCGAACCTAATCGTAAAACTGCTCGCTGCCGCAGCGCTGGATGAATCCACTAGCGGGCCAATAAACAAGCCCTGGTTGACCAGCCCATCGGCCAGCATTTCCGGAAATTCACATTGCGCTGGATCCGCGTAGCGGCCATTGATCAATTCCAGCGCCATATGGGTGCGGGCAATAGCTGCATCTACCTCTGCCGGGGTATAGGGCTCGGCGCGCGCAGGCAAATCCTGTCCAAAGAAAAACGCCAGCTCCGGTTCAACGCGGGCGATGCTGGCCTGGCCAGGCTTGGGCCAAAGGCTGACCGGTGGAACTGAATCTATGGTGCGGGTGTAGATAGGGCCAACGACCAGTTTATTCTCCGGTGGCAACAGGCATTTCCAGCCGCCGATGCTATCGTCCATGCGCTCGCACCAGTGTTCAGTCACTGCCGCCTGAATGGCCAGTGCCTGCTCCAGATCCTGCGGGCGGCAGGCCTCGGGTAAACGCTCACCCTGGGTCCCTTCAACACGACGTGCTACCAAAATCGCTGCCGCCTCGGCAGCCTTGAACAATTCATTCATAAAACCACTCACTCATAAAACAACTTTCTCATTGTCTCTTGCCAGTCCTGAAAACGCCTTCACCATAAAGACAAAACCCCTTAAAAAAGGGGTTTTGGTGACAAAGGCGACAATCAATGATGGGGCGACAGTTCGTGAGCGATGTGCTTAAGGTCATCACTCGACTCAATGATATTCGCTACTGTGGTGTAGGCTTTTTCCGGATCCAGGTGCAAGTCTTCAAACACCTGCGGTGGAATCGCCAACTTGGGGCCGCGCCCGATGTTGTGCTGCTGCAACAATCGCTGAGCGACAAAAATCAGCTTGGCGTAGCTCGCATATTCGCCCTGGTAGTCAGGGTTATTTTGGTGGCGCAGCCCGACCACCACCTCCTCTGGCATAGACCAAAGCGACATCAGGGTCGCCGCCAATTGCTCGCGGGTTACGCCTAGCAGATGGCGCTCAATCGCCTGGTGATTCACATGAGGGTTGGCATCGGCAAGTTCACAGTAATTCTGGAAATAGGGTGGGAACACCTCACCCAGGATCAGGTAACCGAAGTTGTGCAGCAGGCCACAGAGGTAGGCCATACCAAAACTGGGGCGGTGATCGCGTGGAATCGCAGTCACCAGGCCTTCAATCGTAGCGGCCATGTATACCGCCTGATGCCAGTATGGCTGGGCGCCGTGAGGGCCGTCTTTGGGAATAGTCATGGCCTTGCCCAGCGACAAACCCAGCGCCAGGTTGAGCACCATATCAAAACCCAGTACCCGCACTATGGCGTCATGGATAGATTTGATCTTGCCCGGTGCCGAATAGTAAGGCGATGCTGCCCAACTCACCACTTGCGCAGCGAGGCTCGGGTCTGTTTCAACAATTTGTGCGAGATCGCTAATATCCGCATTGGGGTTTACCCGCAGCTTGATAATGCGCTGGGCAGTGTCAGATAGCGGCGGTAGCTCCAGGGTTTCTTCCAAACGCTGTTTGACGCGTAGCTGGGTAAAGTTGCGCACTGCACCTAAAATCTGGTCAGTATCGCTAGTGCTGGGATCTTCCAGTTCCAGCGGCTCCAGCGGCACAGCGATATCGCAGATGGTGGCGTCATCCATCATCTGCCTGAATTCATCGCGGCTGAATTTCAACAGTTGTTTTTCATCGCCAGAATCCGCCAGTAGCTCATTGCGCTCAACAAGGCTGCGATCAATCAGCGTAAGCAAACCTGCCAGTTTGGGCAGGGCCGGAATGGATTGCAGGTTGTGGGAGCTGCAGAACTTCTGGATATCCGCCGGGCTGGCGGCATGTAGCTCACGCCCCAATTGGCGATTAACGGCCTTGAGATCCAGCAAACGGTCAGCGGCGTAGATCACCTGCACACGCCCTTTGGTGTCCTGCAATATTACTGATTTGGCCGCACTCATGGTTCGCAGGTGCTGGTCATGCCAAAGCGCTCGCTCATGCTCGGATACAGGCACTTCAGTCACCTGATAATGCACATTTTGCTTGTTGAGCAGGGATTGAACACTGGTAGGAACTGACACAGCCTACTCCTCTCATTGGAAATAACTGGTTAATATTCATAGGGTTAGGAGATTATTCAGCACTTGTTACCAGCGAGTGTAATGCAATAGGAGCAATTCTCATATAGCTGCACAGCACAAATACCCAGCTTTCGCTTTATCCACTAACCAATCCTTCCAAGCATAGTCGAGATTTGTAGCTGCACTGGCCATTTAGGACGACAAAGCAATTATCTATGCCAAAAAATGGATCAGTTCTCATACAGCCAATGAAATAGATGCCAGCGAGCTATTAAAAAGACTATTAAACCTGCAAATAACGATGATTCTGGCCCAACCAACGCACAACCAGTTGATTACATAGTGCCGGGTATTCACTCATCAATAACAGTGCCGCATCCTTAACCTGCGGCAACAAATGGCTATCGCGTTGTAGGTCGGCAATGCGAAATTGCATCTCGCCGGTTTGACGTGTTCCCAATACTTCACCGGGGCCGCGCAACAACAAATCCTGTTCGGCGATGTAAAACCCATCGCTGCTCTCCCGCATCACCCGCAAACGCTCGCGACTGTTTTGAGACAAAGGCGAGCCGTACAACAGCACACAGTGACTTGCCGCTGAACCGCGCCCTATACGACCACGCAGTTGGTGCAGCTGCGCCAGCCCCAGACGTTCGGGGTTTTCAATAATCATCAGGCTGGCATTAGGCACATCTACGCCTACTTCAATCACCGTGGTCGCCACCAGCAAATCCAGTTCGTTGGCCTTAAAGGCAGCCATTACCTGTTCTTTTTGACCCGGTTTCAACCGGCCATGGATTAGACCTACCCGCAAATGGGGTAGAGATTCAACCAAGTTACTTGCTGTCGCCTCAGCAGCCTGAGCTTCCAACGCTTCCGATTCCTCGATCAGGGTGCAAACCCAGTAAGCCTGGCGCCCCTGTTCGCAAGCCAGCCTGACCCGCTCGATTACCTCTTCACGGCGCTGGTCGCTAATGACTACCGTAGTGACCGGAGTGCGCCCGGGTGGCAGCTCATCAATTATCGAGCAATCCAGATCGGCGTAGGCGCTCATCGCCAGGGTTCGAGGGATAGGGGTAGCGGTCATAATCAACTGATGGGGACGCAAATGCGCAGATGGCTGATTTTCCCTTCCAAATGTGCCTTTTTCAGATAGAGATAGCCGCTGATGCACACCAAACCTGTGTTGCTCATCAATTACAATCAAACCCAGATCGGCAAACTCCACTGCCTCTTGAAACAAGGCATGGGTACCCACTACGATTTGCGCCTCACCGCTGGCAATTGCCGCCATCTGTGTGCGCCGCTCAGCAACCTTGAGCTTGCCGGTCAGCCAGCCCAGTTTGATCCCCAGAGGTTCCAGCCATTTGCCAAAATTGATCCGGTGCTGCTCCGCCAGAATTTCGGTCGGCGCCATTATCGCTGCCTGTTTGCCACTGGATACCGCCGCCAATGCCGCCAATGCCGCCACCACGGTTTTGCCAGAGCCAACGTCGCCCTGCACCAGGCGCAACATAGGAAC
The DNA here is from genome assembly GCA_021151615.1 of Cellvibrionaceae bacterium. Classification (GTDB taxonomy): domain Bacteria; phylum Pseudomonadota; class Gammaproteobacteria; order Pseudomonadales; family Cellvibrionaceae; genus Cellvibrio. The sequence continues at coordinate 24,136 of JAGKXA010000002.1, read as the reverse complement.
CGGCTTGGCGATATCCGCCACTATCTCGCCAACAACACGTTCCTGGGCACGGGTCAAACCAAAACCCAATTGTTCCAGGAAATGCTTTTTCAGCGTAGGACTCATACGCAGGCCCTCTGCACCATCGGCCTGAGTTTCACGGCGCAACAGCAACAGGCTCAGGTGATGAGCCAATAATTCCTCGAAAGCCAGTCGCTGCTGATAGGGATGCTCACCATCCAGCAATAACTGCACATTAGCCGTTGCGGGCGGCTGGTGGAGAAAGCGCAACGCATCGGCCAATGAAGTCTGGTTGAGCTGGCGGCGAACTGACTCGGGCAAGAGTTCACCGAGCGAGTGCTTATCCAGCCAGGTCAGTGCCTGGCTCGCCAGGCTGCGCAAGCGCGGCTGGGTCAAACCTTCGGTCGTCGGGTAAATAGGGGTGAGGGACTGATCCAACGGCATGGGTGCTGCTTCATCGAGATACTCATATTCCGGGTGGTACATCTCCAGCCCCGAGGCGCCGCGGCGAATTTCACCAAAAATACGTAGACGGGTACCGGAAATTAAACGCTGCTTTTGCGCATTGTTGAAGTGATAAAAACGCAGGGTAATGGTGCCGGTACCATCCTGTACTTTGCACACCAGGCTGCGACGCTTGCCAAACACTATGTCACAAGCGCGCACTTCGGCTTCGATAACCGCATTAAGGTTAGGCTGAAGCGCACCTATAGGGGTGACGCGGGTGCGATCCAGATAGCGCATGGGCAAGTGCAAAAGTACATCTTGCAGGCTAAAAAGACCAATTTTCGCTAATTTTACCGCCAAACTGGCCCCAACTCCCTTAATTTCCGTAACGGGAATTTGCTCCAGGGTTTTGCCACTGGCGATACCAGCATTCATAGCGCAGTTGGACGGCAAGAGTTAGTGTCGGGTGGATTTAATCGCCTCGCGCAAGGCGTCTATCGCCTTATGACGCGGGAAGCTCGCGCGCCAGGCCAAAGCCACTGTGCGGCTGGGTGAGGGCTCGGTAAAGGGTCGAGTGACCAACACATCGGCACTGTAAAGCGAGCTATCTGCAGCTGATACTGGCAGGATGGTCAACCCCAAACCGGAAGCCACCATATGGCGTAAGGTTTCCAACGAGCTACCTTCCGCTGCTGTACGCACATTGTTAGCGGATTGCTCGCCGTGATGCTGCAAGTTCGGACAAGTTGTTAATACCTGATCGCGGAAGCAATGCCCCTCCCCCAACAAGAGCAATTGTTCGCTGTTCAGATCATTAGGATTAACAGCACTTTTGGCTGCCAGCGGGTGATCCTTGGGCATCAATACCACAAAAGGCTCTTCGTAAAGCACTTGGGTGACCACATCCGGTTCTTCAAACGGAAGAGCAATAATGATCACATCCAGCTCGCCGTTGCGCAGCTTCTTGCGTAGATTGTGGGTATAACCCTCTTCGACATAGAGCGGCATTTTGCTCGCCTTTTGCTGCAAATGAGGGATAAACTTCGGCAGCAAATAAGGGCCAATGGTGAAAATCGCCCCCACCGATAAAGGGCTGCTGAGTTGGTCTTTGCCAGCATCAGCCAAGTCTTTAATCGCTGCAGTTTGCTCCAGCACCAGATTGGCCTGAGCCACAATCTGCTCGCCCAATGGCGTTGGCTGGACACGGGATTTGGTGCGTTCAAACAACGCTACTCCCAATTCATCTTCCAACTTTTTGACGGCAATACTCAAGGTTGGCTGGCTCACATAGCAGCGGTCAGCCGCACGGCCAAAATGCTGCTCCTGGGCAAGGGTAACTATGTAGCGGAGTTCAGTGAGGGTCATGGTGTGGCTCCCGTATACTTAGGATCTTTTTAATTTCCGGCTGGGCCTTTTAGAATAGCCTAAAACTATCAGATAAAAGACTTTTATCAAATGACTAATAAGCTGTCTGCTCCACAAAAATCAAACACATTCAGGAAATTGCTCATTATTGGCTGTGGCGATATAGGTCGAAGGTTGGCCAGTCAACTGGATCGATCCAACTACCAAATTAATGGAGTTCGCCGCCATTGCCCACCAGATCTACCCTATTTGAACTACATAAGCTGCGATGTGGGTGATGTCAAAGCGCTAAAACAGGTACTGGCAGAGAATTTCGACAGTATAGTAATCACCATGACCCCGTCCGAGCGCAGCGATACCGGTTATGAGCAAGCCTATGTTCGCACCTGCGAACACCTGATTCAGGCACTCGAGGAGCTCCAACTAACGCCACGCCTGATTATTTTTGTCTCCAGCACCGCTGTCTATGCGCAGGATGATGGCAGTTGGGTCGATGAGAACTCTGCTACCGAGCCAGCCAGCTTTTCCGGCCAGCGCCTGCTTGAAGCTGAGCGGGTTATCCTCAGCAGCCGGTTCAATCGCACCATAGTTCGCTTCAGTGGCATTTATGGCCCCGGTCGACATCGTCTGATCGAGCAGGTCAAACAGGCGCGCGCATCCGCCAGCACCCATTACACCAACCGCATCCATGCCGATGATTGTGCCGCTTTTCTCGCTCACCTACTCAACCAGCAAACACCCTTGGCGCCCGTTTATATCGCCACTGATTCTGCACCAACCCCCATGATCGAGGTTGTTAGCTGGATTGCAGCTCAGCTGGGTATCGAAAAATTCCTCTCAGATGATGCTGTTAATGAGCGCGGCAATAAACAATTGAACAACCAACTAATGCTCGCCAGCGGTTACAAGCTACGCTATGGCGACTTTCGCGCTGGTTACGCTGGGATGATTCGCGAATATAAGGCCAATAAAAAACCCGGCGCTTAGGCCGGGTTCTTCAGACGGTTGAATCCCAAAAACTACTTGGTTTCAGTCTTGGTCACAGCGGTAGATACCTGACCTACTACGCGGCGATTTTGCTCACGACCAGTGGCAGTAGTGTTATCGGCAACTGGTTTGGCTTCGCCGTAACCAATCGCTTTCACGCGGTCAGCACCGATACCGTATTTGGTAATCAACGCCGCTTTAACCGCATCAGCACGGCTTTGTGACAGTTTTTGGTTATAGGCATCAGAACCTTGGCTGTCAGTGTGACCCTCAACGCTTACAACGGTGTCGGCGTATTGGTTCATGAAAGTCGCCAGCTTGGATACTTCGCCTTCAAACTCAGGCTTGATGATCGACTTGGCGGTATCAAAGGTAATGTTCAGTTCGATCGCCACAGTTTCGGTCAACTTCAATGAACAGCCAACCGCATCAACCTTGTGGGTTTTTGGAGTATCTGGACATTGGTCTTTAGAATCCAATACACCGTCACCGTCAGAATCTTTCTCTGGTTCTGGCGCTGGCGCTGTTTTTACTGGTGCAGGAGAACCGCCAAACAGATAGCTGATACCGGCATTCAACGCCAGATCAGTGTATTCATTGTCCAGGCTGTTGAACGCGCGCACGTCAGTGCGGAATTCCCAGTTACCACCCAGGTTGCGCTTAACACCAGCACCCAGATTTACCAGGGTATCACGCTCTGACCAATCCTCAGAATCTACTTCACGCTTCTGATCGCCGACACCAAAAGCAACATATGGACGCCACAGGCTTTCGGTGTTGATGTTATAGAGTGCATCCAAACGGTATTGAGTACCGTCTACATCAACATTGTCGTCCTGGGTTTCAGTGCTGTACTGACTGGCAACTGCTTCCAGGGTCCAGTTTTCGTCCAGCACATAACCAAAACCCAAACCAAAGGTGTTGGCATCTTCCAGCGGATCGTCAAAGAAGGTACGGCCAACATCGGCGCGAACTTCGAATTTATGGTTATCGGCGCTCGCACCAGCAGAAATAGCAGCAATAGCGGCGGACAAAGCTAAAATGTGTGTGTTTTTCATGGCCATTTCGTTCTCCGTTGAAAATAGCGAGGTTCCAAAAAAGACAATCTGGTTATCTTTGCAAATCAAGAACCCGAGATTGCGAAAAAAATATAACCGTTACCGGTCTCTAAACTTACACCTGCTGAATTCCATTTCATGATTATTTTCAGGTGCTTACCTTAGCAAATTAAAGCGCTATATGCCAATTTACGCCGTTTTTTTGAACAACAAATCCCAAACCCCATGACCGAGGCGCTCACCGCGTTTTTCAAATTTAGTGATCGGACGATAACCTGGCCTAGGAGCGAATCCGGTTTCCGTGAAGTCTGTCGCAAAACCTGTCGCGCTATTCATTACTTCCAGCATATGTTCGGCATAAGGTTGCCAGTCCGTTGCCATATGCAGAACACCACCCACTTTTAATTTAGGGCACAACTTCTGGATAAAGGCAGGCTGGACAATCCGGCGCTTATGGTGCTTTTTTTTATGCCATGGATCGGGAAAGTACAACTGCAACCGATCAATACTGCCATCGGGAATGCAATCTTCCAGTACATCCATCGCATCCGCCATATATACCCGCAGATTGCTTAACCCTTGCTGACTGGCAGTACTAATTAATCGGCCAACACCGGGTGGATGCACCTCGATACCAATAAAGTTTTTTTCCGGTTCATTTTCTGCCATTTGCAGCAGTGAATCACCCATACCAAAGCCGATTTCCAGCACCAGCGGCGCCTCCCGGCCAAAGACCTCAACAGGATTAATCGCCCCGGTAAACAGACTCAGCCCCATGGACGGCCAGTATTTATCAAAGGCATTTTTTTGCCCAACGGTGATACGCCCGGCGCGAATCACAAAGCTGCGAATGGATTTTGGCTTAAACTCAGGCTTGATCAAAAAGCCTTCCTCACCGTCCTCAAGGTCGGGAGTTAATTCAGGAAGCTCAGACATAAAGAAATTCAAACGATTAGAGAAAGAAATATCAGGATTCAGATTTAAGGCGCCAAGCTGTCACAGCCAGCAAAAACCAACCCACAAGAAAACACAGCCCGCCGAACGGTGTAATTGGCCCCAGCCAGCGTGGCGCACCCAGCGCCAGGGCATAAAGACTGCCACTAAACATCAGGCTGCCCAGTATAAAGGCCCAACCGCCAGCTTTTAACCCCGGAGTCGCAGGTTTATAGATTAAGAGCATGGCTACCAGTAACAGTGCCAATGCATGGTACATCTGATACTGCACCCCGGTTTTCACCACCTCGATCATTTCCGGCGCAAGCACTTTTTTCAGCCCATGGGCGGCGAACGCACCTATAACTACCGACAAAAAGCCGCTAACGGCGGCGATCAGGACAAAAAGACGCGCCACAAATCATTCCTCATTCTGAAATTATCAGGACAATAAAAAAAGCCGCGCTAGGCGCGGCTTTCTCACAACACCAAAAGCTTATCAGGCTTCCAGCATCATGGTTTTAACCTTGTTCATGGCATTTTTTTCCAACTGGCGAATACGCTCTGCAGAGACACCATATTCAGCGGCCAAGTCATGCAAGGTAGATTTATCATCGTTTAACCAGCGACGTTGCAGGATAACGCGACTGCGATCATCAAGTTTTTCCAGGGCTTTTTCCAAACCATTGACGTTGGACTCTTCCCAGTTGGACTCCTCCAGACGCACTGCCGGGTCATAACGATTGTCTTCCAGATAATGAGCAGGTGCTACATAGTTATCGTCTTCGTCATCTTCACCAGCATCGAAGCCAGCATCGTAAGACGCTAGACGACCTTCCATTTCACGCACTTGCTTAACATCCACGCCCAAATCCTGGGCTACCGCATGAGCCTCATCGTTGCTCAACCAAGCCAAACGCTTTTTAGCGCCGCGCAGATTGAAGAACAATTTGCGCTGGGCCTTGGTGGTAGCGATTTTAACTATGCGCCAGTTGCGCAGGATGAATTCGTGAATCTCTGCTTTGATCCAATGCACCGCGAAAGACACCAAGCGGACACCTTTGTCCGGATCAAAACGTTTTACCGCTTTCATCAGGCCTACGTTGCCTTCCTGAACCAGATCGCCGAGTGGTAAACCATAGCCGTTGTAGGAGCGGGCGATATGGACCACAAAACGCAGATGCGCCATCACGAGCTTGCGTGCGGCATCGAGGTTGCCATTGTGGTGCAGATCGCGCGCCAGAGCTTGCTCCTCTTCAACTGAGAGAATCGCAAAACTGCTGACCGCTTGAACATAGGCATTCAGGTTTGCACCAGGGGCAAGGGTGCCAATAGGCTGCAGACTTGTGCTTGTGCTCATTTTAACCTCCAGTATCAATATGGCCCGAGTGTAACAGCTGCTTATTGGTTCCGCTAGCACCGAAAAAGTTCACTTGACGCTGATTTTGCACCTATTCACAGCTCGGAGATAACTTCCTATTTAACGAGGCTGAATCAAATAAAGATGCCGCGCCACAGCGATCCACGCCCCCAACAACCCGGTAACGCCAGCAATCAGGATTAATTGCAGGCTCTCAATAAAATCTAAACCCTGTAAACGAAAACTGCTTTGATACAGATCAGCCAGTTGGGCAATTGGTGCCGACAGCCACCAAAAACCTAGTGCCAATAGAATTGCGGCCAGAACCCCCCCACCCATGCCGTACCATAGGCCGGTGTAAAGGAAGGGGCGCCGAACATAAGCATCAGTAGCCCCTACCAGTTTGACCACCAGAATTTCGTCGCGGCGATTTTCAATCGCCATGCGGATGGTATTTCCGATGACCAGCAACACGCCCAGGGCCAGCAGTCCTGCCAGTGCAACCACAAAGCGCTCGGCAATGGTGATGAACTGGTGCAAGCGTTTGACCCAAAGCATATCCAGGCGCACATCAGCCACCAAGGGATCGGCAATCAGCGCCTGCTGGAGCGAGTTGAGTACATCGGGCGCGCTGCCGCCAATTTTGGGTTTGATCAGGATAACTGCTGGTAGAGGGTTTTCATCCAGATGATTAGCCAATTCACCTAACCCTGAGCCGCGTTTGAACTCGTCCAGAGCCTGCTCTGGCGAAACATAAGTGGCCAGGGCAACATCTGGTCGCTGTGCCCAGCGGCCACGCAGATCCTGCGCCTGATTGGGATTGGCGTCTTTTTTAAGGAAGACTGAAATCTGACTGGAATCCTGCCAGGTCTGGCCGATTTGCTGCACATTGCCAAACACCACAAACAATGCTGCTGGCAAGGCTACAGCTATAGCAATCACCAACCAGGTCATCAGGCTTTGCAGCGGTGTTTCCAGCAGGCGCAGCAAGCTATCGATAGCAGAATTGCTGTGATGGGCACTCCAGGCATCCAGCTTGTCACGCCAGGAGGTTTTACTTTGCACCGCACCTTGCGAACGGGCTGTTACACGCGGTTCAGGGCGCACCGGCTCACGCACCGCGCGCTCGCTGCGATTTGCAGTAGCGCCCATACGGTTCGGGCGGCGTTCGGGTTTGGGTCTTTGTGGTTTCACCAGAGCACCCCGTCATGTACCAGCTTGCCCTGAACCAGCCCGAGCACACGTTTATTCATTCGCTTGAGCAACTCAACATCGTGGGTGGCAATCATTACCGTGGTTCCCACTTCGTTGAACTGGCGAAATAAGGTCATGATTTCGTTGGATAATTCTGGATCCAGATTACCGGTCGGCTCATCCGCCAACAGTAAAGTAGGCTTGTTGACTACCGCGCGCGCTATGCCTACGCGCTGCTGCTCACCGCCAGACAACATAATCGGGTTGCTGCGCTCTTTATCGAGCAAATCCACTTTGTCCAACGCAGCACGCACTCGCTTGCCAATTTCCTGGTGTGGATAACCGGCCACCTGCAGGGGCAAAGCAACATTATCGTAAACGGTGCGATCGAATAGCAGCTGGTGGTTCTGGAAAACCACACCGATATTGCGCCGAAAATAGGGTAACTGGCTTTTGGACATGCGCGCCAGGTGATGGCCATCAACAAATACATTGCCATGGGAGGGATGTTCCATCAGCAGGATCATCTTCATCAGGGTGCTCTTGCCTGCTCCCGAGTGGCCGGTCAGAAACAGCATCTCGCCGGCCTCTACCTCAAAATCCACGCGCGCCAGGGCTTCATAGCCAGTATCGTAGCGCTTGCTTACTGTTTCGAATCGAATCACAACCAGTCCTGTGTGTTAATTTGCGTCGGCCTGATTAAACAGGGCTTTGATAAAGGGTTCAGCGGAAAAAGGTTGCAGGTCTTCAATAGATTCTCCCACCCCGATAAAACGCACTGGCAAACTGAATTTCTTACTCAGCGCAAAAATCACCCCACCTTTGGCGGTTCCATCCAGCTTGGTCAGCACCAAACCGGTGACGCCCGCCGCGTCGCGGAACTGCTCGGCCTGATTGACTGCGTTCTGGCCGGTACCAGCATCCAGCACCAGCAGGACTTCATGAGGCGCTGATACATCCAACTTGGCCATCACGCGTTTGACCTTGGCCAACTCCTCCATCAAGTGGTTCTTGTTGTGCAAGCGGCCAGCAGTATCGGCAATTACTACATCAATACCACGTGCTTTGGCGGCATTGAGTGCATCGTAAATCACCGAGGCGGAATCTGCGCCGGTATGTTGGGCAATGACCGGCACATTGTTGCGCTCGCCCCAGACTTGCAGTTGTTCGACTGCCGCCGCGCGAAAAGTATCCCCCGCTGCCAGCATGACTTTCTTGCCTTCGTTTTGCAGGCGTTTGGCGAGCTTGCCGATAGTGGTGGTTTTACCCACGCCATTCACACCTACCACCAGAATCACAAAAGGCGCTTTGGTCGTATCCACCACCAATGGCTGCTCAACCGGTTTTAGCAGGTCAGCCAGTTGCTCGCGTAGCGCTTTATAGAGTGCATCGGCATCGTTCAATTGCTTGCGGGCCACGCGCGCGGTGAGGTTATCGATAATCTCGCTGGTCGCCTCCATGCCCACATCAGCCAGCAGCAGCTGGGTTTCCAGTTCTTCAAACAAATCCTCATCGATGGTCTTGCGACCGAGGAAGAGGTTGCCCAAGCCTTCGGCAAAATGGCTGGAGGTGCGACTCAAACCCTGCTTGATACGTGCAAAGAAACCCGGTTTTGCTGGCGCAGTCTCTGCGTGCACTGGTGCTTCACCAGCCACTTCAGTGATGGATTCCACCGGCTCAAGTTGGGTGTCGATGAAGGATTCGGAAACCTCAGGTTTATCTACCCCCGTTGCTTCCGGGGTAGTTTCAACAACCTTATCGGCTTCTGGCTTATCAGATTTTTTAAACAGATTGAAAAACATAAGCGTGATCTGGGGGGTGTCGGGGGAAAAATCCGGTTGGCCGGATCATTCCAGCCAAGGCAATAAAGGCGCTATCCTACCACTTCTGTTTACTTGTGCGAGAGAAGACCTTGTCCAGACCCGGCACCAAAGCTGCAAAATCCCATGCAAATTCCACCAAAGGTAACAATCAGTTGCGCATCATTGGTGGCAACTGGCGTGGGCGAAAGTTAAGTTTTCCCGATGTGGAGGGTTTACGTCCCACCGCTGATCGTATCCGCGAGACCCTGTTTAACTGGCTGGCACCGGATATTCAAGGCGCACGCTGCCTGGATCTGTTTGCCGGTTCCGGCGCTTTGGGGTTGGAAGCTTTGTCACGTGGGGCCGGTGAAAGTGTACTCATAGAGAAACACCCTGCGGCGGCGCAATCGCTGGAAAAAAACCTGGCCTTATTGAATGCACCTGAAGCCAAAGTAATTAATGCTGACGCCATCTCCTATTTAGCAAACTACAGCAACCAAAAGACCTTTGATATCGTATTTATTGATCCGCCATTTCAATTGAAGCTTTGGCAGAAAAGCATAGACCTGCTGGATCAAGGCAATTTGCTGGGTCAGGGCTGTGCGATCTATGTTGAATCAGGAATTATGGACACCTACCGCCCCCCCGAAGACTGGATTTTGCATCGCGATAAAACAACCAGCACCTTGCGTTACTGTTTGTTTTATCGCGAATAAGATAGGGTTACAACGCTTGGATATTTACAAACTTGCTATAAAAACCGTTTTTATCAAATGCAGCTATCTCAAACACGTAACTTCCATTCGCCAAGCCATTCAGAGTGAAACTGTTATCCCAAGGGCCTATGCCAGTTGAAACATAGGTGTATTTGGTATCGCCTGCGAGCTTATAGCGAATCTCATACCCGCCCAAATCCTCCGCATTCAATACTTCACCATTGGCCCGAGCGGTAGGTGGTGTCCATTTGAAATATGCCTCTCCCGTTGTAACATCACTGGTAGTGGCTGTAGCGGTAGAAGCAGCACTGGAAGAGCTCACAACAGCTGCAGATGAACTAGAGGAACTGGAACTGGTCGTTACAACACTGGGCGCAGAACTGGTTGAGCTTGTTGAGCTGGTCAATGCCCCTGCTGAGCTGGATTGCGCAGAAGAGGAGGTCGCGGTCGTTGATTCGACTTTAAACCAGTTAAAATTAAAACCGTAACTGCCGCGCGCCAAAGTGGTAATTCCAAACCTGTGTGAGCCCGCAGTTAAGGTCACGATTTTCTCCACATCCACCCACTTTTGGGAATCTCCGGTTTTAGGTACAGACACAGTCGCATATTGCGCACTACCATCCGCCTCATGAAACGCAAAACTACCTCCACCCGCTAAACTGGCAACCCTGTAGGTAATCTTGTAGGTTCCTGTGGTGGGAATATCTATGACTTTGTCGCTATAAGATAGCCAATCATTTTCATGGAAATAACCCACATTCAACCCACCGCCTATATCCGTTGTGGGCTGAGTTTGTATTCCACTCATCTCTGTATAGTCTTCTGCCTGAATAGTGGCTGGCAAAGGCAGACCGCGTAACTCCACTTTAAACCAGTTGAGGTTGTAACCCGCACCACGAGTGAGGGTGGTAATCCCCAAACTATGCACCCCCGCTTTCAAACTAACGGTTCGCTCAATATCAATCCACTTTTGGGTACCTCCTGTATTGGGAACGTTTATGACATCGTATTGCGCACTTTTATCAGCTTCATGAAGTGCAAAACTACCACCACCGCCATTACTGGCAACGCGATAAGTGACTTTATAATTACCCGTCAGAGGCGCAACAAATTGGGTATCCGAATAGGACATCCAATCGCCTTCATGGAAATACCCTACATTCAAACCTCCACCTACATCCTTGGTGACTTCGGTTTGCACACCAAACATGCTGGTGTAACTTTCAGCTTGGATAGTAAGCGGCAAACTAGTAGCTGTACTGCTTTTACTACTGCTGGAAGAGCTTGTCACCTGAGCCGCAGCACCAGTTCCCAAACTCATCAGCGGCGCAAACAACGCCATCGCAAATGTCATGCGGCGCAAAGACATTTGCCACCCAAGGCCGCGCTTCAATTGTTGATGATTGATGTAGCCTAACCTGATTAAAATCTCGCCAATGGAAGTGACTTCCATGGCCGCCTTGTCATTCTGGTCTATATCTGCCCGCAAACGTTTTTGCTCGGCAATCGCAACTTTCAATTGACTAGTGCTGATCAACCCCTTTTCGACCAGAATGTCCCCTAAACGCGTTGCCTTGATATTCGTGGCCATCTGCTACCTCCAAAATACAATTACCGACCCCGAGCCATACTCAAATGAAAATGACGTCTCAATTGAGTCTAGTTCAGAGCTATGCAAGTTTGTGATCCTGTAATAGACCAAATTGTGCTTTAGAGGCTGCTGGTCAGCTCATTACGAATTTTGTACCATGCCGGCCCCACCGACCGGCACTCGATAACGGAGAACAATCATGCGCACAGTGGTCTACCCAGGCACCTTTGACCCGATTACCAATGGCCATATTGATTTGGTAGAGCGCGCCTGTCGTCTGTTCGATAAGGTGATAGTGGCGGTGGCCGCCAGTAACCGCAAAAACCCGTTGTTTACTCTGGAGGAGCGCGTTGCACTGGCAGAAGAGACGCTCGCGCACCTGCCCAATGTGACTGTGTGCGGCTTTGATATTTTATTGGTGGAGTTTGTCCGGCAGCAAAATGCCCAGGCGGTACTGCGCGGCCTGCGCGCTGTGTCTGACTTTGAGTATGAATTCCAGCTAGCCAATATGAATCGGGCGCTGGCCCCCAATATGGAAAGTATCTTCCTGACACCTGCGGAGCACCTTTCTTATATTTCCTCGTCGATTGTGCGTGAAATTGCGTTTTTAGGCGGTGACGTCAGCAAGTTCGTTGCAGGCCCGGTCGAAGCAGCGCTGCAACGCAAATTTGGCAAATAACGCTTCTAATCGGTATTTATTACTTCTGGCAATCCACACAGTAAACCGTGGTGCGATCATTCATGCGCACCTCTTTGAGCAGTTTCTTGCAACGCGGACAGGGCTCGCCGCCACGACCATAAACCAACAACTGCTGCTTGAAATAGCCAGGTTTGCCATCACCTCCCACAAAATCGCGCAGGGTTGTACCACCCTGATCAATAGAGCGCTGCAATACAAATTTGATATCGCGCACCAGGTCTTCACAGTTTTTGCGCGTCAGTGAGCCCGCCTTGCGAATCGGCTTGATCGCCGACATAAACAGGGACTCATTGGCGTAGATGTTCCCTACCCCAACCACGATTTTACTGTCCATAATGAACTGCTTAATCGCCTGACTGCGCTTGCGCGTTCGCTCAAACAGATAATCTGCAGTAAAGGTATCGGTCAGCGGTTCAGGCCCCAAATCGGCCAATAACTTATGCCCTTCAGGCTCCCCGGCAAGCCACAGCAAACAGCCAAAACGGCGCGGGTCGCAATAGCGCAGCGCCTGCTTGCCAAACACCAGGTCGAAATGGTCATGAAACGATGGTGGTTCATCCGCCTTGACGACACGCAAGCTGCCCGACATTCCCAAGTGGATCAGCGCATGACCCACGCCAAAATCGAGCAGCAGATATTTTCCACGTCGCCGCACACCCTGCAGCTTTTTACCGGGTAACAAAGCGGCAAGCTCGGCCGGAATAGGCCAGCGCAAACGCGGCTGACGGATGACAATCTCCGTCACTTTGTGACCGAGAATATGGGGGGCAATGCCGCGCAGGGTAGTTTCAACTTCAGGCAACTCAGGCATAACTCATCCACTACAAATTCAACATGAGAAAAACTTCGTTAAACATTCACAAATTTGGCGTTGAAAATAACAAACTCGCACCTAAACTGAATATGTGATGCAAATCACATACAAAATAAGATTTGATTCGCAATTCGAGACAAATTGGTCTGTATTTTGCGAAGGCCAAGATGCCAGTTCAGGCGCCATCCCGGAGGTAACGGGTCAACGCCACAGGAACCCATACCCTACTGGTTACCCTATCAACTGTTTGCCTCTGGAGTTTTTAATGAAAAACCTGATGCGGTCGCTGCTTTTGCCTTTGCTATTCATCGCTGGCAGCGCCTCGGCGGTACCCATTGTATCTTTATCGGCTACCGGTCAAACGACCACCTCAGTTGCAGAGACCACGATTATCGACTTTAACAGCGGTTGCGGCTACACCAGTTGCAGCGGTGATTTTATCCTGGCTGCTGGTAGTCAAAGCGGCCTCTATGCCCAACCTTTTGGAACTAACACCCAGTACTTGAGCGTACCCCATCCCTCCGCCAGCACCCTGAGCGCCGACTTTAATCTGGGCACAGTCGCCAATTATTTTGGGCTTTTTTGGGGTTCAATTGATAGTTACAACTTTATTAGTTTTTACCTGAACAACACTCTGGTTGCCAGTTATTCCGGCAGCGCCATTGTGGGACAGTTTGCCGATGGCAATCAATTGAGTTACAACTCCAACCGCTATATCAATTTTGATTTTGGCAACGATAGTTTTGATCGCGTACGATTAACCAGTTATGGCTTTGCGTTTGAGAGCGATAACCACGCCTTTAGAAAACTGGTTTCTGTCACTGAGCCCAGTGCAGCCCTATTGTTGTTATTGGGCTTGATCAGCTTGGCATTGATGCGTCGTCAGGTAAAAGCAATCACGCTGAAATAAACGGCCACACAAAAAAGATGCCGGGCAGATCACCCGGTATTTTTTTGCCAACTCTGTAATCGTTTAAAGCGTCGCGCTGAATCTATTAGAAGCCAATTAATTTATTACTGTAGATTGAATTAATGCGCCGCACTAAGACGCATCATCAAATTTAATTGGTTGGCAATTAACTGAAACTCTTCAAACTGGCGCGCTGACAATTTTCCACTTTCATTATCCGCATAGGCAATTGCCATCAAGCGTTTATTCAACTGCAAGGGCGCGATAAAAATATCGCCTTTGGCAGCCATGGCTTGCAATGCACCCAGATCGCCCTGCCCAACATCGACATGATAATGAAAGGGCTGTTGAGTACGTAGCAGCTCATGTAACAACTCACCCTTGTGCAATTTTTCCAAACTGATTTTAATTTGTTGCCGCCATAAATGCGTCCCCTTACCTGCCACATAACGCACATCAAGCGTTTTGTTTTTATGATCAACGATTAATATGGCAAGACGAGCAATATCGGCGCCTTCATGCAAAGCCGCAAGTGATAACTGGGTCACCTTGGGCAGGTCACTACCCTCCAGCATAGCCTTGTGAATCTGGTTGAGCTGCTGCTGAAATAAATAATCGGTTTTAACGGCGGGAATGTCTTTTTCTTCAATGAGATGCGGATCAGGTAATGCGCTAATCAGCACATCCACACCATAAATTTTGGCAATCACCGAGGCTTCATCAGCCATACGCAACACTTGCTTTTTGGCATCTTCAAACGGAATTTTGCACAGACTTGCCGTTTGCTGACAGAGCTTTTGCATTTCCGTGCTTTTAATACCTCGTTGGATGTACGTACTGATTTGATTCCCGAGATTTACGGCACGCGCAGCGGGGCTGGAATGCACATGATTTTCACAAGACTCACTCAACAAATCACCCAGCGCCCAATCCTTGATTAAACTGCGCGATAGCAAACTGGTATCCACACCTAAATAATCCACCGCAAGACTGTGCTCCGCTTGCGGAGCTTGATCGCGCGCCTCAATAAAATCCTCCACTACTTTGCGCCCGGTAGAAATTAACGCGAGCTCACTGATGTTGCGCAGCAGCGCTGCAATAAAAACCTGCTCTTTTTTATCACCATCGAGAAAGGGCACCATGGCTTTAGCTTGCACGGCAGCATGAAAAGAGCGCGCCAAACTCTGAATTAACAGCGCTTTTGGTTTGCCTTTGAGAAAGTTATCAATCAGCGTTGTCGCTAAAGTGATATTGCGCAGATTATCAAACCCCAAATGCACAATTGCGCGCGAAACAGTTTTGATGGGAGCAAAAGATGGGTTGTAGTGCACCGAGTTGGCAATGCGCAAAACCTTGGAGGTTAGATCCGCATCGCGCAGGATAATTTTGGTCAGGTCTTCCGCGCGGCATTTTTCATTTTCACTCAACTCGCAAATTTCCCGCACCACTGCATCGAGCGTAGGCAGTTCCTGTTCAGCGAGCGCATCCATCCATGCCTCAAGCCCACGAATTTCTGTCATAGGGGAAACCTGTAGTAGCCGATTATGGGCATGCGTGCCGCATATCACTACCGCAGCCAGCATTTTTTATTATGTCGCTTGAGTGTAGCTCAGGTCGTTGAATTCTGCTTTTTGGCGCAAGCTTCGCCAAAATTATTTTTAATGAAGCCGATTCCTCACTAATTTCGGGCAATAAAAAACCCGATACTAAGATCGGGTTTTTCGAAAGCGGCTACCAAACAATGCCATTCAGCAAATTACTTGATTTTGCCTTCTTTGTAGACCACGTGCTTGCGCACAACTGGGTCATACTTTTTGATTTCCATCTTTTCTGGCATGGTGCGCTTGTTCTTGTCAGTAGTGTAGAAGTGACCAGTACCAGCAGAAGAGTTCAGACGAATTTTTTCGCGCATGACAATAGCTCCTAATTACACTTTGTGGCCGTTGGCACGAACATCAGCCAACACAGCTTCGATGCCGCGCTTGTCGATGATACGCATACCTTTTGGAGTCAGACGCAGAGTTACAAAACGCTTCTCAGCTTCTACCCAAAAACGGTGGGATTGCAGGTTTGGCAAAAAACGACGCTTGGTGTGGTTTTTTGCGTGGGATACATTGTGACCGGTAACTGGGCGTTTGCCGGTAACTTGACATACTCTGGACATTTTATTGCCTCATTCAAAAATCAGTGCGCTCTGCTGGAGGCGCGGTGCTAGAACCGTTAGTGATCAAACCGTTAAACAGACTAACAACCAGCAAATGCGCCTTGTGATCAGCCTATTCTTTCCTAAACGCGGCGGGATAATTCGACACTGCCGCAAAGAGCCGCGCTTTATACCAAAAGCCGGCCCCAATAGCAACGAAAAGGTTATTTTTTGAGCCTTGGTTTACTTAAATCAGACCGCGCTCAGCAAAGGAGACAACTTCCAGATCGCCCACCACCATATGATCCAGTATCCGCACATCAATCAACTCCAGCGCTGCTTGTAGCCTCTGGGTTATCCGTTGGTCAGCTTGGCTGGGTTCCGCGATACCACTGGGGTGGTTATGGGCCAGGATCAAGGCGGCCGCGTTGTGAACCATAGCCCGCCGCACTACCTCACGCGGATAAACCGCAGCCCCATCGATAGTGCCAAAAAACAACTCTTCGTAGGTAATCAGGCGATTCTGGTTGTCGAGGAACAAGACTGCAAAGACTTCGCGCGGTTGATGGCGCAACTGGGCACTCAGATACTGGCGCACCAACTCTGGGCTGGACAACAGATCACCCGCTTTCATGCTCGCAGAGAGATGACGGCGCCCCATCTCCAATACCGCTTGCAACTGCGCATACTTGGCATTACCCAACCCCAAACCTTTGCAGAAATCCGCCTGGGTCGCCTCAAGCAAAGGGCGCAAACCACCGTAGTGATGCAAGAGATCACGCGCCAGATCCACCGCCGATTTACCGGCAACACCAATACGCAGAAAGATTGCCAATAATTCAGCATCGGAAAGGGCGCGAGGGCCAAGGGCCAGTAATTTTTCGCGTGGACGCTCGGCTTCAGGCCAATCGGCAATAGACATCAGGAAAACTCCTTTTTTGGATAAACAACCACATTTGATCAATCCTTGTTCGCCTGTTATGCCGGGTAATGGCTGCAGCAGATGCGAAAATGCTGGTAAGGATGGTATCTTAGCGGCCTTTCGTCAAGCGCCTCGCAGGGCGGACACCAAGCCCGGCGGGGCAGTGGCCGTTAGTGGCCGATTACGTACTTTCAGCTAAGGTTGTTCTCTAGCTGTCCACTTTTTCCGGGGCTGCCTTCATCTATGAGTTCATTGGCCAATAAACAGATTCTGCTCGGCGTCACCGGAGGCATTGCCGCCTATAAAAGTGCCGACCTGGTGCGTCGCCTGCAAGACGCCGGTGCCAGTGTGCAGGTGGTGATGACCCCTGCCGCGCAGGAATTTATCACCCCGCTGACCATGCAGGCGCTGTCCGGACATCCGGTACATACCCAATTGCTCGATCCTGAAGCTGAAGCAGGCATGGGCCATATTCAACTGGCGCGTTGGGCTGATCTGGTATTGGTTGCTCCCGCAACCGCCGATTTCATGGCACGTCTGAGCCAGGGTATGGGCAATGACTTGTTAACCAGTATCTGCCTAGCCACCTCCGCACCTATTGCGCTGGCGCCAGCGATGAATCAGGGCATGTGGCGCAATGCAGCGACCCAAACCAATCTCGATATCCTTATCGGGCGCAAAATCCATATTTTCGGCCCCGCCGATGGTGGCCAAGCCTGCGGCGATATAGGCCCTGGGCGTATGTTGGAGCCCTTACAAATTATTGATATGGCCGCGCGCCTGTTTGCCACCGGTAGCCTCAGCGGCAAGAAAGTAGTGATCACTGCCGGACCCAGCCGCGAAGCTATTGACCCGGTGCGTTACATCAGCAACCACAGTTCGGGCAAGATGGGATATGCCTTAGCCCAGGCAGCCGTTGAAGCTGGCGCTCAAACCGTATTGATTAGCGGCCCGACTCAACTGACAAAGCCGGCGCGCGCGCGCTGTATTGATGTAATTACAGCGGAAGAGATGTACGCCGCCAGTATGGCCGAGGCACAAGACTGCGACCTGTTTATCGCCGCCGCCGCCGTGGCTGATTACCGCCCGGTAGAAGTGGCGTCCCACAAAATGAAAAAGGGCGATAGCGATAGCATCACCCTCACCCTGGTGAAAAACCCCGACATAGTTGCCAGTGTTGCCGCGCTCGCTCGCAAACCCTTTACCGTGGGTTTCGCCGCTGAGTCTGAAAACCTGATCGACTATGCCCGGACTAAACTGGAACGCAAAAATCTGGATTTAGTAGTCGCCAATAATATTTCACAAAGCCACATAGGCTTTAATAGTGATGACAACGCCGTCACCCTGATTGATAAAAATTCAAGTATTGAAATCAGCCAGCGCAGCAAACAACAACTTGCGCGCGAACTTATCGCCTGTTTTGCACAAAAACTATAAGCACGCCACTAGAGAACAACGGGAAGGTAGACGAGTGAACCCAAAAGATCCGCTCCTTGCAAAACCTGAAACTGGTACACACCTTTCACGCAGTGCTCAACGCGCCATGGAAGCCGCCAGGCGCACTGCAGCCATGCAACAAAAAATCTTGCTGATCTTGTTGGGCATAGCTCTGGTTATCAATGCGGTAGTCGCCTATGTGCTTTATCAGCGACTGGTAATCCAACAGGAGCAGGAAAACCTTGCCGAGTTAACGCAGGAAAAAGTTGATGAACGTAAACTCGCGCTGGAAAAGTATTTTTCCGAACAAGATAAATTCTTTAATCAAATTGCCAACGAAGCAGAATTTGTTACTGCACTCAACCCAGCCGCCACACCCGAATTACGTCAGCAAGCTGAGAAGACTTGGCAGGCAAAAATTCCCCTTGCGTTACACCTGCGCTTGATACCCATTGGTACCGCCGTTTTGGAACGCGATAGCGAATATCCCTTACGCTTTGCAGAGCTTGATTTAATTCAGCGCGCCGAACAGCGCAGAGCCATATTGCCCGAGCTTGCCACTATTGGTGACCGCCAGTTTTTATACTGGATCCGTCCTATTCCGACAGACCCACAAAGTGATCCACTAGGCACGCTGATGATTACGATCAATCCGGAGGAGATATTCAAAATATTAGCTGCAGCGGATGCAGCTCTGGGGGAGTACGTATTACTGCAACAATTTAGCGGAAGCCCACCACAAGTGTTGAAAAAACATGGTGCAGGTGCTGCGGGAACCAACATGCAGGCTAGTATCTCAGGCAGTCATCTACAAATAAAGTTTACTCCATCAAATGTACTCGTCGATACCGCACAAGAATTACCTACGCTCTGGATACTTGTTGTTAGTCTGATAGCGGCAGCAAGCCTGGCATTAACGTGGTTATTGAGCAAAATGCTTGTCCGCAAAGAGATAGGTAATCTCGAAACAGCTCCCCACCTTCCAGAACTTGCCAAAGCGAATACACAAGCGGTAGCAGATGAAAATACCCTCGCCAATCCGCTCTTTCAGAAGCAGGATATTCTCGACATAGCCATGATTGGCGAAGATGAAAACATTCTCGGATTGGATCAAGCCTCTGGCAAAAAATCAACAGCAGGTACGCGCAGTAAAATCAGCGAAGCTGACGTGCCCGCAGAAATTTTTCGTTCCTACGATATTCGCGGCTTGGTTGGTAGTCAAATTACGCCCGAGCTCGCACAGTTAATTGGTCAAGCGGTTGGTAGTGAAGCAATCGATCAGGGCGAACGCAATATAGTAGTTGCACGCGATGGCCGTACTCACAGTGAATCGCTCACCGAGGCGTTGATCAAAGGGGTTCTGCGTACGGGCTGCAATGTTATTAATATCGGAGTAGTTCCTACTCCGCTCATGTATTTCTCCACTTTTCATTTTGAAGATAGCAATAGCGGTGTCATGGTGACAGCCAGCCACAACCCCAAGGAATACAATGGTTTTAAAATCGTCATTAATAATCACGCACTCGCTGATGATGCGGTGACTGAACTGCGCACACGTATTATCGGTCAGCGCTTTCATCAGGGGCTGGGCGAAGAAATTCCACGCACCATCATTCCCGACTATATTGACCGCATATTTTCCGATGTCGCCCTCGCCGGTAATGTGACCCTGGTAGTGGATGCGGGCAATGCTGTGCCCGGCGTGGTTGCACCACAATTATTTGAAGAACTGGGTTGCGATGTAATTCCTCTATTTTGCGATCTGGATGGAGAGTTCCCCAATCATGAGCCTGACCCAACCCATGAAAAAAATCTCACGGCACTGATTGAAAAAGTACAGGAAACCAAAGCCGATATCGGTGTTGCTTTTGATGGCGATGGCGATCGCTTGGTGGTGGTGACACCCAAGGGCGATATTATCTGGCCCGATCGCTTATTAATGTTATTCGCCAAAGACGTGCTCGCCCGTCACCCGGGTGCGGATGTCTTATTCGATGTGAAATGTTCGCGTCAACTAAATCAGGTAATCAGCAGCTACGGTGGCCGGCCGATTATGTGGAAAACCGGCCACTCCCCCATGAAAGCTAAAATGGAAGAAACCCAGGCATTAATTGGTGGCGAATATTCCGGCCATATTTTTATCAAAGACCGTTGGTACGGTTTTGATGACGGCATTTATGCCATGGCGCGCTTGCTGGAAATTATCACGCTGCGCGATCAAAACATCGACGATATTTTTGCCGCTTTTCCACAACTTTATTCAACACCGGAATTGAAAGTCGCCGTATCCGAGCAGGCCAAGTTTGGCCTTATCAGCAAAATTGCGGAGTCCGGTGATTTCGCCAATGGTACTATCACCACTATTGATGGCGTGCGCGTAGACTACACCAAGGGCTGGGGACTAGTGCGAGCCTCCAACACCTCACCTGCACTCACCCTGCGCTTTGAGGCGGAATCACCGGAGGCATTGGAAAAAATTCAACAAATTTTCAAACGCGAATTATTGAAAGCAGATAACACCCTGACTGTGTCCTTTTAACTTTTTCGCCTTACTTTTTACCTTTTATTGTTCACAGGATAAATTGTTATGTCATTAAATCGCGAATCGGCAATGAACATTGCCAATGTACTCACCGAAGCTCTGCCTTACATCCAACGTTTTACCGGAAAAACCGTAGTGGTTAAATTTGGCGGCAATGCAATGGAAGGCGAAGAGCTACAAAACAGCTTTGCGCGCGATATAGTGCTGATGAAACTGGTTGGTATGAACCCGGTAGTGGTGCATGGTGGCGGACCGCAAATTGGCAGCCTGCTGGAAAAGCTCAACATAAAATCCGAATTTATCAATGGCATGCGCGTAACCGATAGTGCCACTATGGATGTGGTAGAAATGGTATTGGGCGGCACCGTCAATAAACAAATCGTCAGCCTGATTAACCGCAACGGCGGCCAGGCAATTGGTTTAACCGGTAAAGATGGACAATTGATTCGCGCGAAAAAATTAACTGTCACCCACAAAACACCCGAGATGCTCGCGCCAGAAATTCTCGATATAGGTCATGTCGGCGAAGTGGAAAATGTAAACACGTCAGTTATCGACATGTTGATCAATAGCGATTTTATCCCGGTTATTGCGCCGATTGGCGTTGGGGAAGATGGCGCATCCTACAATATCAATGCCGATTTGGTTGCTGGAAAAATTGCTGAATTCCTGCGCGCTGAAAAATTAATGCTACTTACTAATGTATCCGGACTGCAAGACAAGCAAGGTAATGTGCTTACCGGTTTGAGCACTGAACAAGTTGATGGCTTGATTGCAGACGGCACCATTTATGGTGGCATGTTACCCAAGATTGCCTGTGCATTGGACGCTGTAAAAGGTGGTGTTACCAGCGCTCACATTATTGATGGTCGCGTAGATCACGCAGTATTGTTGGAAATTTTTACCGATGCTGGAGTGGGCACATTAATTACCAATAAGCCACGCAATAACTAATTGAGCTGCCGCAGCAACTCTGTGTTGCTGCGGCGCGAATGGAGGCGGCATGAAAACACAAAAAACATCGCGCAAGCAGCAAATTCTGGAATGTCTGGCGCGCATGCTGGAGGCAAGCCCCGGCGAACGGATTACTACCTCTGCCCTGGCTAAAGAGGTCGGAGTTTCAGAAGCAGCGCTCTACCGTCACTTCCCCAGTAAGTCCAAAATGTTTGAGGGTTTGATCGAATTCATTGAAGAAACTATTTTTTCGCGAATTACACTGATACTGACAGAAGAAAAAATTGCGCTAAAACGCTGCGAAAAAATCCTCGCACTGCTGCTTGGCTTTGCAGAGCGCAATCCCGGCCTGACGCGATTGCTGACAGGCGATGCCCTTACCGGGGAAACTGAACGACTGCGATTGCGTATCGTACAGTTGTTTGATCGGATTGAAACTCAATTAAAACAAATTTTGCGCGAAGCCGAATTGCGCGAGGGGCTTCATCCACAATTACCAGTCGCCGCGGCAGCCAACTTATTAATTGCATTGATTGATGGGCGCATTGCCGAATTTGTCCGCACAGAATTCCGTCGCCTACCCACCACTCATTGGCAAGAACAATGGCAATTACTGGCTCAAAGTTTTCTTGTTCCCAACACGTCACACGCCATCGAATAAAAACGAACTGAGATTAGCTTTTCTATTCGCATCGTATTGACTAGGGTACTTTTTTGCTAATTTCAATAAAGCGATTTTTATCGCGATCAAATTTTTCCGCGACTTCCTTGTGTTCCTGTTCACGCTGTTTGATTTGCGCCTGAATATCTTTTTCTTCTTGTACCAAATTATTAATATTTTTCAGTAACTCGTCTGATAACTGGCGCCCACCGCGCTCTATTGATGCCGCTTGGGCTTGGTATTCCTGCAACCGCTTACGCGCCGAAATTAGATTCGCCTGCAAAATACTAATATTGCCGCGCAAACTTTCCAGATTACGCGCCTTGGCTGCATCTATGTCCGCCACATTGCTGTAAGCCCGACGCAATTGTAAATCCTCTCTGGCCTGCTCTTCGCGTTGCAACTTTTCCTTGCGCAACCTCTCCGCCTCCGGCCCCTTGGGGGCAGGAGGAATAACTTTCAGTACTTTCCCAGAGCGCGAGACTATCTCATAGCCATCATTGACATATTCCGGTGGAATTTTGCTATCAAGAACCGTCACCCCTTCCTTGTTTTTATAGCGATAAATAACCTTGCTGCTAGCCTCTGTAGCAGCCAGTGAAATGCTGCCCAACAACAACGAGCAGCAAGTGATCATGATACCCAACAGGTTACGCATTGAAATCAAGCGCCTCATCTAAAATTACAACTCTACCCCGTAGGTCGTACGGTATTGTTTGATTTTTTCTACCATCGCCTCTTGGTCAGCCTGGCTCTCCAGATATGCAACAATATGATTCAGGTTAATAATACTGATTACAGGAATACCAAAGGCCTGTTCAACCTCCTGAATCGCGGATACCTGCCCCTGGCCTTTTTCCATTCGGTTCAGACCTATCAACACCGCCGCTGGCTTGGCACCGGCCTGATCGATAATAGCCATAACTTCACGCACTGCCGTACCTGCTGTAATCACATCGTCTACGATCAGAACTTTCCCCTGCAACGGTGCTCCTACCAGAGTGCCGCCTTCGCCGTGATCTTTAGCCTCCTTGCGGTTGTAGCAGTAAGGCAAGTCGCGCTGGTAATGATCTGCCAACGCAACCGCAGTAGTCGCTGCCAACGGAATTCCCTTGTAGGCGGGACCGAACACTATATCGAAGTCTACGCCGGATGCAGTGATTGCCGCCGCATAAAAACGGCCCAAATCTGCCAGTGCACTGCCGGTCTGAAAACGGCCCGCATTAAAGAAATAAGGACTGGTGCGCCCGGATTTGAGAACGAATTCACCAAAGCATAGCGCCTGGTGCTTAAGCGCCAGCTGAATGAAGTCAAATTGGTATTTTTCCATGCAAAGTATCCGACTATGAACTAAGTTTTAGGTGACAGAATAACTACAACGAGGTTTGGCCTATGAGCCGGACCCGCATTTGGGCCACAGCAGCCATCCAAATGTTAAGGATGTGAAAAAAAGTAACGCCTACCACAAAAAACCCAGCGGTGACGGTAACACAATCACACAAAGCTCGGGTATGATACACAGTCCGTAATCAAGGGGCTAACATGAGAGTTATCAGTCTTAGCGTCGATGGTATTTTTCAGGCGGCGCAACGCGGCCTAT
>JAGKXA010000229.1 GCA_021151615.1 Cellvibrionaceae bacterium | reverse complement strand
CAAATCGATTTTGCTCACCAAAACAGAGCGACACAGCAAATACAATCATTTTTGCACCATTCAGATTCAAAGTTCGATTTTAAGGCGTTTATTTAGAGCACAATAAACAACTATTTATGCACTCAAATACACCCATAGTTGATAGGAGCGCATTTTTAGCGCACCAACTATGGTACAAAATCAATTGGCATGGCTGTTGCTATTCCCCTCCCGGAAGCCACTGAGCTTCCTGCTGCAGAGAGACACTGTGTTACTAGGGTGCATCCTCTGCTGATGCTGAATAATTTGCCGGAACCCATGCCATGAGCTCACATCGTTTAAACCTGCTGGATTTCTCCAACAAATCCGTCGCAACCTTGCACTTCACCTGGTTTGCATTTTTCCTCACCTTTGTTATGTGGTTCAGTTTGCCGCCGCTCAAGCCGCTAATCACGGCCTCCTTTAACATGACTCCACAACAATGGGCGGCGCTCTTAACCCTGAACGTAGCGCTGACCATTCCAGCGCGAATTGTGGTGGGCAGTCTGGTGGATAAATTTGGTCCGCGTGCAATTTATTCGGTGTTGCTGATTCTCTCGGGTGTGGTATTGATCGCTTTCGCTATCGCACAAACCTACGAGCAACTCGCACTCTTCCGCTTCCTGTTAGGTTTTGTAGGTGCCGGTTTTGTAATTGGTATTCGTCTGGTAAGCGAGTGGTTCCCGGCGCGTCAGGTTGGCCTTGCTGAAGGCATCTATGGTGGCTGGGGTAACTTTGGTGCTGCCGCTGCGGGTTTCACCCTTCCGTTTTTAGCCATCCACGTTTTTGGCGGTGTTGATGGCTGGCGCTACGCGATGATTACCGCGGCAATTATCGCGATGATTTATGGTGTGGCTTTCTATTTGACTGTGCGCAACACTCCGAAAGGTTCTACCTATTTCAAACCCAAAAAATCCGGCGGCCTGGAAGTGACCAGCAAAAGAGATTTTGTTTTCTACGTCATGATGAACGTGCCTATGTACCTGATCCTCGCGGTACTAGCATGGAAAATGTCACCCACTAATTTAGGCCTGCTGAGTCAGGTAACAACTTACATACTTTATGTGGTGCTGCTCGGTTTATTTGTGTTCCAATTTTCGCAAATTTATCGCGTGAATAAAGATATGTTGAAAAACGGTGCGGCCGAACACGACAAATACGAATTCAAACAAGTGGCGATTTTAAGTTGGGCTTACCTCGCGACCTTCGGTTCTGAAATTGCCGTAGTGTCGGTATTACCGGCCTTCTTTATGACAACCTTCGCGGGCTTGAGCGTAACCCAGGCGGCGATGCTCGGCGGTTCCTTCGCATTTATGAACCTGGTAGCGCGCCCCGGCGGCGGTTGGGTGAGCGATAAATTCGGTCGCCGCTTCAGTATGACTTTGATTCTGGCCGGTGTTACCGCAGGTTATTTGCTGCTATCGCAAATCAATGCCAGCTGGCCGCTCTATATCGCCTTTGCTGCAGTATTTGTTTGCTCGCTGTTTGTACAAGCCGGCTGTGGTGCAGTATTCGCCGTAGTACCGCTGATTAAACGCCGCATGACCGGTCAAATTGCTGGCCTCGCAGGTGCTTACGGGAATACCGGTGCGCTGTTCTTCCTGACCATGAATACTTTTATCGATATCCAAACTTTCTTCTACATGCTGGCAGCTGCTGCCGCCATCGGGCTGGTATTCATACAATTCCTGAAAGAACCAAAAGGCCATGTGGTGGAAGTGAATGAAGATGGCTCTTTGCACAAAATTGAAGTAAGTTAATCGCGCGTTCGAAGCGCAGTACAACTTGGTGAGACACGCTGCGAACCCATCCATGGGGGCTAATCGTCGACCGTAAGCGGGCCAGCCAACAGATAAATCTGTTGGCGTTCGGCTTCGCGCAAAGCAAACTTTGCAAACGCTCACCTCACCCCTGTCTCCGATTGTCTCACCAAGTTGTACTACGCTTCTCCTGCAAGATAGTGCCAAATTAAATTCGGAAAAATTCTCTTCACGAGAATTTTTCTTTTTTACAAGACCGAAAATATGGACCACCTGCAATCAGTTCTGCATATTTCCTTTGCGCAAAAAAGCGAAGCCGGACGCAAGCCGGAAAACCAGGACACGGTAGGTGCGCGAATTCCCGACGGCAATTTGCTCACGACCAAAGGTATCGCCGTCGCCATTGCCGATGGTGTGAGCAGCAGTAAAGCCGCACGTGAAGCCAGCCAAACCGCCATTGCCGGGTTCCTCAGCGATTACTATGCAACCCCCGACACCTGGCGCACCCAGCAATCGGCAGTACGCGTGATTCAAAGTTTAAATTCCAGCTTGTGGGGCCGCAGCCAAAACTCTATTTACGGTGAAGGTTATCTCACGACATTTTCTGCACTGATTTTAAAAGGCGACACAGCATTTATTTTTCATGTGGGCGATACCCGCGTCTATCGCCTGCGCGATAACAACCTCGAATTGCTCACCCGCGACCACACCCAGCGCATCGATAAATACACCACCCATTTGAGCCGCGCGATGGGGGCAGACCCTTACCTGGAAGTGGATATGCACAGCCTGGAATTGCAGCGCGGCGATATTTTTATTTTATCCAGCGATGGTATTCATGAAGCGATTCCTGCACCGGAGTTCAAAAACCTGATTCTCACCCAGCGCGACAACCTGGATGAATTGGTGAACCAGGCATTACCCCTCGCCCTGCAATACAAAAGCGAAGACAACTTAAGCATCCAGGCATTGCGTGTAGAAAATTTGGGTACAGCGGGGCAGGATGATGCGGTACAGGTCTTATCGCGCTTGCCTTTTCCGCCGGTGTTGTCGCCAGGGCAAAGCATCGATGGATTGCGCATTAAAAAAATTATGCACGAATCGACACGCAGCCAGGTTTATCTGGTCGAGGATGACAAAAATAATTTGCTGGTGATGAAAACACCGTCCGAACTTTATCAGGACGATAAAGCCTTTATTGAACGCTTTGTAATGGAAGCCTGGATAGGTGCACGCATTCACAGCCCGGCGGTGGTGCGCGTCATTCCTGCCTCGGAAGCACGCTCCTGTTTGTATTACCTCACCGAATATATTCCCGGCCCAACGCTCACCCAATTGTTAAAAGAGCGCGGCATTTTATCGATCCTGGATGCGGTGGAACTCACTGAAGGTTTGATTCGCGGCATACGCGCCTTCCATCGCAAGGAAACCCTGCACCAGGATTTAAAGCCAGACAATATTGTGATTAGTGGCAAAGGCCCGATGATTGTCGATTTCGGTTCATGCTGGGTTGCGGGAGTGCAGGAAGCGGGTACACCGTTTACGCGCGACAATATTCTCGGCACGCTCGATTATTCCGCCCCTGAATATCGCTATGGTGGCTCCGCCAGCGAAGCATCCGATCAATTTTCGCTAGCTGTGTTGCTCTACGAAATGCTTACCGGCAAATTGCCTTACGGCAGCGCCTATAGCAAAGCCATGGACTTAAAAAGCTTCCAGAAGCTCAGTTACATCTCGGCCATGAAACACAACCCGCTGGTGCCCTATTGGCTGGACAAGGCGCTGGAAAAAGCCCTCAGCATCAACCCTGCACATCGCTATGAAGCCCTGAGCGAATGGCAACAGGATCTAAAACGCCCCAATCCCAACTGGCTTAGCCCGCGCGCGCAACCGCTGATGGAAACTCACCCGGACAAAGTGTGGAAATTCCTCGCCATTACCGGCTGGATTGCGGCAGCTATCGCATTTCTTTCACGCCATTAAAAAAATCCGCTAAATCCCTGATCGGGTTGTGATTTGGGTTGCCCACTGGCACCCAATTCTTTGGTATCCTTCTGTACAAATAACAATCACATCCAAACAATCACCGAAAAAGTATTCGCTACCAATAATACCGACTGCGGAACCTGACCATGGCAAACAAACGCGCCCTGATTGTTGACGATTCGACAACTGCCCAATACCGCCTCAAAAAAATGCTGCGCCGCTATCCGCTGGATATCGACGTTGCCGATAGCGGTGAAGCTGCACTGCGCTACCTCGCCCACCATGTCCCCGATGTGATTTTTATGGATCACACCATGCCGGGAATGGATGGCTTTCGCGCGTTGCAAATTATTAAATCCCACCCGGAAACTGCGATGGTGCCGGTCATCATGTACACCGCCCAAAGCGGCGATGTTTACACCGGCCAGGCACGCGCACTGGGCGCGCTGGATGTGGTGAGCAAAGACACCATCAACGCCACCGATTTATCCAAGGTGATGGAAGCCATCCATATTTATCCTGGCGAAATGCAAGAAACCAATAGCGAGCAAATCGAAAGTGCTGAATTGATTGCCGCCGCCAACAAGGTGACCGATATAAACAGCCATCGCGTGGAGCGCCGTGCGCCCAACCCGGTTGCACTGGAACAGGCGCGCAACCTGGAATTGCGCCTCAGCCACATGGAGCACACGCTCGAAGATAACCGCCGCTTTATCACCTCACGCGTGGTGCGTGAGCTGCAAGGGCTGCGTAAAAATATTCGCGAAGAACTCAACGATATTTTACAGAACCAACCACAGCCAACCCCCCAGGTATTGCCTGCCCCTGAAGTTGTGCCACCACCAAAGCAAAATAATGGCTGGTCAGTAACAAGCAAATTATTATCCTTTTCTGCGCTGCTGGTGATCGCCTACTTCTTGGTACAAATTAGCCAACAATTACATCAAAGCTCACAAGTACAAGAGCAACTGGGTAAACAACTGCAAGACGTCACCAGTAAAATAAATAAAGAGCCTGAATTAATTTCCCCGGCGTTACAAAATGCAGGCGTAGGCCCACAACCTGCCTTAATAACAACTAACAATAATGATTTTATTAGCGACCTTGCCTGGACGTTTAATCAAAACGGCGCACTGGCTTTTAAACAAAACACCATAGATCCGAAACCGGTATTGCGTTTGCACGAGCTGTTGCATCGCATCGCCAGCAATGGCTTTAAAGGCATGGCGCAGGTGACGATTTATGTGGGCAACTTTTGTGTATCCATCGACAACATGGGCACGGCACAGCTCGCCAAACCGGATGCCACCCTGGGCGACTGCATGCTCTCCAGCGAAATTTATATGCTGGAGCGGGTGATGGATGAATATGTGCGCGAAACCAATATGATCCTGAGCAATTTAACGCGCACACCCAACTCCACCCTGCAAGTACAAATCGGCGCCGCCGAAGGCCCGGACACTTACCCCGAACGCATTCCCACCGTCAGCGCGCGCGACTGGAATACCATCGCGCAAAACAATAACCGGATTGAGCTGACGCTGGTTCCGGATGAAGATAGGTAACTATGTCCCGTCCTAAAATAAGTTGACGATAAAAAAGCCAGGCGGAGTAATCCACCTGGCTTTTTCGTTATTGCAGCTCTAAAAAATTAGAGCTGAGTCAAACGCAACACCACAACACCATGCGCAGGAATTTTAGTGGTGTATTTCTCCGCCGTTGAACCCTTGCCGCCATTCCAGATATCACGCCAGTTGAATTTTTTTTTGTCGAAGAAAATTTCGTGCTTGCTGATATCATCTTTCAGGTAGTGGAAGGCCCAGTCGAGGGTGTAATCGCGCGCAACGTCATCGCGATTCAGGAACAGGAACGCGAAGTCACCTTTCTCCAAAGGTTTTACGTAGATTTCAATATCGCCATCATCAATCCACTTCATTGCCTGAATACCCAGCTTGTCCTGATTGATAGCCAACATGTCTTTGTTAGTGAGAATTTTTTTGGTGGCCTCACTCATGCTGCGCAAATCATTACCTGCAATTAATGGTGAAGCCATCATGGCCCACAACGAAAAATGCGCGCGATCTTCATCTTCAGTCATGCCATTGCCCACTTCCATCATATCCATATCATTCCAGTGACCTGGGCCAGCAAATTTACGCAAGCCTGCCTGTTTATCGAGAATCGGCAACACTCCCCAGGAGGACCAGGAGCCGTGGTTGTGTTCGCAATTCCAGCAGGGATAAATATCGCCAGTGGTGCGCCAGGAATGACCGACATCTTTGGCCCAATCCCAGGGCTTGTTATCGCCCCACTCACAAATGCTGAACAAAATCGGGCGACCGGCTTTGTGTAATGCATCACGCATGGTGGAGTAAGCGGAAACCGGGTTGATATCTTTGGTATCACACCAATCGTATTTCACGTAATCAATGCCCCAGCTCGCGTAAGTAAGGGCGTCCTGGTATTCATGGCCGCGACTGCCCGGGCGACCGGCGCAAGTGGTATTACCTGCATCGGAATAGATTCCCAGCTTCAAACCTTTTGCATGAACATAATCGGCAAGCGCTTTTATGCCTGAGGGAAAATGTTTTTTATCCGCCTGGATAAAACCATTTTTATCGCGTTCGCCATGCCAGCAATCGTCGATATTAATGTATTCATAACCCGCATCTTTCATGCCCGATGCCACCATAGCATCAGCCATTTCGCGAATCATTTTTTCATTCACATCACAGCCAAAGGTGTTCCAGCTGTTCCAGCCCAATTGCGGCGTCCTGGCAAGCTGATCAAATTTTTGTGCATGAGCTTGCGCGCCCACTAAAAGCCAGGCGAAAAAGCCACAGCAGAGAAATAATTTTTTTGTCATGGGTAAACAC
>JAGKXA010000663.1 GCA_021151615.1 Cellvibrionaceae bacterium | reverse complement strand
GTTGCGCTCTGGTTGTCGGGCGAATACCTGTCGGTGCCAGCATCGGTGGGGTTTATCGCCCTGCTGGGAATTGCCGTGCTTAACGGGGTGGTGATGGTGAGTTACTTCAACCAGCTCCATGCAGAGGGAATGGCCCTCGCCCAGGTGGTTCGCACTGGTGCCAAACGCCGTTTGCGACCGGTATTGATGACCGCCGCGATTACCGCGTTTGGTTTGATTCCCCTGCTCTTTGCTACTGGCCCCGGTTCGGAAATCCAGCGACCACTGGCCATAGTCGTGATCGGCGGTTTGATCACTGCCACAGCACTCACACTGGTGATGTTGCCACTGCTGTATGCGCGTTTTGCCTTCCCTGCCCCTGGAAATAAAAAATCCGCTGACCTGAAATTAACCCAAGGAGAGTCTTTATGAGTCTCGTCTGCCTTTCCTTGTTGGGCGCTCCCGCGCTGGAAGAAAAACTGCTCGACCAATTACTGCAAAGCCCCCACGACCTCACCTTTACCAGCCAGGGTTGTGCAAGCCATGGCGGTCACAGTGACGATGGCCTGGATGCCAGCGAACAAGTTCTCGGGCGTGCCCGCGCAGTGTTAGTTCAGGTATTGGTGCCTGAATCTGTTGCACGACAACTCATCGACGACCTGGGGGCGCTCTTCAGCGGCTCCGGTTTGCGCTATTGGCTAACGCCGGTTTTGGAAGAGGGGCAACTCTAGTGAAATCGTTACTCTTAAAACTGCTGGTATTGGCAATCGCCCTGGGTTTTACCCCCATCACTTTCGCCCAAACTGAATTGATTACTGAGGCCCAAATTGCCCAATGGCTGGCTGATGACCCCGCTATCCAGCGAGTCCAGTCACATAAACGCAGCCTGGAGGCCGAAGCGGCGCAAACTGCCCACTCCGGTTACGAATGGACTGCAACTTATGAGCGCCAGGAGCGGGACTATGAGCAGCCGGAACTGGCGGGGATGGATAAATCGCGCGAGTGGAATGTGGAACTGGAGCGCAGTTTTCGCCTGCCGGGCAAAGGCGCTGCCAGCCGTCGCCAGGCCGATGCGTTGCGCAGTTTCGCGA
>JAGKXA010000662.1 GCA_021151615.1 Cellvibrionaceae bacterium | reverse complement strand
CTACTACACCGGGCAAGGTATTAATGGAAGAATACGTAAAATTCATGCTCAATAAATTTGGCGATTTTGGTACAACAGGCAAAGGAATAGATTTCGGAATTAGCTAAGTACAACTGCCTTAATGGCAAACTCAACCTTAATCTGTTCATTCACTAATTCACGATTATCATGGCTACGACTATTAAGCTAACTGTTGCACAGGCAACTATAAAATTTCTAAAAAACCAGTTCATCGAAAGAGATGGAATTGAGCAACCGTATTTTGGTGGTTGTTTCGGTATTTTCGGGCATGGCAATGTGGCTGGCTTGGGCCAGGCATTACAACAAAATCCTGATTTCAGGTATTACCAGTGCCGCAACGAGCAATCGATGGTGCATACAGCCGTTGCTTATGCTAAAGTAAAAAACCGCTTGGGTGCAATGGTTTGTACCTCGTCTATCGGCCCCGGCGCAACCAATATGCTTACAGGTGCGGCTTTAGCTACTATCAACCGCTTGCCCGTTTTGCTTTTACCTGGCGATATTTTTGCCACACGTGAGCCAAACCCTGTTTTGCAACAGTTAGAAAGTAGTGCTACGCAAGATATATCGGTAAATGACTGTTTCAAACCTGTATCAAAATACTGGGATAGAATCAGCCGCCCTGAGCAATTGATTTACTCTTTGCCAGAAGTGATGCGTGTACTTACTTCGCAGGCTGAAATGGGTGCTGTTACACTCTCAATGCCGCAGGATATTCAGACACACGCCTACGATTATCCCGAAGAACTATTCAGGAAAAGAGTCTGGAACATAGCTCGCCCACGTCCTGATGTAAATGCTTTGAAAAAAGCCGCTGAATTAATCCGTGGAGCTAAATCTCCTGTAATTGTAGCAGGTGGTGGCGCTACTTATAGCGATGCCAACGAAGTGTTACATCTGTTTGCAAGCAAAACTGGTATTCCGGTAGGTGAAACATTTGCAGGCAAAGGTGCTGTGCGTTACGATGCTCCCTATGCATTAGGTGGTCTGGGCGCTACTGGTACTAAATATGCTATTGAAATTGCTAACGAAGCCGATGTAGTAATAGG
>JAGKXA010000661.1 GCA_021151615.1 Cellvibrionaceae bacterium | reverse complement strand
GAGTTATATGAGCGCTCGCAGGGCGCTAGTTGGCCGGTCAATCCTACATCAAAACGATCATTAGCAATGGGGGATTTGCCGCCGTTCAGTACATATTTTAATGATCATCAGCCGGGTAATTTTGAATATCGTGCGCGGGTTTGTCCTGTAAATAATCAGGCTGCATGCTCTCCTTATACTGCAATTTTTCCAGTTTTTTTATATCAAAATTGCAAATCAATTCCATTGCCTAGTGTTCAATTAGTAGAACCGCCTTCAAGGTTGAAGCAGGGAGATTCGGTTGTAATTAAGGCAGAAGCTCAAATTGTGAATAACAAACCCATCAATGTTCGTTTTTATTATGGTGAAAAACTGTTGGGGGTAGATAATACCGCTCCATACAACATAACCTGGACACCAATAGAAACAGGACGTGACAATCTATATGCGATGGCAGAAGCTTCCTTTGAAGCTACAGGGATTAGCAATTTGCATCCCGTTGACGTCCTAACACCTGAAGATTATGCAAGTGGAACCTCAGGCAGCACATCGCGCTCATCTTCAAGTGCTCCTGCTACAAATGTTTCAAGTAGCGCCTCGTCAGTGTCCTCTTCCAGTTCAAGCCAAAGTTCGCTGGTTCCACAAATAGCGTTGTTTGCACCAGAGGTTGGTAAGACTGTTCAAACATATCAAACTGAAGCGGCTATGTTATTTGCTGCGGTTTATGATCAAGACTTGCGGCCTTGGAAAAATAGTGATGGTTCCAGACCGCGAATTGAGTATTACGCTAATAACCAACTGTTAACAAATTTGCAGGATGATGTGGCGAGCGGAATTAAGTACTGGAAGCCAACGGAACCGGGTAATTATGGTATTAAAGCAACTGCTTACCTTGATGATGGTAAAACATTAACAACCAATGTGGGCATTATTAGTGTTGTGAAGCCACAACCACCGTCAATATCGATTGAGGCTACACCAGATACCAAAATATATAATGGTGAACTGTTTACCTTGGTTGCAAAGGCAATTGACTTGAATAAACAAATCAAAGAAGTCAAATTCTTTGTTAATGGTGAACAGATTGCAAT
>JAGKXA010000660.1 GCA_021151615.1 Cellvibrionaceae bacterium | reverse complement strand
ACGCATCACCGCGCGTACTGGATTCCACATACGACCTACCACATCAAATCATCGGGGATAACATAATCCTTGTAGGGATCATCTTCTTCCACTTGTTGGGTCGATTTGGTATTGGCAACCACTACCGCAGCTTCATCGCGTTGGGCAATTTTGTCGGCCACAATGCGCGGCACCAGTTCGTAACCTTCACCCAGCTTCACCACTGCCAATACACCGCGAATAATTTGCTCTTGCACGGTTTTGGATACGCGGATTTTTTTAATCAATTTGCCATGGGTGAAGTTGTACTCCACATCATTCTCGCCTGCGCCTTTACTTTGGCGATGGTTTTCAATCAGTTGCTTGATTTGCGCCGCTATGGCTTTTTGCTGGAGTTCTGAATCGCGCTGGCGATTTAACTCGCGATCACGCTCAGCCTTTTCCGCGCGGGATTGCTCGGCCGATTGTTTAATTTCATCGACGACCTCTTCATTGGAGCGGCGCGCGATATTGGTTTCTTTACGTTTTTCCTTATTCGCCTGTTTGGCTTTTTTTGCGTCGATTAAACCGGCTTTAAGGAGCTGATCTTGTAGGGAGGCCATAATATTTCTCTAGTGAATATTCATGGGAATCACCGGGGTTTTAGGGGGCTAGCCATTCACTCCAGTAGCAATTTCACCGTGTTTTAGCAGGTGCATTATTGTGTCATCCGTACCCAACGGCTACAAGTGAGCTGTCGCGCTCAAGGTTTCAGCAATCGCCTTATCCCAATAGGCCGGCTCACCAAATGCTTCACGCAAATGGGCAACAAATAACTGCGCCTTGGCCGCGTGAGATCGCCCGGGCATACGCACAGCATGAATGCCGGGCTGGATTTTTGGGGGCATTGCAGTTGCATCCGCAAACAAACAGACCAACTGTCCTTTAACAATGGCCTCACTCACCAACCAACTGGCCAGATGCACCACCCCTACTCCGTCCAGAGCCGCTTGCAGTAAAAAATTAATGTCGTTGCTGGAGAAACTGCCGCGCACCGCCAGCGGTTGATTGCGATTAATACCGGGAAAACCCCACAGCCCGGGCACTGTTGC
>JAGKXA010000659.1 GCA_021151615.1 Cellvibrionaceae bacterium | reverse complement strand
GCATTATTATGCTGTTAATGGCTGCCTGGCACTGGAAGGTAATGCCCGACGGCGCGCGCGCTGAAAACACCCCGAAAAATCCCGCTGAAGCTATTTCCACATTGATGGATGCGTTCGTTACTTTTTTCCAAAAACAAGGCATATGGTTGATGATTGGTTTTGCCTTGCTGTTCCGCGTTAGCTTCGGTTTTTTAAATGCGCCCAGCATGTTGTTTATGAAGGACACTGTTGAAAACGGCGGATTGAACTTAACCAATCAGGAATTTGGTTTGATTTACGGCACCTTCGGCCTGGTTGCTCTACTGATCGGCTCCCTGGTGGGCGGTGCTTATGTAGCGAAAAAAGGCCTGCAAAAAGCGCTCTTCCCACTCTGCTGTTGCGTAAACATTCCCAACATTACTTTCCTATTCCTGGCCATGTACCAGCCCGAAAGCGCCACGCTGATCAGTATCGGCGTAATTATCGAGCAATTCTTTTTTGGTATCGGCTCGGTAGGTTTTATGATTTACCTGATGCAGCAATTAGCGCCCGGTAAATATGCCACCACTCACTATGCGTTCGGTACCGCATTGATGGGCCTGTGCATGATGCTTACCGGCATGGTGAGCGGACACCTGCAAGAAGCCATGGGTTATATTGGTTATTTTGTGTTTGTGATGGTAGTGACAATTCCATCCTTTTTGATCTGCTGGTTCGCGCCTTTCCCGCATAAACACGAATAAATTCATTGCTTGCCCGCAATAAAAAATCCCCGCCGGCTGCGGGGATTTTTTAGGGTAAGACCAATCAACCAGAAGCCTGTTTGTCAAAATTTCCCGAGTAGCGCTCAATCCACTCCAGCGCCGCCTGCTCGCTGGTTAGCTGCCGCCCCTTCAACGCCAAACGCTGGCGATAATCTTCAATCTGGCACACCTGCTCCACCATACGCGTACGGAAATATTCATCGTCGCTGGTAAAGCGTACCCCCACCTCATACTCACGGACACTGTGCTCGCGGCGCCAGACAATCACACCGCTGCCATGGTAATCCGGCTTGGTAACAGGAATTTCAAACTCCACCAGAGTACCGAC
>JAGKXA010000658.1 GCA_021151615.1 Cellvibrionaceae bacterium | reverse complement strand
GCAGTTAATGGGTGCACAAAAAAAGATTCATCTGGTTAGTTTGAATCAGCTTTCTTCTGAGTTGTTGCAACAAAATACAACGCTCTTAATTGTCGCCAGCACCTATGGTGAAGGCGAGGCGCCAGATAATGGCAATCGTTTTATTGCGCGAACCCTGGCAAACCTGCGGCAACACTCATTACAGCATTTACAAGTAGCTATATTGGGTTTGGGGGATTCCTCCTACAAACACTTTTGTGGTTTTGCTCATGAGTTGCAGCACGAATTGCAGCACTGCGGTGCACACTTTATTACCGATGTCATTGAAGTGGATAAGCTGGAAGCAAGTGCGCTGCGTCATTGGCAGTATTATCTCGGCCAAATTTCTGGCCAATCCCATTACTCCGACTGGAGCACCCCTGAGTACACGCAGTGGAAAATTGTGCAGCGTGAATGTATTAATCCGGGTAGCCCGGGCGCCGCTGCATTTCATATCAAGTTAATTCCAGTGGATGGCGTAGTTGTAACTGATGGTTGGTGTGCGGGCGATATTGCTGAAATCGGGCCGGGCAATAGCGCGCAAACGATTCAGCAGTTTTTGCAGCGTCTGGGGCGCGAGACCATTAGTGTTGATAAATTGCTCTACCGTGATTTGATATTGGATGATGTGCGCTGCGCAGAATTAAAAAGCCTTAATGATGACGAGCTGGTTGGTACGCTGGCCGATCTGCCGCATCGCGAGTATTCCATCGCTTCGGTTCCCGCCGAAAATTCGCTTGATCTGCTGGTGCGCCAGGTCAATATCGCACCTGATCGTTATGGTTTAGGTTCCGGTTGGTTAAGTGTGCATGCGCAATTGCAGCAGCCCATTCGCTTGCGCATTCGCCCCAATACCCACTTCCATTCACCCGCGAATAATGCCCCATTAATTCTGATTGGCAATGGTACTGGCATTGCAGGCCTGCGCTCACATTTGGCGAATCGCGCCTGCCAGATGCCCAGCATGAATACACGCAATTGGTTGCTGTTTGGCGAACGTACTGCCGCGGCCGATAACTTTTTTGCTGATGATCTTCAGCAATGGCAAACATCC
>JAGKXA010000657.1 GCA_021151615.1 Cellvibrionaceae bacterium | reverse complement strand
TGCCAGGGTCGTTATGTCTACATTATCTGCATTATCAACTCGTCACCTGATTGCGCGCATTACGGCGGCGCTACTGGGAAGTTACGGTTTTACCTGGGGTTTTTGTGCACTGGGAATTACCTTGCTGACCACACTGGGAGTGAGTTTTCACACTGCTGAGGTTGGCGTTATGTTGCTGGCATTTCTGGTGTATCTGGGGTTATTTCTCTGGTCTTTTGCAGAGTCTAGCCTGGTACGGATTTGGGCAGTGTTGGCGGGCGGGGCAGTGATAATGACTGCAGCTGCCTGGGTGTTACAGCGCACGTCAGTGGGGTAGGTGGAGCAATGTTTACTAATTTCCGTGTTTCTATGACCTGGGTGCACACCTGGTTTGGCCTTGTACTGGGTTATGTGCTGATGATTTGTTTCTTCTTCGGTGCACTTTCGGTGTTTGACCGGGAAATTGATCGCTGGGCAATTCCCAAAACGCGCTTTGAACCACAGCCTTTGCCATCATTTGATAATTTGCTTAAGCCAGTTTACGAAAAACTGCGTGCTCATCCTGATGATATGGCCGCGACTGCCGCGCGTGTGATTGGTGAGTTGCCGCATCCCGATACGATGCCAATGGCCTCTCTCTATGCCTATACCACCCACCGCGACCCAGTATTGGCAATTGGTGCAGAGTTCAGTATTCCTAACAAGCCTATTGATGAATCGGATGATCACCAGCATGTCCATGGTTGGGCGACTATAGATCCGCGCACCGGCGAAACTATTCCTGACGATGCGCTCAAGATCGGTAGCCGCTGGTTTTACCCCATGCATTACAGCTTGCAATGGCATTGGAATAGCATCGGTTATTGGATTGTCGGTTTGGCGGCGATGGTAATGTTGGCTGCCCTGGTAACCGGGGTGATTATGCACCGGAAAATTTTCAAAGAGTTTTTTACCTTCCGCCCGGAAAAACGCATCCAGCGCAGCACCTTGGATTTGCACAATATGACCGGCGTTGTCGCTCTGCCTTTCCATTTTTTCTTCGCGCTTACCGGGTTAATAATTTTTGCCGGGATTTATTTTCCCGTGGGTCACAC
>JAGKXA010000656.1 GCA_021151615.1 Cellvibrionaceae bacterium | reverse complement strand
CTCGCGCAAACGCAAACAGACGAGCCATCTGCTGAGTCAGCGGCTGCCAGTGCGCCCGCCGAGGCTGATGCGGACAATAAAACAGCATCAACGAATGCAAGCGGAAAAAAAATGGTGCGCGAAGCCAATATCAATTTGCGCACGACGGTAACGGGCAACCAGGAGCAACCGCGGGTAATGTATATCCTCCCCTGGCAGTCGCCCACCAGTCCGGATTTGGAAATGGAAATGCTCAGTAGCCAGCAAGAAGCAGTATTTGGTCACGTGGAGCGCGATGAAATGCAGCGTAGCCTGGAAGCTTCGGGCGAGTGGGACGATAGCACGGCTGAGTAATTTCTTTTAAACACGAATACAACTTAAAACATTTTTATTGTGAGGCTTTGGTTATGGATTCTCTGATTCGTTTTTTCCAGGAAGGCGGCGCCTTCATGTATCCCATCGCCGTGGTGTTGGTGGTGGGATTGGCGATTGCAATTGAGCGCTGGTTGGTTTTAATGAATGCCAAGAGCTCCAATCGCCAAGCGTTTGATCGCATTTTGCCGCTGCTGCAAAAAAAGGATTACAACGGTGTGCTGAATGTTGGTAAATCCAGCGATGCCCCTATCGCGCGTATTATCGCTGCCGGCATCGCGCGCATGGCGCAATCGCCACGTCGCGATGATATTGAATTGGCGATGGAGGAAGGTGTTATGGAGGCCATGCCGCGTTTGGAAAAGCGCACGGCTTATCTCGCGACCCTCGCGAATATTGCTACCCTGTTGGGTTTGCTGGGTACCATTATCGGTTTGATCCAGGCATTTACGGCGGTTGCCAGTGCAGACCCTGCAGAAAAAGCAGCGCTGCTCTCTTCATCGATTGCCGTTGCAATGAATACCACGGCGTTTGGTCTGGTGGCGGCAATTCCGCTGTTGTTGGTTCACTCAATGCTGCAAAGTAAAACCACTGAAATTATCGACAGCCTGGAAATGGCGGGTGTTAAGTGCCTGAATATTATTTCCCATGTGCAGGATGTGCCGCGCACCCGCACCCAGGATGCCAGTGCTACCAAACCACAATCTGCACAATAAATATTG
>JAGKXA010000655.1 GCA_021151615.1 Cellvibrionaceae bacterium | reverse complement strand
AATATATGCTTTTTGGGTGTGGTAATTATGAGTGAGCTAGTTGTCAAAGATAATGCGTTAATGAATGCTAGTTACAATCTAAATCTTGTTGAGCAGCGATTAATTTTACTGGCGATTATTGAGGCTAGAGAATCTGGAAAAGGGATTAATGCTAATAATCCACTTATTGTTCATGCTGAAACATATATCACTCAATTTGGGGTTCACCGCAATACAGCCTATCAAGCCCTCAAGGATGCTTGTAAAGACCTATTTGCTCGCCAATTCAGCTACCAAGAGAAAAACTCAAGGGGCAACACACGCCACGTCACGAGTCGTTGGGTATCACAAGTTGCTTATAACGACAAAGAGGCTACTATTGATCTAATTTTCTCGCCTGTCGTAGTACCATTGATTACTCAACTAGAAGAACAGTTTACAAAATACGATATTGAACAAATCAGCGGTTTATCTAGTGCATATGCGATCAGATTATATGAACTCTTGATTTGCTGGCGAAGTATAGGCAAGACCCCCTTCATAGAACTAGACGAATTTAGAAAACGTTTGGGGGTACTTGACACTGAATACCAACGAATTGAGCGGTTAAAAACAAGCGTATTGGAGCTATCAATCGCACAAATCAACCAATACACCGACATCACCGTCAGCTACGAACAACACAAGGCGGGGCGTGTTATTACAGGCTTTTCATTCACGTTCACCCAAAAGAAACATGCTAAAGACGTAACTCCGAAGGCAAAAAAATCAGCAGCTAAACCAAAGACAACAAAACAAGAGGAACAGCTCGACTGGATGACTGCCGACATACTAGACCGCTTTATTGGCCTATCGTCTGCCAATCAACAAACGGTTATCGACAAGGTAGAAAGCTCGCTAAAAGGTGCAAAACAAGCTCGTTTTAAGGCCGCCATAGGTGGAAGCATGAAGCAGTTAATTACTGAATTTAGTCTCGACATAAACGAAGCTATGATGACGCTCTAACGCGCTATGCTTGTTAGAGGTAAGGCATGAGTGAGCAAAGCTCATGCCTTACCTCTCTACCAATAGCGATTGCATAAAAGCGATTATAT
>JAGKXA010000654.1 GCA_021151615.1 Cellvibrionaceae bacterium | reverse complement strand
GGTAACTATGGCGCCTTCGGCTTTTTCGATATAAACAGGGAAGTGGCCGGGGGCAAATTGTTCTGGCTTTTTCATCATGGACTGGGTAAAGCCGGCCACCAGTTGTTGGCTCTTTGCCGAGAGCGCAAATGATTTTTCCAGGTTCAATGTGTTATTCAGGGTGGGTAATTCTTTTGCCATGATGGGCCTCGTTAAATGTGATCGATAAATTCGTGTTGTTAATAAATTGCTTTTTACAAACTATTTTTTACAAGCGGCTCTCTACAAAACCTTTTTACGAACCAAGAGTCGCGCCGCCATCCACCAGAATATTTTCCATGGTGATATGGCCAGCTTTATCGGAAAGTAAAAATAAAACGCTGTGTACTATGGTTTCCGGTGTAGCAATTTTTTGCAGGGGAATTCCCAGGCGGTAGCTTTCCAGTGAACCTTTAATGACTTGCGCGGGGCCGGTTTCGTCGCGCCACAATTGGCGTTGCATTTGGGTATCGGTAGACCCGGGTGAAACCAGGTTGCAGCGAATATTGTGCTGCGCTAATTCCAGCCCCAGGCATTTAATCATGTGCGATAAAGCAGCCTTGGAGGCAGCATAAGCCCCCATATTCGTGCGCGGTGTACTGGCCGCATTGGAACTCACTGCAACAATGGCGCCGCGCTGACGCCCTTGCATGCGCCGTGCAACAGCGCGGCACAAATTAAATCCGCCAGTAGTATTCACCGCAAAACTCTGTTGCCATTGCTGGTCGGTTGTTTCCAGCAGCGAATTCATATGCAGAATGCCGGCAACGCTCGCCAGGAATTCAATGGGGCCGAGTTGCTGTTCAATATGTGCGACCAGTTCATTTACCGCATTTGAATTAGTAACATCCAGATGTACAGGAAAATAATTCTCCGTAACTTTTTCTGGTGAAGTGTTGGTTGAAAGCAAATTGCCAATAAATTGAATATCGGTAGCAACTACTCGCGCGCCCAGCGGTAATAATGCATCAACCAATGCTTTGCCTATGCCTTGGGCGGCGCCAGTGACTAATACAATTTTGTCAGTAAATTCTGGAAAATAACTCATGGGGTGTGC
>JAGKXA010000653.1 GCA_021151615.1 Cellvibrionaceae bacterium | reverse complement strand
CGATTGAGCAATGCAAACGCTGGCAGGATCAGGGCATGTCATTGAGCGTGGCGGTGAATTTATCGGCGCGCAATTTAATGGATGACAATATTGCCAAGCTGGTAGACCGGCTCTTAAAAAAATATCAGTTGCCACCGGCGCGCCTGGAGCTGGAAATTACCGAAAGCTCTATCATGACTGATCCAACGCGCGCACTGCGTAATCTAAATGCCTTGCATACTTTAGGTGTACATTTGGCAATCGATGATTTTGGTACTGGTTATTCATCACTCGCCTACCTTAAGCGTTTGCCGGTACAAACTTTGAAAATTGATAACTCATTTGTGCGTAATATGATGGAAGATTTACAGGATGAGTTGATTGTTAATTCAACTATCCATCTAGCGCATAATATGGGGCTGACAGTGGTTGCCGAGGGAGTAGAGGACGAAGCTTTATTAACTCGTTTGACTGAGATGGGTTGCGATGAAGCCCAGGGCTATTTTATCGGTCGCCCAATGGCTGTAGTCAATGCGGATGAGTGGATAGTGGAATCTGGCTGGGTAAAACAGCCGCAGTGATGTCGTCACCGCAGCTGTTTTATTTTACCGAGGCGTGAAAAGGTTTAATTTTAGAAACTGTGATCCTGCAATTGCGCTTCTACATATTTGAGGCGCTCTTCAATTAACGCCGTGCGATAGGCGTTGTCTTTGGTTAGTTTTAATGCATTGCGCAACTGGATCTGGGCGCGGTCATAAACACCATTCAAAATAAAATATTCAGCGCGCGCCTCATGCACACCCAAAATATTTCCCGCCAGGCCATTCACTTCTGCCAGTAAATACCACACATAATCATCGTTGCTGCGTTTACGTGAATAGCGATCCAGTATTTCTGCACACTGTTTGTAGAGTCCAGCTTTCATCAGAGCTTCGGCATGACGCACGATAAGCGGATAGGAGTTCGGGTGCTTATTTAATTGCGCTTCCAGAATATCCAACGCAGCTTTATGGCGCTCGGCGGCAATTTCAATATCAGCGCGCATGATTTGGTAGGTTACGCGCTCGGGTTCTTTTGCCAGGAGCGGGGCCAGGGC
>JAGKXA010000037.1 GCA_021151615.1 Cellvibrionaceae bacterium | reverse complement strand
ACACCACCGTCAGAAGCGAACCAATCACGCGCTTGCTTTTAAAATTGATATTTTTCATTTACGCAAATACTCCAAAATCAGGCCAGCGAGAACCGCCGCCGCCGTTGAAATTAACAATGTTTCAGTTCTACTCATTGAACACCCCATACAACCAACCGCCGAGCGTCCAATTTTCGTCGCCCGTGACTTTTTGCCCCAGGTATTCAAAACCCTGGTTGACAATATTTTTATCGCTTGCCGGATTAATCACATTGATTGCCGCAGAATTACCGGTCAGCGGATCATCATGCGTCACATCATAAACCCAGCCGCCCAACGTCCATGAATCATCACCCGTTAACCATTGCGTAACGCGATTAAACCCGCCGTTAATTACGTTATCAGGGTTAGCAGGATTTACCGCTGGAATAATTTCCGCCGCAATTTTTGCCGCATCCGCTTGTGGTTTAAAAATCGGAATTGCACCCAAGGCGTCAAATACAGAACCGGTTCTAAATGATCCATCTGTGTTGTGCGTCCAATCGAAAGCCCAACCGCCCAACGTCCATGAATCATCCCCCGTTATTGTCTGACCCAGCGCCTCAACGCCCTGGTTAACAATATTATTGGGCGATGCTGGGTTAACCTTATCAACCGCCGCCGCAACAACTTCACGCGCCCCCCACAACTTATAGCCAATAAAACCAATAAGCGGAACGCCCACCAGGAGCCCCACCAGCATGATTCCATCGACATTAAAATTTAATTGCGGCTTACTCATTTGGTATTCATGGCCTCAATGATTAGCGCATCGCTATAGGGCTGTTTTCCATTTTCGTGCTTTATTATGGCTTTCAATAGATTCAAATAATGCGCAGGCAAAATGCGCGTATCCTGGCCAATACCAACTTGATTAACCACTGACTGAATATAAGCCGCCGTGTTGTTTTCAAACGCTGGCGCGTATTCAGTAATCAGCTTACGAATAGTATTTAAACCATCCTTTTCAATATCGCCGCGCACATCAATATACATGGCGCGGATTCCCCATAGCGGTTGCGTGAATTGCTCAAATTTTCCATCCGTGTTTTGTGATACAGGAACCTTCCCTTTCCATGCATTATTCGCAATCACCAAATTACCAGGATTGTTATTGCGTATACCTCGGGGTTCTAAAATACTTGTCACAGAAGAAACCATATTGTCAAAAAATCCGCTCGTTGTTGTTGCTGGCTCAGCGGGAACCGGCGAACCGGTTGCCATTTGTGGCGCAGCATCCCTGCCCCGTTGCCATAAATAAAACGCAACACCACTCAGGCCCAAAGTTACCCCGCCGACAATTAAGCCTTTCACACCTGCGCCTTAAGCTCTGCCAATTTTGCCGCTGTAATTAAACCTTTCGTATTCAGCAAGGTAACCAGAGCGGCATATTCAGGCACATTCATATCGACAAAATCACCGCTATCCAAAACGTATTTGGCAAAGCGTAAATCTTTGTCAACGCCATCGATAATCGAATTAAAAGCAGTCTGCCCAATCGAAAGAATAAATTGCGGCTTGCTCCACACTTTGTAACGAGTTGCCGCCGCTACCACCACAAATTTTGCGCCGTCCCACTTTTTCCCTAGATCACCAAAACCCGCGCACTCGCGCACGTTTGGTGAATCTGGCTTTACCTCGGACTGAACGACAGAAAAAACAACGCCATCAACTCCGCTTTCCGCAAAGAACTTAGGCATATTCGACCAACTCCCATTCCACATAGGACGTTCCAACCGTAGATGCTCGCTCAACTACTAACTGAACACCACTCGATAAACGAGCCGAACACGCAAGCGATGAAAGGTCGGAATTCCCCACATTAGGAACATAAGTCCTAAATGAACTACTTACGAACGACTTCGACAAATTGACAGACGCAACCACAACATTAATAGAGCTTGCGCCAGAGTTGATTAACGCCGATCCGCGCTGAATACTTTTGATACCTGAGGGCGGCGAAATAATTTGCATTACTTCAAATCCTCAAAAAATGGCACCGAACAAGCCGCGCCAAAATAGGCCCAAATTTCCGCCGTATTTTCATCGACCCACTTTGATCCGCCCAACAATGGAAAGCCGTTTGCCGCAGTCACCGTGTTATCTTTGCCCAACCATACATCAATAGGAAAATGAAACGCACAC
Source organism: Cellvibrionaceae bacterium (assembly GCA_021151615.1). Taxonomy (GTDB): domain Bacteria; phylum Pseudomonadota; class Gammaproteobacteria; order Pseudomonadales; family Cellvibrionaceae; genus Cellvibrio. The sequence continues at coordinate 23,375 of JAGKXA010000037.1, read as the reverse complement.
TTAAGCCTATTCAAATCAGTTGCGCGCAACTGAATAGCGCCAGCACCAGGAACAGCGATAGCCCCGCTATTTCGCATTGAACCGCCGTTATTCACGACAGATAATAGCCCGTTGATATCCACATCACCCGTAAGGCGTGAATCACTTGATGGAAAAAACGAACTTAAAACCCTTACGTCCTGCGCCGCCTCAGAAGTAATTTCTAATCTTACATAAGGCTCGCCGCTGTCAGGGTTTGACAAATCAACACCTAGACCCGCGATCATTGTTGTTGACAGCGAGCCACCATTTCTATGGTGCGCAACGACTTTAAAATCGCCCGCACCATTGAGTAAACGAAAATAACGCCCCATCACAAAATGTACGTTAGTAATACCGGCTTCAAGCTTCGATGGTATTAAATTCATGCCGCTTTACCCGTTAACTTTGGAGCTACTACAAATACCGCCACCAAACCCAGGAGACCACCCACAACCCATTTCATTGATGACGATAAAACACGTTCATCGGGTGCCTTGGTTGATTCAAAAACCATATCCATGGCTTTTTGCGTAGCGCTTTGCGCAAATTGCGCGGTATTGGCAATTTGCTTCACCGCTTCATTTTGCATGGTGGCGTATTTGTTGGTGGTGTCATAAGCAAAATTCATTAAACCGCGATTCGCACTCTCCCAGGCATTACCAATAGAGGCATTGGCATCGATCAATAAAGCACGATTAGCGTTATTTTCGCCCGCTACAAAATCATAAGCGGCTTTGGTTTGACGCTCTGATAAATCGGCAATATCACGCGCATTTTTTTGCGCGATGCTATTCCAATCAGAAACGGCACCGAGGAATTCCGCATTCTGATCCGCGTTGACTTTGTTAATGTCCAGCACCATTTTTGCGCCGGTATTTGCAAAATCATAATTGACAGCGAGAGAGTTATTTTGCGACTCAAGCACACGGGCAGCTAAATCCATTGCCGATTTAATCGCGCCGTTGTCCGTTGTGGTTGTATGTACGTCCACATTCACATTTGAATTTTTACCGCTGGCCGTCAAATTTCCCCAACCGTAAGCGCTCGATCCGGTGCTTTCGTTGAGTTGTTGCCCAACCTCAGCCGCGTGAGATGTTTGCTTAGTTGTTGATTCACCGCTACCGAAAAAACCGCCGCCGAAGCTCATTTACCTTTCCCCATCACCACCAGGGCAACAAATACAATCGCAACCACCATAAGTAATGTGTTTTGATCCGCAGACTTGTATTGACCAAAATTGATGCCGCCGAGCGTTCCGCCACTAAATGGGCCGCCGCTCGATGTTTGGTGAGACGAACCACCAGAAGCGCCGCCAGCTAGACCAGCAACAGAACCCAGGGCCGCCAACATTATTTTTTAAACCAAAGCAGCAGACCAACGCCAACCGCGCCGAGAACAATTAGCACCGTTGTTGTATTTACGCCGCCAACTGTTTGCTGAGTGCGTGCAGATTGCGTGCTTTGTGTCGTCTGAGTTCTATCCGCCTGCGACACCATTCCATACTCACTGTATTGCGCCGCTTGTGGATTCGACTTTTTAATGACTTCGCCCGCCAGATAGCCTTGGATCAACGTTTGGGTAAAATCCATAAACGAGCCGCCCGCTTTCACACTGGTTGCACCGACCCCGGTTGTTGCTGCTACTAAATCAGCCATAAAAAAAACCTGAAAAAAAGTATTAGTGAAACGGCATATTAAATGCCGTTTGCACCGTCAAGATATTCGACAACAGTTGTCAAAGCGCCGCTTGTGTCAATCGTTGGACGTACCCGCATATCAACAAGCCCCGTAGACGGCAAAGGTGCATAAACATCGCCCGTCAATTGAAAATCGATATGCGTCATTTTCGCGGTTTGCGGCACACGCAAATATTGCTTTTGGTAGGCTTCCAACAACGTTTTTGAAGTGTCGATAATTTTTGCGGGGCCAGTGCCCGCATTAATCTCAAACTCGACCAGGGAAACATCCGCCTTTCGCAAGTGAATTGCCGCGATATTTGCGGCGCGCGGAATATTGTCGATTTGTTGCTTGCCCGCCGTTGCGAACGATACGGGGAATTCGCGGATTTTAGTCACCAGCCCCATGTTTTGGGCGGCTCGCATCACCCCATACACCTTACACGTTGGAGATACAACACCTGCAGGAATATCAAATTCAATTGACAGCGACCCTACGTCAGCCGTACCGAACGAATACAGCGCACGAACATCCTCTTTTAATTCAGGACGGAAGAACCACAAGGTGTAAATATTGGCGTTTTGCGGGCGGTTGTAATACTTGTTCAAATCTTCAATCACTTCAAAGCTGGAAACGTCAATAATCGTTTTTGCGCCTGCCTTGAGCTTGAAATTGGTCATTTTATCCGGCGTTAATGATGCCGAATTCTGAAAGTAGATCGCATCATAAGTCTGACCAACCGGCAGGTTAATAATCACCTTGGATGATGCCGCTACACCTTGTGGCGTAGTCAGTTCAATAAAATTACGCATTTTTTAAAATCCCGAGCGCCATCACGGCGAGTCAGTTAAAAAGAAATTTTCCGTAAAACAAAAACCCTCAGCGATTAACGCAGAGGGTTAGAGGTCGCCGGTACAAACTTGTTGATTGCCCAAATGGCAAACAGAGTCAGGCCAACAGTTTTCAAGCGATCAGCAGAGATAATTCCGCCCATGTTTTTTACCTTTTCAAAATTCACGTTGATTAAATGGCATCACTGCCGGTCGGTTAATAAGTAGCAATTAATATTTCATAAAAAAAGCCCCCGTCCCTGCGCGTGACCTATAGGTCAAAAATAATTAAAAATTATTTGGTTGGTACTGCATTTTCACAAACTCAGGCATCCCATTATTTAGCTTTGGATCAAGTCGCCAGAATTCCAAAGCCTGGAGTTTTTCAACTTCCGAATCCTTTACCCCGAGCAACTTTGCGCATTTTTTAACATTATCGCCACGCTGGCCCCCAATAAAAAATACTTCGCTTTGGTCATAAAACGTTTTTGAGATTTCTTGCGCCTTTTGCGATATACCATGAAACACCATCCCGAATTTTCTACCCTGGTTTAACAACTTAGCAGCCATTGGAGAAGCCTTGCCGATTGACGAACAAACAGCGCTCAACTCCTCAACGATCAAAAACGTTTGGTGATTGCCATCCAGCGCGGCCCAGGCAACAGAACACCACCACTCAAAATCCTCGATTGATCCATCACCACCGGAAAACGCCAACCGGAACGGCTTTCCACTGGCAAGAGCCGCCTTTACCTGATTAGCAAACGTAACCTTTGAATCAATGTGATGCGCTTTGTGGTCATGCGATAAGTCCCACAACAGTACACGCGCACCACTGCGCGGGATTTCCGGATTTTGTTTGCACGCCTGCGATTTACCCGAACCAGACCGGCCCAAGTAAAGCGTGTTCCTATTCGGCCATTTCGTGTTTTGATTGATCGCCATCTATAGGCCGCTCCTGTTGTTTATCGCCTTGCATAAATTCAACAGCGAGGCGAGGCACCAGGATTGCGCCTATCGTCGCCGCGAGTGCATACAGCGGATTATTGAGATCGATAGAAACGTATTTTTCAGCGACGCGAGCCACTGACAAATGCAATTCAGCCGTTTCTTTTTCCGACAACAGCCAATGCTGCCCCCGCTTGCTCGCCATCACCCCGCACACGACTGATGCGCCCATCACCACATAGCCCGCGAATTGTTGCGCGGCTTGGCTTGGTGCTTTAGTCGGCGCAGGTACACCGGCAACATCGGGCACAAATTCATCCTGCGCCGCTTGTTTTTCTAAATTACTTAATTCTTTTTCCTGTTCTTTATCCACGTTTTACCCCTGAGTGAGATAGCGCCACAGCCCGCGCTTTTCCGGCACCGGATCAGCTATAGGCTCTGGCAGGTTGTTATCGATTGGTTTTGGCTCATTGCCCGCCCCGCCCTGGCCTATAGGCTCGACTTCCGGCTCTGGCTGGCCTATAGGCCCTGGCTCTGGATTTTCCGGCACTGGTGCGGGCGGCTCTGGCTGGCCTATAGGCTCTGGCACAATTTCATCGACTGGCTTTTTAGGCTCTGGCGATGGCTGGCCTATAGGCCGCAGATTGGAATTTATGAAGGTCTGGCCAGTCGGCCCGATACACTGAATTGTCCCGCAACGCATTGCGGAACCGTTGATGGTTTCGTAACAACGGAAATACAAACGGCCCTTTTTAGTGCCAGTTTCCTGCTTATGAACGGTGGCATTTTCATTGCCACAAATCGGGCATTTGATTAGCCCGAGGTATGATGCTTTCGCCATTACTGTGAGTCTCCCGACTTGACTGGCAAAAAAAATTAGCTGATTAGTGCTGAAACAGATTTTTCAGTTGGATAAAACGGCCTCAATGATTCCACCTTTTCGACCTCAGTAACCAAGCGCGATAACCTGTCACAAAAATCTTCCGCAGACTTTATGTAATCCGGATACATAACCCGCGCCATAGTTGGCACTTTGGCCAAATTGGCGCGGGCCTCAGTTTCCAACGCTTTGGCTTCATCAAGCAGCCGCGACATTTTCCAACTCCACGAAATCCGGCTTTAAATCCAGGTCAACGCCGCAGATACGAACGCCGTAACTTTCATTAGCCGCATCAGGCTCACGAATGATAAAACCCTCAGTTCCCGCCGCAATTTCTGGATCACGCAATTTTTTCTTTAACTTGAATCTTGGATTACGCTCTAAACTCATTTTTTTCACTACTCCCGTACAGTTATTGACACAAGTCCAAGGCAGCGTCTACGCCGCTGAATTGAGACCATCACCGCGCAACAGATCAAGCAATTCATCGGCAGATAAAGTGCAGACCGGTAGCGCTTTTTGCACCGCTTTCGCGGCTTCACCCACTCGCTGAACCGTCCACCGGTAAAAGCGAGTTAACACGTATTCGCCAGCAGCGAGTAAACCAAAGATTTTCCCTTTGCTGGCTTCACCGTATTTATTTAAATTGTCGTCGATCACTTCGCCGGTTAACGCGTCATGCTCCAACCACCTCGCCGCCCGAATCGGCGCGTCGTCGCGTGACACAAAATATTCACCATTGGATTGAATGAGAAAATAGGCGGCCCAGTCGCTGGCATCCGCAGCAACGCGAGCGGCTTCGACAACTCCGTCTGCATCATCCAACCTGCGCAATTCACGCCACACGGTAACCGAAGGCCCGCCGATCTGCTGAAACTGACGAACTCCCCAGGATGAAGCCCATGCACAAATTCGCTCAGCGGCCTCAAAACCACTATTCCCCAGCAAATCATCATCGATATGACTGCCGTCGATACTCTTCGAAATGTATTTCGCGATATAACCCGCCGCACTGCCACGACTCCTATCAATTGCAACGATTTTCACGCGGTAGGCCCGCGCCCCCTTTTCAATTTCTTCCATCACCGCATATTTGCGAAAAATAAAACGCGCCGCCTTTACAGCACCAGGAGGAAAAAATAAAAGCTGGTGCCAATGCGGACACCCATCCGCGTGAGGTTCCACAACGCGAAACCCAAATGGCTTTATATTTTCGCGATCAAACTTGGCGCGAATGCGTGACCACACCCTGTTTAGCCACAATTGCGCATCACGCGGAGTCGCACCGCAATACTTTGGATTTTCTTCAACGCGCACCAATTTACCGTGAGCGTTTTTCACCTGGCGCATGGGATGAAACCGCGAAGGCGCAGACATTGTTATAAACAAACCCACGTAACCAAATTGCTCTGCCAATTGTTCAAAGCCGCGCATTCTCACCATTAACTCATGGCGACGATTAGTCGGATTGCTAACTGATAAATCGCTTAGTTCAGCCAGAGTGTATGCATCACCTTCTTGATTCACCGCTTCAAACCCTTCCAGCGTCATGCGATTTCGGCGCGCTTGACCCCTGCGCAATTTCACTGCCTCATTGCTGGCATATGGCTGCGCCTTGGCGTGTACCATGCGGAAATGCCGCGCTAATTGATCGATAGCGCGAACCTTTAAAACCCTGGCCTTTCTGCGCCACCATTTGGCATTACACACACGCGCAACTGCGCCACCATCACCAAACAAATCATAAACAGGCCACTTAAGCCCGTAACCGTGAACAATCCAGCGCAACACATGAACGGCATACTCATCATTTGAAATTAATTTCGCGCAGGACTCAGCGCGAGCACTGGCCCAATTCGCCAATGAATCATCATCCCAGGAGAGATTAAGATCACGAACGCGCAACACATCATCGACATGCAAAAGCGCCCTGTTAGCCTCAACGTATGCCAATTGCTTGCGCGTATCGATTGACGCCGACACATAACCAACAACGCGACCCATTAAATCTTTTTGCGCTTTCTTTGGGCGCGATTTATAGAACTCTTGCTTAGCAACTGAATTGCGAACAGACGCCAAGAAACCAAGCGAATCAAGATGTTTAAACCGGAATGAATCGGTAAACCTTTTTTGATCCTGTTCCCAGGTTTTAGAGCGCGCATAACCCATTATTTTTTCCCGTTGATCACAGCGCCGATAAAAATCAAATTGCTTTTAATGTTTCCCAATTCAATCAGCATTTTTTCTGCTAGTTCTTCGGAACCATTACCCTCTAAAAATTCATTGCCGATTTGCGCACACAGCGCGGCCTGCAAAAAAATATTCCCAAGCAGGTGATGAAATTCCGCAACAGTTTCAGCGGTAACACCCCGCGCACGATCCTGTGCCTCAACTTTTTGCATTGTTTGAATTGCTAAACGTTGTTGAAGTGAAACCGCTGCATTCATATCAGTTATTCCTATCCCAATTGCGACGGGCCAGGGTAAAAGTATTACCGCCGTAGTCCCGACCCACATTACGACAACCTTGGTTAACGCACACAAAATAGAAATAACCACCTCTTTGAAAATGCACTGGCCTATCGCCGCATCCCCCACAAGGTTCAGCCATTCGCAATTCATAGGCAATTCGCTGTTTTGTTGGCTCGCGCTTTTCCAAACGCTGTAAAAGCTGATGACTCATGCCGCACCCCACTGATCAGCCATAGCCGCCGCAATTCCTAAAAAAGTGGTTGAGCGTTTTTTCCAGCGGTCAGCACTTGGCGGCATTCTGTGAATCCGGTTTTCACGACCGTCCACAATGTCAGTTGGAACCAATGGAGGTAGGTTTTTTAACCAGAGGCAAGTTGCTTTTGTTTCACCGTGACCAAATTGCCACGGCTGAATAATCTGGTCAGGCTTACGAATTTTTGAGCTGATAATGCTAACCGGATTTTCCAGCGCAATTTTCTCAATGGGAGCCCCGAGCAATTCACGAACGAAATCTAACGCCGCCTGCTGGCGTCCATCGGCAATTTTTGCAGCGAAGTGGCGCGCACCCGATACAGCTAAATCTGTGCACGGTGGGTGGGCGATCATTAAATCCCAGCCCTGCCCTATCACGTCGCGCACATCACCCTGATAGTGCGGCCCTTCCGAGTCAGTAGGGAGCAAATCGCAGGACATTGCGTCATGACCCAACGCCAGAAACGCATCACGCACGCGCCCCGAATATTCACATGCAACTAATACCTTCATGCCGTCGCCCTCAGTGAATTGAGTGCGCGAAAAATACGGCCTTGATGGATTTTTTTTGTAGATGGATTTTTTAGCTTGTTGGCAATGGATAGCGCTCTGCGCGCTGCTTTGAGTTTTTCCAAACGTTGATTTTCTTTGGCAGTGGCCAGCGCCAATAAGCGTAGGAATTCCGGCGTTGCTAATTCAGCCGTTGTACAGTTGAAACGTGTCATAAGTCGCCCCGTTAGTTGACTTGGTTTTAGTACCCGTCAGAGGCGGGAGCGGATCGCCCCGTCATAGGTCGCTAATCCGCCCCCTTGCACCAACGGGGTACGCATTAATCATATGCATTCAACGAATGCATGCAACCGACAGAAACCTATCCAACAAATGCAGAGGCGTGTTTTAATGATTAAATGTTCTAACGCGGAGTGCTCGAAAATGGTTACTACCAAAAACCTTTTAGACCTGCTCAGGGATAAGTTAGGCAGCGATTATCAGTCTGCAAAATCCCTTGGCATTTCCACTCAACGAATCTACAAACTCAGGCACCACGGCGGGTCACTAACCGACGAGCAAGGCCTGAAAGCCGCAGAAATACTGAACTTCCCCGAAGAATTCATAATCCTTAGCCTTGCCGCAGAGCGATCATTCAACAGCCCTGCTTACGACAAGCTTGCTAATATTTCAGAGAAATTCGACCCCAGGAAAACCGCCGCATTGGCCGCTTTCGTAGTGGTGGCATCTGGATTGCTTATTCAAGGATTACCAGGGCAACTTGCCGCCCTGGCTATATAAGATGACGACAAAATGTCGTTTAACTGTGCGACCTAAATCACTGATTTACAACACAAAATCAAGGCTGGGGAAGTCGTCGCATTCTACATTATGCGAAATTGCGTATTAATAATTACTGATACAACACCCCATCTTCAGTCCCTGTTTTTTGTTGTACCGATCGAAGGTCGCTAACTCTCTAGATAGCGAAGGCTCTATGAAGCATACACAACTGTTGGAGCGTTTATACGCGGAAGTTCAAACAGTCATCCTTAGTAAACAGCATCCGGTCACCGGATTGCTTCCTGCCAGTACCGCAATTAATAATCATGGTGACTACACCGACGCTTGGGTGCGGGATAATGTTTATTCGATTGTCTGTGTATGGACTCTCGGTATGGCTTTCAGGCACCAGGGTGAATATCACAAAAGCGATGAGTTGGATCAGTGCACCATCAAGCTGATGCGCGGGCTGTTACAGTCGATGATGCGTCAGGCCCACAAAGTTGAGGCATTTAAATTGTCGCTGGAGAACGGCGACGCACTTCACGCCAAGTACGATACGGCAACAGGCTTGCCGGTAGTTGCAGACGATGCATGGGGCCATCTGCAAATCGATGCAACATCGGTTTTCCTGTTGATGCTGGCGCAAATGAGCGCATCGGGTTTGCGTATTGTGTGTACGCATGATGAAGTTGATTTTATCCAAAACCTGGTTTACTACATTGCCAGCGCCTATCGCACACCGGATTATGGAATCTGGGAACGTGGCAACAAAGTCAACAACGGTAAAACAGAAATTAATGCCAGTTCCGTCGGCATGGCCAAAGCTGCACTGCAAGCGCTGGACGGTTTTAATTTGTTTGGAAAGCACGGTGATAAAAGGGCGGTGATTCATGTCATTGCCGATGCCATTTCCCTCGCCAGAACCACCCTCGCCTCACTCCTGCCCCGCGAATCACTATCCAAAGAAACGGATAGTGCACTCTTGAGTATTATTGGATTCCCGGCCTTTGCGGTGGGCAAAGAGACACTTGCTACCCAAACGCGCGACTCGGTGTTAACCAAACTGGGGGGCAATTATGGTTGCAAACGTTTCCTGTGGGATGGCCACCAAACTGTTTTGGAAGAAAGTTCGCGAATTTATTACGAACATGATGAACTTGGAAATTTTGCCCACGTTGAATCAGAGTGGCCGTTATTTTTTACTTATCTCTATATCACCGCCTTGTTTGATGGTAGCGAAGCAACTGCAAAGCACTACCGTAAAAAACTTGAGTCATTGATGGTTTACGTTGATGGTATTGGTCTGTTGCCAGAACTTTACTATTTGCCGTTGGAAAATATTGAAGAGGAAAAGAAAAGCCCACGTTCACAAACCCGTGTTCCCAACGAAAACATTCCACTGGTATGGGCGCAGAGTTTATATCTTACCGGATTAATGTTGGATGAAGGCTTGGTGAGTAGCGATGACCTTGATCCTTTAAAAATGCGCAGGCGCTCTACCCGCTTTATTAAATCCAGTATTGCACTGGTAGTGCTAGCTGAAAATGATACGGTTAAACAGCACTTGGCTAAGTATGGTGTGATTGCCGAAACCATTCAGGATTTAAAACCTATGGGTGTGCTATCTGCTTCCAGCTTGATGGAGGCCTATGCTCATATTGGTGAGAATAAATCGCTCGGCCTGAGTGGTCGCCCACGCCGTCGGGTGCAAAGTCTGGCAACATCCCAGACCTACGAAATAAATAACAAAATTTATTTAAGTCTATCCTGGCTGCAAAGTGAGCGCGAAGATTATCGTCGTTACGATGCACAATGGGTAATAGAAAGCTTGATTCAGGAAATTCAGTTTATTTATAAAAACTGGATTAGCTCCGAAGTCGCAGTATTCACCTTGTTAATAGACCATCGTCTCTATAAAGTTCCCAATGCAGACCTGCTATTCGAAGTGCTGCGTGATTATCAATTACGTAATAAAGAGGAATACGTTGGTTACGCATCCGCTAATCTTGCTTATCGAGCTTCGCGGGTAAATAGCTTAACTATCCCCTATTTTCATGTAACTTCCATGAGTAACCAGATGCAGGCTGCCAGCGTGCATGATGATGCGCTGCAACCTTCCCAGTTGGAAGCCGAAGCTGCACTGCTACTGGAAAAGTTCTATACCGAAAGCGATATCATTACCTATCGCAAATTTTCCATGTATATCAAGAAACATAAATTGATTGACAATGTCGGAATTAATGGTGCAATCATTACCATTAAAGATTTAATCCGTGATGTTTATTATCGCTCACAAAAAGTAAATTACTGGTTGTTGGCTCGCTTTTGTTTTTCACAGCTCAATTATACCTTGACTGATCTAGGTGATAGCCTGACCTTATTGGCAGCACGCAATTTGTCGATCACCGTGGGTGATAATAATTTCACCGAAATTAAAGTTGATCAGTCATTTTCCAACGCGTCTTACTTTGAAAGTGTTCGCCAATTGTTTCCAGATTTATTGGAGCGCACTTTAGTCCAAGAGCTGATTTCTGCTATAGGTTCGTTGATTCGGTCGGAGCCAAAATTATTTGACGGTCTGCATTCGGTTCAGTTGCGCAACTTTATGTTGCTTTGCGGTATGGATAAGGGCGATGCTGAGGATGTATCCATGACTGAATGGCTAGGATTGCAATCTCCAGCCAGGCTTTACAAAAAAATTCGTACCATTCTAACCTCACGTAAAAAGGTATTTGCTCAAGGGATTAACCACGTAACGCCCTACAAAATCCATCATAATGAGAACGCGGATGATGAAAATCCCGTGCTGTCTGATGCGATGGAAACAGATTGGTTAGAGTGGCGTACAGCACGTGGCTTGATTACACATTTTGATGAAAACTTCCTCAAGGATATTTGGCATAGCCTGATGTTTGCTGAGTACCTTGTATTTAGCAATGCAAACGGGCAGCGATTTACGCTCGATTGCAAAACAACCCGCAGATCCATGACTCCTGGGGAGGAGAGTTTCGCTCATCACATCGATCAACTGACCCATCAACTTCACCCTGCCTACTACAAAAGTGCCATGGTGGAGTCACTTTACGCCTATACTCAATTCTGTATCAATAATCCGCAAATGCGGTTCCAGAAACCGTTGGTTTTTCGAGATGTGCTGGAGCGTGCAGCGGAGCGCTACGTACGCGAGCGAAAAACGCAGCTGTTGAGTTTGGGGATGGAGACAGATCTAACGGTGTTTATGCAACAATCGCCACATATAGTAAACCTGTATGTTACGCTGATTTATGCCGAAATTACCCAGCCTTACTAAGACGCTGCCGGGGAGAGCTGCCCCTCACCGGCAAGTTTTACAAAATATATATCCATTTCCCATAGGCTCCCAGCCGACCAGCGTTTAGAATGCGGGCAATTTTCTGTCACATCTTACAAGTCGAATCCTATGAAATTACTGGGGCCTACGCTGCTGATTTTGGGCGCAATCCTGAATATCCTTGCTTTATTTATGCTAGTACCGCTGGCACTGTCCATTGCTTACGATAGCGATAATCAAGTTGCCTTTTTTTCCTCCGCTACCGTTACCAGCCTTGTGGGCATAGTATTTTTACTGATCGGTAAAAAATATCACTTTGATTTTATGCAACCTCGACAGGTGTTTTTGATTACTACCTGCGCCTGGACTGGTGTTTCATTGTTCAGTGCACTGCCGTTTTTATTTATTTCCAATCCACTAAGCCTTGCTGATGCGGTATTTGAAGCGGTTTCTGGTGTTACAACGACGGGCTCGACTGTTATTGTAGGTCTGGATGCGCTTCCAAAGGATATATTGTTATGGCGTTCTATCCTTAATTGGATCGGCGGCGTGGGTATTATAGGAATGGCTATCGCGGTACTGCCCTTTCTGCGGGTTGGCGGTATGCGCCTGTTTAAAACGGAGTCCTCCGATTGGTCAGATAAGGCTATGCCCAGGGCGCAAAGTCTCATGGCCATGATAATTTATTCTTATCTAGCATTGTCGGTAGCTTGTTGTCTGGCATTTTGGTTGGCGGGAATGGATCTGTTTAACGCAATTAATCATGCGATGGCTTCAGTCTCGACCGGGGGGTTTTCCACATCAGATAGCTCATTTGCCCAGTTTGATAGTTTGTTGATTCATTGGATTGCTATCGTTTTTATGCTGGCTGGCGCAATCCCGTTCGTTTTATTTGTACGTTTGCTAGTTAATAAAAAGTTTTTAATTTTTAACGATACTCAGGTGCGTGGGCTGATGCTTATTGTTGCCATCACAACCGCTGCGCTTTCTATTCAACTCATTGTTTCTGATCAGATGGATCCCGTCAGAGCTGTTACTATGGCCTGTTTCAATCTGGTATCCGTCATTACCACTACCGGTTTCGCTTCTGGCGATTATCAACTCTGGGGTTCTCTCGCGCTAATTGTCTTTTTCTTCGTTACCTTTGTCGGCGGATGCTCTGGCTCCACGACTGGGGGTATCAAGGTTTTTCGCTTGCAAATCTTTGCCGGGTTGGTGAAAGAACAAATTATTACCGCGGTCCATCCGCGAGCGGTGATCAGTCGTCGCTACAACAATCGTTTAATCAGTTCTGAAATCATCGCGTCTTCCATTTCCTATATGTTTTTAATGACGAGTTGCCTGGTTATTATTGCCGTCATTTTGGCCTTAACCGGTTTGGATTTGGTGACCAGCTTTACGGGTGCAGCAACTGCGGTGATGAACGTAGGCCCAGGGCTTGGCCCGGTAATTGGCCCTGCCGGAAATTTTGCTCCCCTCAGCGATATTGCAAAGTGGGCATTGTCCGCAGGAATGCTATTAGGACGTTTGGAGTTTTTAACAATTATCGTGCTTTTTTCACCTGCATTTTGGCGTGCATGATATGAACGTTGAACAGGTTTTACGTAAGTTTGCCTACCCCATCGGAATTCTATTTCCCTGGTTGTTAACGCCTATTGCTTTTTTGATTACTGATTACCTCCCCAAAACCAATGTGCCGCTTTTGTATATAGTGATGGTGGTTTTTATTGCTATTAACGTTACGGTTGAGTTGGCAATTATCAATGCCCTTTCCAGTTTCTTTGCATTCAGTTTCTTTTTTGCCGAGCCTTATGGCTCGATAATGATCCATCAGGATGAAGATCTACTGACGATTCTGCTATTTTTATTAACCTCAGTCATCGTGGGTTATATGGCAACCAAGCATAAGCAAAACGTACAAAAAATCCGCGTACGTGAGTTTATGACTGATATTGAGCTGGAGTTGCTAGAGAAGCTGCCTAAAGCGCTAGATACTGATGATGTAATAAATGCTATGCGTGATGCGCTTGAACCATGGAAAGAAAACTGCGTACTCATTACACGCGATAACAATTGGGCTACACACCCGATGATTCGACGTATGACACATTTGCGTAAGACTTATCTGGAAGAACTATTAGAGTTACGAATAACCCCGGAAATTAGCCCGCAAATTCCTAATCTGGAGCAAGAGCACGATGTGTTTTTTCTGCACAATACACAACAAGTTATCGGTCTGTTAAAAATATCCATTGAAAATATCCAGTACCTACCAAAAGACATTTTTTTATTGTTGCTGCATCAAGTGAATATTTCTCTTGAGCGAACTCGCCTTTCTGCAGATTTGGAAAAAGAAAAAATCGCCAAAGAAAATGAGTTACTTCGCTCAGCGCTGCTTTCTTCCGTATCTCACGACTTTCGTACACCCTTAACGACGATGATTGGGGCTACATCAACTGTAATCGAATTTGGCGAACATCTTGATAAGCAGCAGACGCGTGAATTGCTGGATACTGTATTAGAAGAAGCTCAACGCTTAAATCGCTATACACAAAACTTGTTGGATATGACTCGCCTTGGTTTTGGTCAATTGCAGTTAGAGAGGGATTGGGTGAGCGTAGAGGAGATTATCAGCGTTGTTAAAAAACGTCTGAAGCCTCTACTAATTCACAATGATGTGCGTGCGGATATCAATCCTAATTTGCCATCGCTTTATATCCAGGCTGCACTCATCGAACAGGCGCTGTTTAATATCATTGATAATGCGATTAAATTTTCCCCTTCGGGTGCTTATATTGAAGTTAGCTGCGTCAAAGAAAGTGATGCGATTATTATCTGCGTTTGCGACCAGGGACCGGGTGTACCAGAAGGCGAACGGGAGAAGGTATTTGAGCGCTTCCATACGGCGGAGAAAGGAGATCGCCGTCGTTCAGGTAGTGGATTGGGTCTGACAATTTGTCGCGGAATGATTATGGCGCATGGTGGAAATGTCAGTATTCACCCTAATCCGAAACGCACTGCTGACCGAATTAATCCAGGTTGCTGTGTGCGTGTTGAAATACCCATAGAAGCAAATCTGGGCGCAAGCGATAAAAACCCTGATAGCCCAAGCTCCCATCCAGCAGCCGAATAAAATTTAACAGTGATGTGACACGCTACGAGTAAGGCGCCGCTTATACTCTCTGCAAAGTTACGGAGTTACCATGAGCAAAATACTGATAATTGATGATGAACCGCAAATTCGCCGCTTCTTGCAAATCGGCTTGACCGCGCAAGGCTACTCAATTATGGAGGCAGATGCTGGCCGTCAAGGGCTGGTATTGGCCGCAGAGGAAAATCCGGATTTGGTCATTCTCGACATGGGCTTGCCCGATCTGGATGGCCAGGTAGTATTGAAAAAACTGCGCGATTTTTACCATCAGCCAATTATTGTGTTGTCAGTACGTAATCGCGAATCAGAAATAGTACAGGCATTGGATACCGGGGCTAATGACTATGTAGTTAAGCCCTTTGGTATTCAAGAGCTGCTTGCTCGTATTCGCGGGTTAATCAAAGCCTTTGGCCCTAGTGTGCAAAGCGTCGAAAAGTACCAGGACGAACGTGTCATTATTGATCTTCAGGAACGCAAATTAACGGTAGATGGCGAAGCGGCAAAGCTTTCCCGTAAAGAGTTTGAGTTGCTCAAGCGTTTAATTAACAATGCTGGCCGACTGGTGACCCAGCAGCAATTATTGCGGGAGATCTGGGGTGGGACACATGTTGAGGATACTCACTATTTGCGTATTTTTATTGCACGTTTACGTACCAAACTGGGAGATGATCCTTCCAATCCGCGCTATATAGAAACAGAGCCAGGTGTTGGGTATCGTTTCTTACCCACGGTAGAAAATTAATTCATTACTTGATAATCCAAAAAAAAGCTCGCTATCAATTCGATTGCGAGCTACCTCAAAATACATCCTGGTACACACACACTTTAAAGCTGGAATCTGTTTGTTGGTTTAACGACAAATTGCGCCCACATTTTCTACCAGACCGGAAGCCGCCTCGCTGATACAACCATGTTTGTTATTAATAAACTGGGCACCTACCATCATATTATTCACGCAAGAAGCATCGTTAGCTAAAACCCCCATCCCGCCCGAGCGTGAGATCACCACACCGGTAAAGGTGTTTCCTGTTGCAGCTGTGTTAGGGTCAGTGTTGACCTGTGCAAGGAAAATCCCGTGTTGCACACTATCGCGAATGTGCAGGTTGGTGAATGAGTTATCAAGCGAGTCGCGCATAAAAATGCCTACGGTTTTATTGTCGGCAATAGTCACGTCATAAAACTTGTTGTTGTTAAATTTAATATCGGTGGAAATTCCAGCCGCTTTGTTTCCATATAAATGGATTCCGGAAAAAGTGCTGTCTTCGGTTTCATAACCTGCAAGGCCATCGAACTCGTTGTCATAGGAAGTGTAATCGCGAATAGTTAAACGTCGGCACCCCAATTCAGTCACCAAACCACCCGACATAGCGCCAAATACGGTTACAGATTGCACCGCACAATCTACGCACCGACGAATGCTAATTCCATTATTACGCAAGGGAAATTGATCACTGCAAGGCCCGCCCATGCATTCCATGGTTTGGTTTGCGCGGTTTCCATCAATCATTAGATCGATAACACGAACGTGACGGGTATCGCGGCCAGGAATACTTTCGGTAAGCCCCATAACGATTACTGGCGCGTTGGCATGGTCAGCCAGTTTTAACAGAGTACTGGGTCCTGCACCGCGCAAAGTAATGTTATTGCGATCCAGAATAATGGGTTTGTTACAGGTGTAGGTGCCAGCGGGCAAGCTAACTTCACCGCCATCAGCAGGTAATTGATTGATGGATTTTTGAATCGCATCGCAGGTCTTTTCCTTGATCTGTTGCGCAGCAAAAACTGGCGAAGTAACACCACTTAACACAAGTGCAAGCAGCGTCCAGACTACATATGCGCTATGAAGTTTTTTCATAGTCAGCCCTCTCTCGAACGCGGGAGATGCAACTCCCCTTACTTTCATCCTAGTTCGAAAAATATTGGGAACAATGAAAAATGTGCCTTTAGCCTAAAAAAATCTAATCGAGCTTAAGGCAAAACTTGTTGGCGATAAATCTTGGGTATTTGGGAAACAAAAAAGGGACCAGAAGTCCCTTTTTGTAGCAGATTGGCGTTTCTATTCTGCCGGTTTGGTTGGTAAAGACTGTGGCATTAAGGGATTACAATTTTTAATGGTTACCCTGCCTTCCAACAAACTGCCTTTGGAGTACTCACTAAAAATGCAACTGTTAGTTGCAGGATCGTAATTTTCTACCCACAGATTGTCATCTTTCCAAGTGGCCTGAAGATGCATCTGCCCTTTGGGTACCTCGATGGACATAACACCACCGTAGTTTTTGACAAAGTGTTGTTCGTAATGGAAAGTGTACATCAGCCAGCCGATAATAAAAATGGCCAAACCACCAATCAAACCTGCTTTCCATGTCAGGTAGCGTCCAACGCCCCAGAAAACAAACAATGCAACGCTGATTACAGCAATCCAGTACAAGTAAGTAATCACAACACTTCCCTCTTAACAGTTGAAATTACTTCCTATTCAACAGTCTTTTGCGACCCAAGGCAAGCAACCCCAGGCCAATAAGACTAAGCAGGCCAAGGCTACCGCTACCACCGCCATCATCTTTTTCGTTGATCAGGGTGTTCTTGGTCGGATTGAGGTTAGCTGCGGTATCAGGGTCAGCGTTAAGGACCACAATATTCTGGATCAACATGAAGTTGCTGCCAGTTACTTCTTTGTTTGCTGTCGCATCGGCTGCTGTGTAATTACGCAACGGGATTTCAGTAAATGAGCTACCCATATTGAAACGACTCAAGGCTGCAATCGCATCAACTATCGCCATACCATTTCCGGTAACCTGGCCGAATACGGTAAAACCACCATTTTGCTTATCCAGATTAGATGAGTTATTGCTGAGGTTGATAAACCATTGGTTGGTAGCACTGTTAGCATCAGAACCTAATTTCGCCATGGCAATAGTACCGCGCAGGTTGGAATACACTGGCTCATTTTCGACCTTGGCGTTTTGCTTGATTGCAACCAGGGGTAATTTACCTTGATAGCTAAAACCACCGCCCTGCACTACAAAGCTCGGCACTGAACGGTGGATGATGGTGTTTACGTAAGCATTCGCTTTTACATAAGCAAGAAAGTTAGCCACAGATTTGGGAGTGGTTTTATCAAACAGGTTCACTTCAAAGTCACCCAACACAGTTTGAAATTGTACTGTGGTTGCAGAAGCAAACTGACTTAACAACAGACTGCCCCCAAGGCAAACTGCGGTTGCGGTATGTTTTAGCCATTTGGAAGACTGCTCAAACCCGGTAGAAAAACTCATGAACGAAAACCTCTGTTATTTAAATGAAGATAGTGCTGACTCCAATTACATGGAGTGGCTTTTTAGCGGTAGTGCATCTTAGCCCGACTCGCGTTTGCCAAACATCTGAAATTTGTTGGATTTTGTAATACTTAGGCGATTTTGTTGAGGTTAGTCGTCATCTGTGAGTTTTTTCCAGTGGCCATTAGCCTGGGGTTTAACCTCATAACGCGCCCAGCGTTGAAACTCGGAGCGCAAACAAATGCCTGTTGCGTAGTCGCCATCTCCTGCCACCACTTTGTAAATCACCTGATCTTTACTGGCGACAGCATTATCAGCGGCGTCTACGACCTGCCTGACACTCCACAAGTTCCCCAATTTTCCGTTGCTATAAAAATGCCCGGCGATGATTTGCTCAGGGTGGGTAATGTTTTTCTCAGCATGCTGTTTGGCCAGTTCCAGCAATTGCGTGAGGTTTTCGCTGGTAATGTCCACATAGGAGTTAAGTTGCTCCATAGCAGCGGAGAAATCTTCTTGTGTAAGTTCAAACTGTCGCTCTGAAGCAACAGCGGGTTTAATAATGTTTCGTCGAACGAGATGCGCTGGATATCGGCGCCAGGGGAAAAATGCATTAAAGGCAATGGCCACAAGCATAATACTGGCAACGTTAACCAGGATGGGAAAGACCATGTACCAGTAATCCAGTCGATAGATTTCCGCTCCGCCAATCACCGCCGCCAATGCGGTTGCCCCGCCCGGGGGATGCATACACCGCGCGTAGTGCATCACGCCCACGGCAAGCCCCACAGCCAACGCGGCCGTCCAGGTTTGATCCGGAAATAATTGCTGACAGCTGACGCCGACAAATGCCGATAATAAATGCCCACCGATTACTGCCCAGGGTTGCGACAAAGCGCCCTGGGGAACTGCAAACAGTAAAACCGCAGTAGCCCCCATGGAAGTCACCATAATCAGGGTGCCGGAGGTATGCATAAAACCGTCGGGGAAACACCAGCGGGTTCCCCAATAGACCGCCAGGATTCCAAGGCAGGCGCCCAATGCTGAAACAAGCTTCTCGCCATGATTGGTGGTATTGCGCTCTACACCAAAGAGCAACTTGAGTTCATGCAATGTCTGTTTCACTCGCATAGATTTTTCCTACCCCGGGCAAGCCTGATGCACTATAAAAGTGCGTGATCCTAGTGGCTAATTTGAGTAACTGCAAATCAAAATGCCGTTTATGTTTGGCTTGACCTTGCCACAGTGGTAAACCTTAACCTGACTCCATCTTGATCAAACAAAGCAACTCACGAGGGAGTCATAATGTATGCATTCACTGTTAAAACCATGACCTGTGGCGGCTGCGCTAACGCGATTACCCGCGCTATCTACGCAACTGATAAGTTGGCGCTGGTTCGAGCTCAGCTCGACTCAAAACGGGTGGAGGTGGAAAGCAATTTAAGTCAAAGCGAGTTACTGAAACTCTTTGATGAAGCAGGCTATCCAGCAGAACCCGTTACGGAGTAACCAGCCATGAAGAACGTACCTCAGGATCTGGAATTGGCAATAGAAGGCATGACGTGCGCCTCCTGCGTTGCTCATGTTGAGCGAGCGCTGGCCAAAGTGGAGGGTGTTGAATCGGTCAGTGTGAACCTGGCTACCGAGCGCGCACACCTGAGTGTTTCGCCAATGGTGCCGCTGGAATCCCTTATCCAAAGAGTTGAGCAAGCGGGCTACTCAGCCCATCTTGCTCAATCCATACAAGCTTCGAATGCCAATGAAAAACGCGAGCAAGAGCGTCTCGCCTTGGCCGCGCATTTTAAATGGAGCCTGCTTGCGACACTGCCGGTATTTGTATTGGAAATGGGGGCACATCTGATTCCGGACTTTCATCATTGGTTGATGGGGAATCTGGGCATTTGGAATTGGATTATTCAGGCGGTGCTAACGACGGTTGTGATGTTTGGGCCGGGCCGGGTGTTTTACCAAAAGGGCCTGCCCGCCCTTGCCCGCTTGGCGCCTGATATGAATTCCCTGGTTGCCCTGGGCAGTCTGGCGGCCTGGGGCTACTCATTAGTGGCTACTTTCGCCCCCCGGTTATTACCCGCAGGCACTGTGAATGTTTATTACGAAGCTGCTGCTGTCATAGTGACATTGATATTACTGGGGCGTTTGCTGGAGGCCAACGCACGTGGCCGCACCAGCGATGCCATTGCCCGGCTCGTTAAGCTGCAACCCAACACGGCGACTCGTTTGATGAATGGCCTGCCGGAAACCATTGAGATTGCTCATATCCAAACCGGTGATTTGCTACTGGTTCGCCCTGGTGAGCGTATTCCACTGGACGGTGAGATTATCGAGGGCAATTCCTTTGTTGATGAGTCCATGATGACGGGCGAACCTATCCCGGTCAGTAAATCCGCAGGCCAGGAAATTATTGGCGGTACATTAAATACCCATGGAGCACTTACCTATAAAGTCACCAGGATCGGGAAAGACACGCTTCTCGCCCGCATTATCGAACTGGTGGAAACGGCGCAAGGTGCCAAATTGCCAATCCAGGCGATAGTTGATCAGATCACGCGTTGGTTTGTGCCAGCCGTAATGCTAGTGGCCCTATTGACCTTCGTTATCTGGCTGATGTTTGGCCCCGAGCCAGCCCTGGGTTTTGCTTTGGTCAATGCAGTGGCTGTGCTCATCATCGCCTGTCCGTGCGCCATGGGATTGGCTACCCCGACATCGATTATGGTGGGCACCGGCCGCGCCGCAGCAATGGGCTTATTGTTTCGTAGAGGTAGCGCACTGCAAAGCTTGGCAGAAGTCAAAACCATCGCCTTCGATAAAACCGGAACCCTCACCGAGGGCAAGCCAAGACTAACCAACTTTGAAGTCGCATCGGGTTTCGATAAAGATCATGTCCTGGTGTTAGCCGCTGCTGTCGAACAACATTCAGAACACCCGATCGCCCAGGCGCTGGTAGATGCTGCTACCACCGCGCAATTGACCCTGGCAACGCTGGAATCCTTTGAGGCAATTCCCGGCTATGGATTGCGCGCGCAAGTTGTCGGAAAAACGGTGTACATCGGAGCGGACAGGCTATTCATCAAATTGGGTATTGATCTGGATATTTTCAGCCACACGGCTGCGCAATTAGCCAGCGAAGGAAAGACGCCGATTTATCTTGCGGTGGATAATAAAATCGCTGCGGTAATGGCATTGGCCGATAGCATCAAACCCGGCACGCCGGCCGCGTTAAAATCCCTGCATCACCTGGGTTTTAAGATTGCCATGATCACCGGCGATAACCAGCACACCGCGAGTGCGATTGCAAAAAATCTGGGTATTGATCTGGTGATCGCAGAAGTTCTGCCTGAACAAAAAGTGGCTGCCATTAAACAATTGCGCGCGGAACACGGCGCTATCGCTTATGTTGGTGATGGAATTAATGACGCGCCCGCATTGGCGGAAGCGGATTTAGGTTTAGCGATTGGCACAGGCACTGACATTGCTATTGAAAGCGCAGATTTAGTGTTGGTAAGTGGTGATTTGCAGGGTGTTCCTAAAAGCATTGCGCTGGCGCGCGCGACCATGCGTAACATCAAACAGAATTTATTCTGGGCCTTTGCCTATAATGTTGCCTTGATTCCGCTTGCAGCGGGGATTGCCTGGCCCGTCTTTGGTGTTTTGCTTTCGCCAATGTTGGCGGCGGGCGCCATGGCATTATCGAGTGTTTTTGTCGTGAGCAATGCCTTGCGCTTGCGTCGCTGGCAAGATAACAGCGGAGAACTCCATGAGTAATCGTGCAAAAAAAACTTCACTGGAATTGGCTGATGCCCATGCCCAGGGACTGCGCAGTATTGGTGAGGCAGCAAAGTTAACCGGGCTCACCGCAAAGATGATCCGGCATTACGAAAGTCTCGGCTTGATCACACCGACAGATCGTACCTACGCCAACTATCGCGTTTATCAGACACGCGATATTCACGTGTTAAGTTTTATAAAAAGCGCGCGTGATTTGGGTTTTTCAATGAAACAGATAGCAATCCTGACGAGTCTTTGGCAAGATTCCGGGCGTTCCAGCGCAGAGGTGAAAAAACTGGCATTGGAACATATTCAGGAAATGGATGAGCGTATATATTCATTGCAACAAATGCGGAAATCCTTGCATGATTTAGCGAGTCGCTGTCATGGCGATGACCAACCGGATTGCCCAATACTTGATGCAATATCATGTCATCATTCCCATAAACCAAACTAGCTGCAAATTATGGTTACGCGCAAACCACTCTATTTTTTTGTAATTGCCCTCTGCCTGTGGTTGCCGCTGCAGGCAATTGCCGGGCAATGGTTGCACTGCGCGCAAATCCAATCCAGCATGATGGACAATGACTCGTTATCGATGGCAAATAATACGGATGCACCTTGCCATCAAGTTGCCCAAAAAAATTCGCAAGCAATGGATGACAACTCTCAATTCAGTACGGATATAAAATCCTGCAAGCACTGCCAGTTTATGTGTCATTGGCACTGTGTTTTACTGGTAAATAATCTGCTCACCCAAAACATTGAATTACTACCGCAATACACTGCATTTACTCTTCCCTCCCCTGCGCAACCCTTATTGGCCTTGCCGCAAAAGCCACCGCAAATTCACGCCTGATTCTTATCGTTGTTTTTGAATCCTATTTTTTTGTTCGACTTTATTTTAACGCGAACTATTTATTACTGCGTTGCTTGAACTGAAAGCACGCATAAAACAGGTTTTTATTATGAGCAACTTCCGAAACCGGGGGCGTCTAGCCTGTCTGCTTGCAGTGACTTTGCTGCTGGGCGCTTGCGCTACCCAACCACCGCAATCATCTGTAGCTGCTGTTCAACAGCAACTGGAGAATCAGTATCCCGCATTGGATTTTTCCGCGACCGCCAAGCCTTCTGCTCCCGTCGAGTTACCTTCGCCCCTGGGATTGCAACAAACATTGCAACTGCTTTTATCCCACTCACCGCAGGTACGTTTTCAGTTAGCGAAGCTAGGCATCGCCGATGCACAGGCTTTGCAGGCAGAACTGATTGAAAACCCCCATTTGAGTATTGGCGCTTTAAAACCGGAAGACGGTGGGCGTTGGCAATTGGATACGTCATTGAGCCAGCCATTGTTGGCGCTGTTTACCCGTCCTTTGCGCCGCCAACTGGCGCAAGAAAATGTGCTTGAAGCACAATTGCAACTGCAGTTTGAACTGCAGCGGTTGATAGCAAAAACCAGCGAGCATTACTTTGCAGCCGTTGCCGCACTACAGCACTGTTATATTC
>JAGKXA010000652.1 GCA_021151615.1 Cellvibrionaceae bacterium | reverse complement strand
GCTAATATCCATGCGGACCAGATCCTCAAGCGCGAAGATATTTTGAAAGATGATGGAAAACTATTATTAATTGATTCGCGCGAAGCCAAACGTTATCGCGGTGAAGAGGAACCCATAGACCCGGTTGCGGGGCATATTCCCGGTGCAGTGAATTATTTCTGGCAGGAAGCCACTAACGAACAAGGTTTTATTAAACCCGTCGATGAACAACAAGCACGCTGGAATGATTTACCGCAACAAAAAGACCTTCTGGTTTACTGCGGCTCCGGCGTAACGGCCTGTGTAAATTTGTTATCGCTGGAATTAAGCGGCATAGACGCAAAACTGTACCCTGGCAGCTGGAGCGATTGGTGCTCTTATCCAAACACCTGATTTGATTTTAAACTCCACCAAATAAAAACGGGCACTTATGTGCCCGTTTTATTTAGTTGTTATATTCGTATTCAATACGAACATCCACTGGCCCACCCTGGTCATCATCTATATTGGAGCGCCCGTGAAAACGCACTAGATATTTACCATTAGGGTCGTACGCCAGATTAATTGGATCCGCAAATAAGGATGAAATTTTTTGCGCAGGAGTGATACGAAAATAAATCCAATCCTTGCCATATTCCTTATCGTAAAGAGGTGACTCAGTCGCTTTTATTTTTCGCACTTCCAACTGAACACTACTTAAGCGAGCGGGCATTGCAAATGCGTACTTGAGGCGTTTACCCGCCATTAACGTATCCCAATTTAACTGAATGTAAGCGTCAAAACCTGCGTCAATAACCATAGCGGCATTATCAAAAATTACTTTCTGGTTTTGCGAACTATTCATGCCATGGGTTAACACCAAACGTGCACCTTCAAATTGGGCAGACATGTATTCATTATCACGAGAATCTTCATAGTTAACACTGGGCTGATAGGGCTCGCCTTGGTACACCAACGTTTTACTGGCGAAGGTTTTACCCTCTGGCGACACATAATCCACACGGACTGCTTTGTTTTCATCTAACCCGGTGTATAGCTCGCGATAAAGTAACTGATTGTTTTCCAAACTGTAGGCACTACCCGCAGCAACATAATTA
>JAGKXA010000228.1 GCA_021151615.1 Cellvibrionaceae bacterium | reverse complement strand
GTTTGGACCCAGAAGAGCTATGTTAAAGCCAGCAACACGGATAAAGATGATCGCTTTGGTTTGAATATAGATATTTCCGGCGATGGTAAAACCCTGGCAGTAGGTGCGCATCGCGAATCTGGTCGTGGTTACGCCTCAGCGACTTCGGTATCCAGCCAATCATCCAGCAGCACGTCCAGCCTGAAGGAAGGTGTATTGGATCAGAACGACAACAGTGCAGAAGCCTCGGGGGCGGTATACCTGTTCTAAGCACTTATTAGTTTGCACAATAAAAAACGGGAGGCTACAAACCTCCCGTTTTTTATTGCATTCATTTGATAGGCAGCATCAAGACTAGGCGCGCCAGACCAGTTTCAGGGCAGATTTACCTGCAGGTGCAACATAGCCATCACAAATCCATAAATCACCCACGGCCACTAACTGATCACCGCTGTAAAGCAGCGGCACTGAGTCGCGTAACCAGGGCTCCAGCTGATATTCCTGCAATAATTTTTTAAGCGTTTGTGAATGCGTGCGCCCCGCCGGTTTGCAACGCTCACCGCCCCTGCGATAGCGAATATGTAAATTCGGTAAATCTGCAAGCAAATAGCTTACAGAATTATTTTCTGTCGCAACCAGCTGCACCAAATCCAATATCATTGGAGGCAAAACAGCAGGCAATAAAAACAAGCGTGTTCGATGAGGCCGCAATGAATAATCGCCCCAGGCAATTTCCACAGACGCATCCTCGCGTGCATTAAATAATTGAACTTCCAATTGTTGGAGATGCACAACTTCCGGCAAGTCACAACCGGATTGGCGCAACCAATAGCGCAATAAATTTTGACGTCGTGCAATGGATAAAGATTTCAACCAATGTAAATCAATACTCTGCCCCACTCGCTCTGCATAAGGATTTGCTTGCTCCAAATCCTGTTGCGCAAACTCGCCCAATAGATTTTCCTGCTGAGCGCACAAATCGGCGGTCTGCTGCCACTTGCGTATCAATGCAGGCCAGCGGTTTTGCAATAAAGGTATCACCTGATTGCGTAAAAAATTACGGTCGTAATGATCATCCCTATTACTCTCGTCGTCCACCCAGTGCAATTGTTGCTCACGCGCATAAGCCTCTAGCTCGGCGCGAGAAAAATGCAGCAACGGACGTATTAATTTTCCACCCGACAATAATTTCCGCTCACTGGCAATGGCTGCCAATCCGCGCGGCCCGGCGCCGCGCATTAAGCGCAGCAATAAGGTCTCTGCCTGATCATTGCCGTGATGCGCCATAAACAACCAATCGCTGGCATCTACGTACTGATCAAATACCTGATAGCGCGCCGCACGCGCCGCATCCTCAACACCTTTACCAGAATTGGCTACCTGCACTTTCTCCGCAAAAAAAGGCACACCCAAATGCTGACAAAATTGTTCGCACTGGAGTTGCCATGAGTTGGCGCGGGGAGAAATCTGGTGATTGATGTGCAAGGCCCGTACGCTGACTGGTAAGTTCAATTGCACCAGTGCATGCAGTAATACTGTAGAGTCCAGGCCACCACTAAAACCCACCCACCAAATGCCCGTCATGGATTGATTGATAGGCGGCAAATAGCGACGCAGCAATTGGGGGGTAAATTCCGGCATAATTTGGCTTTGCATTGAAGGATTAAGTGCGTAGATTAATGCGGAATTGCCAACAAGACAAAGCGCGTTTTATGAATAACAATCAATACGGCCATTGGCCTTCACCTATTTCACCGGAATTACTTACTACACAGGGCGTTCGCATCAGCGACCCTCAATCAGTGGGTGAATGCCTTTACTGGCTGGAAACCCGCCCGCAGGAAAAAGGCCGCAATGTACTGGTATGCGAACACGCAGGAACACGTACCGAGTTATTTGCGGCGCCGCTAAGTGTGCGCACGCGCGTGCAGGAATATGGTGGCTCCTCTTACCTGGCAACAGCCGCATTTATTTTTTACGTACAAGACAGCGACCAGAGGCTTTATCAATACGATTTGGCAAGCCAGCAAACGAAAGCCTTAACACCTGAAGGAGCATTTCGCTACGCTGATTTTTCTCACGACCAAACACACCAGCGACTGCTCGCCGTGTGCGAGGACTACACGCAAAATTCCCATCACCCAAGCGCCAGAATTATTGCGATTGATTTATCAACCGGGGTAATCCATACACTTGCCGAAGGTGCCGATTTTTACTCCAATCCACGACTTGCGCCTGATGCACAACAGCTTAGCTATTTGCGTTGGTTTCATCCACAAATGCCCTGGGATGGTACCGAGTGTGTTGTTATGCAATTGGATGCACAGGGAAATAGTGTGCGCGAAAAAATCATTGCCGGCAGCGCAAACGAATCCATTTTCCAACCACAGTGGTCGCCCGACAACCAACTGTATTTCGTTTCGGATCGCAACAACTGGTGGAATATCTATCGCTGGGACGGTACCACTACCGACGCAATTTATGAATATGATGCTGAATTTGCGACGCCGCAATGGGTATTCGGTATGAGTACCTATGGCTTTTTAAGCGCGCGGGAAATTTTCTGCTGTTACAATCAACAGGGGCACTGGCAAATTGGAACCATTGATATTGCAAAAAAAAACCTTCGCAAAATACCCAGCGAATTCCGCGATATCTCCGCTATTCATTGCAACAACAATAGTGCCTGGTTTATCGCCGCCAGCGCCACGCAAGGCTCGCACCTCTATCATTACAGCGACCAGAACATATTACCCATCACCCGCAGCGATACGCCGGTTGCGCAGGAATATATTGCGCAAGCTGAAGCCATTGAATTTCCTACGCGCGACGGTGAAGTTTCACACGGCTTTTTTTATCGCCCGACTAACGCACAATTTTCAATACAACCAGATTCACTACCACCCTTAATCGTAATTTGTCACGGCGGCCCCACGGGTGCCACCGAGACAGGGTTGAATTTAAAAATCCAGTTTTGGACCAGTCGTGGTTTTGCCGTGTTAGATGTAAATTATCGCGGCAGCACCGGTTATGGCCGCCAGTATCGCGACCGGTTAAAAAATAACTGGGGCATTACCGATGTGATTGACGCTTGCAGTGGCGTAGATTTTTTAATTGCGCAAAACCTGGTTGATAAAGACAAAATCGCTATTCGCGGGTCCAGCGCCGGTGGCTATACCGTATTGGCGGCGCTGACATTTACCGATACATTTAAAGCCGGTGCCAGCCTTTATGGCATAGGTGATCTTGAAGCACTTGCCAAAGATACTCACAAATTTGAAGCGCACTATCTGGACTCGCTGATAGGAAAATACCCACAAGAACAGGCAATTTATCACGCTCGATCTCCCATATATCACATCGAACAATTAAATTGCCCGGTCATTTTTTTACAGGGATTACAAGATAAAGTTGTTCCACCCGCGCAGGCAGAAGCTATGGTGAATGCATTAACCTCAAAAGGTATTTATACCGAATACGTTACCTTTGCAGAAGAAGCACACGGTTTTCGCCAGGCACAAACCATTCAGTGCGCACTGGAATCCGAGCTGGCATTTTATCGGAAAGTATTCGACCAAAAAAAATTCGGAGTTAACTAATGGGACGCTGGAGACCACCCTCAGCCAAAGGTTCAACCTACATTACCGCCGCTGGCTTTAAACGCATGAAAGATGAAGTAACGCAACTCTGGAAAGTAGAGCGCCCGCAAGTCACGCAAGTCGTTCATGAAGCAGCGAAAAACGGCGATCGTAGTGAAAACGGTGATTACATTTACGGCAAACGCCGCTTACGTGAAATTGATTCACGCGTACGCTTTTTATCCAAACGCATGGAGGTGCTTACCGTAGTGGATCGCCTGCCCGATGATCGCAGTAAAGTTTTTTTTGGTGCCTGGGTTACATTGGAAGATGACGATGGCAATGAAAAGACTTACCAAATCGTTGGGCCAGACGAGTTTGATGTGGCGCGGCAAAAATTGAGTATGGATTCACCACTCGCCAAAGCGATGCTCGGTAAACGACTCGATGATGAAATCGTATTAAAGAAACCGGACGGTGAAGAATTGTTTTACATCACTGCTATTGATTACAAACCCTATGATCAGGATTAACATCCGGCTTATCCAAAAGGGCAGCATTACTGCCCTTGTGTACTGCAAAAATTACTTAATTAAACGCAACGCAAAGGGGACGCGGAAAGGTTTACCGCTGGTCGCCGCAATAATTCCCATAATACAAAACACCAAATGGCAAATACCTACCGCAACCATTACCAACACACCAATTAAAATAATCGTCAGTATCATTCCCGCCACATAACCAATCAGGGCGGTGATCGACCAGTTAAGTGCCTCTTTGCTTTGATCCAACACATAGGCGTCATCTTTCTTCACCAGATACAACACCAACCCGGGAATAAAGCCAAAAAAGATACTACCCAACCACAACAACAAGGCCAGGTTTTTGGCATCTTGCGACACACTGGTTGCCACTTCAGTAGTTGGAGTTTCGTTGTTTTCCATAGCCTTCCCCTTTGATTAATCACAGTTTGATGGTTGCAGATGCGAGTTTCATTTGCCAATCGATTTGCCGTTGATAATCGACGGCCGATTATTAATAGCAGTCACCTGGCGATTAAACAACCAACCTGGATCACATCCTGAAAGCCTTGGCAAAAAATGCTATAGTTCGCCACCTTTTTTGTGCCCCGGCCACGGCCGGATTTACCGCCAAATGAATTTCGACAGGTTTTAAGCCCATGAGCCAATCGCCGAACAGAACGTCGCCCCGCAAAATTCTCGTCACCAGCGCCTTACCTTACGCCAACGGCTCGATTCACCTCGGCCATTTGGTGGAATATATCCAGACCGACATTTGGGTGCGCTTCCAGAAAATGCGCGGGGTGGATTGCACTTATGTCTGCGCGGATGACGCTCACGGTACCGCAATTATGCTTAAGGCCGAGCAGTTAGGTCATTCAGCGGAACAGCAAATCGCCAATGTTAAAGCGGAACATGAGGCAGATTTTGCGGCGTTTAATATCGGCTTTGATAACTACTATTCGACCCACTCGGAGGAAAACCGCGAGTTGTCGACTATGGTCTACAGCCGTTTGAAAGCCAACGGCCATATCGCCACCCGCGCAATTACCCAGGCTTATGACCCGGAAAAACAATTGTTCCTTGCCGATCGTTACATCAAAGGCACCTGCCCCAAATGTAAAACCGAAGATCAATACGGCGATAACTGCGAGAAGTGCGGCGCTACCTATTCCCCCATGGATTTGATTAACCCTAAATCGGCGATTTCCGGTGCGACGCCGGTAGCCAAAGATTCCGAACACTTTTTCTTCACACTGCCCGCGTTTAGCGATTTCCTGAAAACCTGGACGCGCGCCGGTCACCTGCAAGATGAAGTGGCCAACAAAATGGCAGAGTGGCTGGATGCCGGTTTGCAGGAGTGGGATATTTCCCGCGATGCGCCCTACTTCGGTTTTGAAATTCCCGGCGAGCCTGGCAAATATTTTTATGTCTGGCTGGATGCGCCCATCGGCTATATTGCCAGCTTGAAAAATCTGTTGGATAAAACCGGTGGTGATTGGCAAGAGTATTGGAAGCCGGATTCTACTGCCGAGGTGTATCACTTTATTGGCAAGGATATCGTCAATTTCCACGCGCTCTTTTGGCCAGCGATGTTGCACTCGGCCAATTTGCGTACTCCAACAAAAATTTGTGTGCATGGATTCTTAACCGTGAACGGCACCAAGATGAGTAAATCGCGCGGCACTTTTATTAATGCACGCACTTACCTCGATCATTTGAATCCGGAATATTTACGTTATTACTTTGCTGCAAAACTGACCAGCAATGTGGATGATATCGATTTGAACCTGGAAGACTTTATCCAGCGAGTGAATTCTGATCTGGTCGGCAAAGTAGTGAATATCGCCAGTCGTACCGCAAAATTTATTAATAATGCGGGCGGCACTTTATCCAGTGAAATTGCGGATAAAGCCCTATGGCAACAATTTGTGGATGCCGGTGAAACTATCGCCAACTACTACGAAAGTCGCGATTACAGTAAAGCCATGCGCGAAATTATGGCATTGGCGGACGCGGCTAACGAATACATCGCTACGCAAGAGCCCTGGAAGCTGGCCAAGCAACCCGGTGCAGAAGCACAGACGCAAGCGGTATGTACACTCGGCATCAATATGTTCCGCGCCTTGCTGACCTATTTGAAACCCGTGTTACCTGCTTTGACCAATGATGCAGAGCAATTCCTCGGTGAAACATTGAACTGGAATGCGCCGATCAGTTTCCGCTCCGGTGAAAAAATTAATGAATTCAAACCGCTGTTAACGCGCGTGGAAAAAGACAAAGTCGATGTAATGATTGAAGCGGGCAAAGAATCACTCGCAGCAACCGCTCCGGCAAAAGCGCCTGTTGAAAAAACCGGTGAACCCATCGCCGCAGAAATTGAATTCGATGATTTCGCCAAAGTCGATTTGCGTATTGCATTAATTGCAAATGCCGAGCATGTGGAGGGCTCCGATAAATTGTTGCGCCTAACGCTGGATGTAGGCGGTGAAACCCGCAACGTTTTCTCAGGTATCAAAAGCGCCTACAAACCGGAAGATCTGGTGGGCAAACTCACTGTTGTTGTCGCCAACCTCAAGCCACGCAAAATGAAATTCGGTATCAGCGAAGGTATGGTAT
>JAGKXA010000651.1 GCA_021151615.1 Cellvibrionaceae bacterium | reverse complement strand
CCGATTGCCTGCCGAAACCATGAACTATGTGCCACGCTTTTTGGCAGTAGCACAAATTGTAAAAAATCCGGAAAATTATGGGGTATATTTGCCCAGCATTGCCAATCGCCCTCACTTCCGTGAAGTGCAGTTGCCCGGGGTGGTTGACCTGACGCTGGCTGCATCAATTGCTGGCTTAAGCTATCAGGAGCTTTATGAGCTAAACCCTGGCTTTAGAAGCAGTTATACTGATCCGATGGGACCAAACCGTTTATTGATTCCCGCTGCTTTGAATGCACAGATTGACCAGCGTTTGCGCAGTATGCCAACCCTTGGACAAACCAATCCCGGCCTGATGGCAAGCCTCGGCCCAGCGGGTGGTGCTGTCATTTTAAGTCAGGGTGGCAACACGGCAAACCGCAGTTTTAGTACCCAGCAGGCTGCTGCGCTGATGAGTGCAGGGACTGTAAACCGTACCAATACTTCATCGCTGGGCTCGTCAATAACCCAGCCAGTGACAGCCCGCAATTCTAATGTAACCAATACCAATACAACCATTACTACCACATTAAGTAATGGTTTAAAAACCGTTAGAACCACTACACCAGCGGTAGCGGCAACTCCTGCAATAACAGCATCTGTACCGGTTGCCACAGCCAGCAGTACTGCTGGCATGCTGGCCATGAATACCAAGCGCAATCCAACGCCAGCGTCTGCCAATGCATTGGCAGCCTTTGCCAATCAGGCGGATTTGCCCAGTAGTCCGCGCATTCCGGTTGCAGTAACACCAGCCCGCAATATTCAGCCAGTAGGTTGGTGGCTCAATCATCACGTAGAGGAAGGAAAGGATGAATTGAATTTCTCTGAATTTGCGAGCTATCCAAAGAAAAAGGCTGCACATAAATTAGAAGAGGTAGCAGAAGCCGTAACAGATCATTGGATGCCCCTCGAGTCATATACTTGGATTCATAAAGATGCAATTTTGTCAGATCAAGACTCCAAAACCATCGCTACGTGGGCAAAAGCCTTACAGGATAGTTTAGCCAAATAAAAGTTACTTGTTATATGTGTATCAGTTATTAGAACTTGTTTTGAAT
>JAGKXA010000650.1 GCA_021151615.1 Cellvibrionaceae bacterium | reverse complement strand
GTATGGTATCGCCCATGGAATTTATTCCGGTGGCAGAAGACTCCGGGTTAATTATCCCATTGGGCAGCTGGATTGTAGAAGCGGCGTGCAAACAGTTAGTGACCTGGTCCAGTAATCCGCTGACAGCGAGTTTAAGTTTGTCTATCAATGTCAGTGCGCGCCAAATCCAGCAGCACAATTTTGTCGAACAATTATTGGAAATCGTTAGAAAGACTGGCGCTAATGCACGGCAATTAAAACTTGAACTCACGGAATCCATGCTGGTAGATAACCCGCAAGACATCATCACCAAAATGGACGCCTTGAAGCCTCATGGCATTAAATTCTCGCTGGATGATTTCGGTACCGGTTATTCCTCGCTTTCCTATTTAAAACGCCTGCCGATCAACGAATTAAAAATTGATAAATCGTTTGTCAACGATATCCTCACCGACCCTAACGACGCCGCCATAGCACGCATGATCATTCGTCTCGCACAAAGCATGGAATTGGTGGTTATCGCTGAAGGCGTAGAAACCAAAGCCCAACGCGACTGGCTGGAGCAGGAAGGTTGCCTTAAATACCAGGGCTACTATTTCGCACGCCCTATGCCGACAGAAAAATTTGCGGAATTTATTGCGGGAACAAATCAGGAATTAACCTCGCATTAATTCCTGAGTTGATTGCCTGGATAAATCGCTGTCAAGTATGAAGCAAGTTATTTGGGTGATATGAGGTTATTTTTGTTTTTGGTACTTGGATGGAATATAGCGACAGCATTGTTTCATTTTCTCGATAGCAACTTCAGGACTAATTGGCTGAATTGCAGAGGTTGACCTGATCATATTGCCTGCAGAATTAACACCACCAGACATTTGAAATGCGTAAACCTTCCCTGCCTCAAAGGTGCTTTCAAATTCAACAGTAGGCATGCCAGATAAAAAATTCCATCCATACTTAAATTGATGTTTCCCCGGCTCAATATAAACCCAGGTAAACCCCTGTTGGTTCAGTGAAGCTGCGTCTACATTATCAATTTTTAAGTGTGCGGCAAATGCTGTAGGTTCTGCATAGTCTCTAAAAATATACAATATAGC
>JAGKXA010000649.1 GCA_021151615.1 Cellvibrionaceae bacterium | reverse complement strand
CAGTATGGCTTGGCCGGAAGGCAATTATTTTGGTTATGACCAGATATATCATGCACACAACTCCGGTTATCAAGGTAAACCTTTCAACTGGATTACCATGCCGGATCAATTTTCCCTCGCGGCATTCCAACGCAATGAGTTGGATGTTCAAAATCGCAAACCGGTAATGGCGGAGATAGCACTTATTTCTTCCCATGCACCCTGGACGCCGGTGCCGAAATTGGTGGATTGGAATCAGATTGGCGATGGCCAGATTTTTAATGCGCAAGCAACCAGCGGGGATTCACCGGAAGAAGTCTGGAAAGATGCTGACCGTGTGCGTCTGCAATTTCGATTGACGACACAATATTCCATCAGCGCTGTAGTGGATTATTTGGTTCACTATGCCAATGATAATACGGTGGCTCTGGTATTTGGCGACCATCAACCGGCACCTTTGGTGACAGGAACTACCGATAACCGCGATGTGCCGGTACATTTTTTTGCGCGCGATCCAAAAGTCATGGAGGCAATAACTAATTGGAATTGGGCAGAAGGCCTCACACCGGCGGATGCCGGCCCGGTGTGGCGAATGGATGAAATTAAAAATAAGTGGATTGAAACTTTTTCCCGGTAAACATTTTATTTACTGGGCAATGCCAGCAAATCCCAATGTCCAATCACACAGGTGCCTGTTGCTGCGTGCTGCACGCGAAATATTTTCCAATCTTGCAGTGCGTTAGCATCAATTCCATAATTTTCTGCCACAGCGTTAGCGATTCCTTCGATCAGGTTTTCTATCAGCGATTGTTGCTCGCCGGTTAATTGCCAGGCGCTGGGGGCAACCTGTACCTGATAGCCCGCATTTTCTAATTTCACTTTTAAATAATCGGTAGCCTTTGGGCCAAGGGCAGGGCCGAAACCTTTATCGCGCAGCTGATCCTGGTTAAACGCTGCCAGCACAGTGTCATCGAGTGGATGTGCTGGCGACCATTGGGTTGTGCCATCGTAATTTAACGCAGCATAAAAAACGGTTTTGCGCGTATCTATACGTGCAATTAATGCATCACAAAAGTCTGTAGATGCCAAATCAAATAG
>JAGKXA010000648.1 GCA_021151615.1 Cellvibrionaceae bacterium | reverse complement strand
CGACGGGTGGGGTTGGGCCAAGTGGCGGAGTAAGGTCTACGGGCGGAACGAAAAATCCATCCCAAAGGTTGGCCTGTGCGCCCCAACCACCGGTCCATGATTTTGCAATCACCTGTCCGCTTAAATCGCCTTGCAAGAAGGTGAAGTTGGCATTGGGAGCAAGGATGTTGCCTTTAAATCCACCACTAAAAGTAATGTTCTCTGCTTCGAAAAAGTTGTAAAGGATATTGCTGGAAGGCAAGTTCAGCGCGGCAAAGCTTTCACGTGCACCGTAGTTCAGTGAATCAAAATTAATATTTTTGCCGCTCACATTGATGATCAATGTGTCATTCTTATCCAGGCCGGTAGCCGTCAGGTCAGTGGCATTGGCCAGCATTTGGCCGGTGATATTGGCGAAGTACAAATCATTATTCGCTGTACCATTCAGTTGTAGCCAGTTGTTGTATTTAAAATCCAGGCCACCGGTATTGCTGTTGCTGGCGAGGTCCCTGGATAAATCGCTGAAATAGTTAAAGGCGCTATTGAAATCAATGGGTGTGCCTTTGGTGGTAGTGCCCAGTACCGAATTTTTGCTGGAACCCGCCGTCAGTTCGCCACCCAGTACCAGATTGCCTTTGATATTTCCCCATGCCCATGATGTGGTAGTCAGATTACCGCCCACGACCAGTACATCGGAATATTTTCCTGGCTCTTTCCAGAACTGGATGCCATCGCGCCAGGTGCCTGGTTCGTAGTTCACACCCACGTCATACTGGCCAATATTGGCATTGCCGCCAATGGCGATCTTGCCTTGGGAGTCGGCCCCCGGTTGGGTGAAGTTTTCTTTAATAAAGAGGTTATACCCGGTTGCGGCACCCAGGTCGATGCTAACCGCGCTTGCATTGGCAGCCATCACCAGAGCGAAAAGGGCAGAAACTTGCTTGAGCATATATGCGAACCAGATCACAAAATTAATGTGATGCAAGTTTAGGTTGAATTCTGCGCAAGCTCAAGGTAAACCACTATAAAAATTTTTCTGGTTAATTTTTTTGGTTATAAACTCTGGTGATTCGAGCTGCTTATGCCAAACGTTTGGCAT
>JAGKXA010000647.1 GCA_021151615.1 Cellvibrionaceae bacterium | reverse complement strand
GCAGTTCGTGGGTCGCGATGCCAGCTGGAGCGATGTGACGCACAATATTCTTGGGGCTTTTATTGCACTTTGTTGGGGGCAGAGGGCAGCAGCCCGACGCTATGTGTTGATTGGGTTGCGTGCGCTGAGCCTTATTTTTATAGCGCCACTGTTGTGGTTAAGCGTGCAATTAGCCTACAGCGATTGGCAAATGCGCAAGCAGTTTCCGTTGATTAACAGTTTTGAAACAAGCTATGAGTTGCACCAGTTGGAAAATATTGGTGAGCATGTTGTCAAACAGCAAGCGAGCAATTATACGTCCAGTGGGGAGTTCTCTCTGGCTGTAAAATTGGCGACGGATATTTATTCCGGCATTAAATGGACCGGGCGCTATGGGGATTGGAGTCACTACCATTTTTTTGCGCTAGATATTTACAATCCCGCTATAGAGACTGTGCAAGTGGTATTAAAAATTGCCGATCTGCAACACGATCACGGTGCTAATGCGTTTGATGATCGCTTTAATCGTCGAATCAGTTTGAATCCCGGTTGGAATAATGTGCGTATTGCTATGGATGATATTCGCAATGCACCTGCCGGGCGGCAGATGCGTATCGAGGAAGTGAATTGTTTGGAAATTTTTGCAGTGAATTTGCCGAAGCCACAAGTGGTTTATATCGACAATCTACGGCTTGAATAACTACTCCCTAGGCCGCGTTGGCGGGAATTACCCGATTGCGTCCGCTGGACTTTGCTTCGTAAAGTGCCGTGTCGGCTGCTTTGAATAGTTGTTCCAGATTTTCATTGGTGTTGAGTGTGGCTACGCCAAAGCTGGCAGTGACCTGAATGCTTTTATGGAATTCATGGGCGGCAATGAGGCCGCGCAATTTTTCCGCCAGCGCAGTGGCGTTGTCTATGTCGGTGTCGCGGCAGACTATCACGAACTCTTCGCCGCCCCAGCGCGCCAATAAGTCCTGTGCGCGAATGTGCTGGTGGATAAGGTCGGACAATTTGCTGAGTATCAAATCACCTATGTCGTGACCATAGGTGTCATTAATTTTCTTGAAGTGATCTATATCCATCATCACCAGCGACAATGG
>JAGKXA010000646.1 GCA_021151615.1 Cellvibrionaceae bacterium | reverse complement strand
ACCTGGGGGCGCTCAAGCTGGATTCTTATTTTTTTAGGTTTACCATGTTCATCCAGTACCGGCTTGTTATTTTCATCCTTGATAACTTTTTCATCAAAAAATTTCCAGTAATGAATGGATGTGCCTTTTTCACCCTTTTTAACCTGGCCACCTAAGCCTTGTGCCTGCTTATAGGTCATCCAGCGCGGATCGTCATAACCCTGATATTCAGCCTTGGACATAAGGTTAATCAGGTTCATGCCATTATAGGGTTTAGCGGTTACTACATTGATCGGCAAACTGGCATTGGGTACACCAGGCTGCCAGGGTTTTTGCCAGGGTGCGGTATTGCTTTTAATCTGCTCAATTAGTCGGCTGGCCAGCTCATCAACATACTCTTTTTTCATGGCTGCTCCCCACTATCTGCAATTGCATCTTCCCATGCACTTGCCACTTCACGGGGATCACTGGCCACTGCACCCCACGCAGCCGCTTCATCCGGGTCAAATTCTACCAGTACACCCGGAACACCCAGCATATTCTGGTCACTGGTGATAACCGGTTCCTGCATTTGTGTATCTAAAAGTTCAGTATCAAATTTTTGGTCTTCAGGCATTGGCATAATAGTGCTCCTGTTTTAATGGCCATACGGCTATTGCTGTTTTAATTACTATCGGGCTTACGGGTTGGACGAACAAAAATGGTGGTGTCATTACCATAAATCTGGGGGGTTAAATCCTCACGGATAACGGCCTGGTTCATTGTTGTATTCGGTGTATAGCTAACTGTTGTCGCTGTGGCTCTGGATGGTTTGTAATACTTGGCCACATAGCCGTTTCGCAAGCCTTTGGTTAAATTACCGGTGTTATAGGCACTCAAGGCCGCTTTTAGGGCTGCCTGCCCTTCACCATGAATCAGCTTTGCCCGGTCATAACCATCATTCAATAGACGGGCGCTCAAGCGTAAATTGGTGCAGGGTTCAATGACCTGCTCCACACTATAGCCCCAGCGCATAAAATTACGGCTGTTAATCTGGGTAAAACCAACATCAACGCTATAGCCTTTGGCTATCCATTTTCTGGCAATAGCGATAGCTTCCTCT
>JAGKXA010000645.1 GCA_021151615.1 Cellvibrionaceae bacterium | reverse complement strand
ATGCACGAGCTGATTGAAATGCTCACGCTCTGGACGCAGGAAATCCAGCGCCTGGATTCCTCCCAACTGAGCAAACTGCTCAAGCTCGGCAACAGCATCGGCAAAGTACTCGACATGAAAGACCGTTTATTAGGCTCAAACAAAACTACGAAGTGACCGTAGGTTGGGTTAGCCGCGAGTACAACGAGCGTCGTAACCCAACATGACCATGTCACAGCACACACCGAAAACCGCTACAAAGTAATTCGTCACTAGACCAAAAGGATTTTCTAATTTCATCGAGGTACATCATGCTCGAACCTGCTGTAATAGACACATTAATCCTCTCTCGCACCCAATTCGCCGCCAATATTTCATTCCATATTTTATTTCCGTCTATTTCCATCGCCCTCTGCTGGTTTTTGGTGTATTTCAAATTGCGCTACAAAGGCGAAGGCGACGATGTGTGGATGCGCGCTTATCGCTTCTGGGTAAAAGTATTTGCACTGACCTTTGCCATGGGCGTGGTCAGCGGTATCACCATGAGCTTTCAATTCGGCACCAACTGGCCGGGCTATATGGAAACCGTGGGTAATATCGCCGGCCCCTTGCTCGGCTATGAAGTGCTTACAGCGTTTTTTCTGGAAGCGACTTTTTTAGGCATTATGTTGTTCGGCATCAAGCGCGTTTCCAATCGCACTCACACCATCGCCACTTTTCTGGTGGCCTTTGGCACTACCATGTCCGCCTTCTGGATTATTGCACTCAATAGCTGGATGCAAACACCAGTCGGTTTTGAAATGCGCGATGGCAAAGCCTACCCACTCGATTGGTTGGAAATTATTTTTAACCCTTCAATGCCCTATCGCCTTGCGCATATGTTGATTGCATCCGGATTAACGGCAGCATTTTTAATTGCCGGTTTATCGGCCTACCGCTTATTAAAAGGCGATCACAAACCAGCGCCGCGCCTTGCATTAAAAACTGCCGTCATTGCCGCCGCGATTTTAATTCCGCTGCAAATTTTCCTGGGTGATATGCACGGTTTGAATTCACTTAAATATCAGCCCGCGAAAATCGCGGCAGTAGAAGCCGTCTGGCA
>JAGKXA010000644.1 GCA_021151615.1 Cellvibrionaceae bacterium | reverse complement strand
CATGGAGATATGTGGCGCTGCTTGAGCGTTATTCCAATCGGTGAAGCTGGTGTACATGGATTTGTAAGCGGTATCGTAGTAGGTCGCGTACACATGATAAGTGCCGTTATATTTCACCACTGACGGATCTTTAATGGATTTCCAGTTGGCATTTTTTGGGCTAATCAACGGGCCGGTCGAAACCCATTGCAAAGGAGCTTTTAAATCACACACTTGACCCGAGCTGCTAGCACTTGAACTACTGGAGCTGCTGGGCACTTGGGTGACTTGCCCACCGACGGAAAAATCATCCGCGTAATAGCTGATACTGGTGTCGGTTGCTTCGATAATAAAATGCTGGAAGCCAGTGGTACCCAATTGCGTGTAGTAGCCTTGCAACAAACGCCACTCGGTCGATGAAGCAGTCACAGTAGCAACGCGAGTGTATTCGTTATAGGTAGACGTATCAGAATCTTCCAAACGTTTTGCAGTGAGGCTAACTACCGAGTCTGGTGTGCCCGGTGCAAGTTTCACCCACACAGCAACATCGTATTCATTGCCATTGGTGAGCGAACCTACGTTAAAGGTAATGCCATTCCATGCAGCGGTACGGCCAGTAATTAACGCACTGGCCGAGCCACTGCGTTTGTCCGCCGTGGAGCGAGCCAGGGTGCCTGCCGTAGTGCTCCAGTTAGTTAAACCACTTTCTACACCACCGTTTTGCGCAAAATTATTCGCAGGCACTGAGTAGCCACTCGATGAAACAGCAACGCTACTTGCGCGTGAACTTGTTGCAGGGCTTGAGCTGGGTACAACACTGGAACGCGGCGCTGAACTGGGAGCAACGCTTGAGCGCGCAGCGGAACTCGCCACGACACTACCGCCACACACGCTGCCATTGACTACCGGGCGCTCGGCAGAGCTGCCACCTTTGGTTCCTTGAAAGCCGAAAGACACAGATTGACCCACCGCAATGCTGCCATTCCAGGACATATTGGTTGCAGTGTACGGATTGCTACCGGAGAAATTGGCATTCCAGCCACTGGTCATACGATCCCCGCTGTATTGCCAATTAACACTCCAATTATTTATCGCTGCACCT
>JAGKXA010000227.1 GCA_021151615.1 Cellvibrionaceae bacterium | reverse complement strand
AGCTGCCGGGTGAGGGGGCGTTCTATGGTCCAAAGATCGAATACCAGATCAAAGATGCCCTTGGTCGCTCCTGGCAGTGCGGTACTATCCAGCTTGACTACGTGTTGCCCGAGCGCTTGGATGCAGAATATGTGGCGGAAGATAATGCGCGCAAACGTCCAGTTATGCTGCATCGTGCAATCCTTGGTTCTTTCGAGCGTTTCCTGGGAATCCTGATCGAACACTATGAAGGTTCATTCCCGGTTTGGTTGGCGCCTGCCCAGGTTGCAGTGATGAATATCACTGATAATCAGGGTGAATACGTCAAATTCGTAGAAAAAACTCTGCGCGATAAGGGTATCCGCGTAATTCCTGACTTGAGAAATGAGAAGATCGGCTTTAAAATCCGCGAGCACACAATTCAGCGGGTACCCTACCTGCTCGTCGTTGGCGATAAAGAGGTTGAAAATCAATCACTTGCAGTTCGCACAAGGGACGGACAAGATTTGGGTGTAATGACTCTGGAAGCTTTCATCGCGCACTTGACCGCCGATATAGCGCGTCGAGGCAGAAATATTTCTGCTTAAAATCGGGTTTTGGGACCCGGATGCGTAAAAAGTGAAAAAGATTCGTTCCTATTAATTATTTGGAGATACAACTATCAAACGAGATAACGCTCCCGCGGCCAAAGGCAATTCTAAAAAAGCGCGGATCAACGATCAGATCGAAGCCAAACAGGTTCGTTTAATCAATGCCGAAGGTGAACAGGTAGGTATTGTTGCCTTGAGTGATGCCTTGGCGCAGGCTCAAGCAGCCACACTGGATTTGGTGGAGATCGTTGCTGATAGCGATCCAATAGTCTGCAAGATTATGGATTATGGCAAGCATCTGTTTGAGATCAAGAAGACCAAAGCGGCTGCCAAGAAAAAGCAAAAGCAGCAGCAGATCAAAGAAATGAAATTTCGCCCAGGGACGGAGGAAGCAGACTATCAGGTGAAGTTAAAAGCCTTGGTTCGCTTCCTGGAGCATGGGGACAAGGCCAAGGTAACGTTAAAGTTCCGTGGCCGCGAGCTTGCCCATCAAGAGTTGGGTATGGAAATGATGCAGCGCATTGAGACCGACCTGGCTGAGATGGGTACTGTAGAGCAAGCTGCCAAAATGGAAGGTAAGCAACTCACCATGGTGCTCGCTCCCAAAAAGAGAAAATAGTCGGGCTTTTAGCTGCCTTGATTATTTATATTATTTACTTAGATGTGTGGAGTTTTATCACATGGCAACCAAAGCTAAAGTACACAGTGGCGCGTCAAAGCGCTTCAAAAAGACTGGCGCGGGCTTCAAATTCAAGCACGCTAACAAGAGCCACATCCTGACCAAAATGACGACCAAGCGTAAGCGCCAACTGCGCGGCACCAGCATCGTTGATGCAGCCGATGTACCACGCGTAAAACGTTTGTTCCGTGCTATTTAATAGCGCTTTTTGAGAATTTTGTAGAGGATTGAATTATGGCCCGTGTTAAGCGTGGTGTAGAGGCGCGTCGTCGTCACAAGAAAGTTTTAAAAGCTGCTAAAGGTTACTACGGTGCACGTTCGCGTACATTCCGTGTTGCTAAACAAGCGGTTATCAAAGCCGGTCAATATGCTTACCGCGATCGTCGCGTTAAAAAGCGTAATTTCCGCGCTCTGTGGATTACTCGTATCAATGCCCAATCGCGCGCTGAAGGTTTGACTTACAGCCAATTGATTGCTGGCTTGAAGAAGGCGAGCATCGTTCTGGATCGTCGTGTACTGGCTGACTTGGCGGTATATGACAAAGCAGCTTTTGCTGCTGTTGTTGCGAAGGCTAAATCAGCTCTGGCTGCTTAATCGTCCAACAACCGAAAGCCCGCAAGGGTTTTTGTGAACGCGATGAAGGGGAGGGGCTTTGGTTCCTCCCTTTTTTTATGGCGATTTTTCTATCGATTTATGGTGGTTTTTATCGATAGCGCCGCATGCACCTGAATGTATTTTTAATTCATATCGAATTTAATTGGATAAGCAGATGGAAAATCTCGCTGCGCTTACGCAAGAAGCGCTCAAATTGGTTAACGAAGCTCAAGATCTGGCGGTGCTGGATTCAGTCCGCGTGGATTATCTCGGCAAAAACGGCAGTATTACTGCTCTGATGAAGACTTTGGGTAAGTTGTCGCCCGAGGAGCGTCCGGCAGCGGGTGCGGAAATTAATAAAGCAAAAGATGCAGTGCAGGAGGCGTTGAATTTGCGTAAGCAATCACTCGAGCAAGCCGCGATTGATGCAAAACTTGCCAGTGAAGTGATTGATGTAACCTTGCCTGGCCGCGGCCAGCATACCGGTGGTTTACACCCGGTGACACGTACCTTGCAGCGTATTGAAGAAATTTTTGCTGCTGTGGGCTATAGCGTTGAGGTCGGCCCGGAGATTGAGGACGACTATCATAATTTTGAAGCGCTCAATATTCCATCGCATCATCCGGCGCGTGCAATGCACGATACCTTTTATGTTGATGACACTCATGTGTTGCGTACGCACACATCGCCTGTGCAAGTGCGCACTATGGAAAATAAACAGCCTCCGATTCGTGTGATTTGTCCGGGCCGTGTTTATCGCTGTGATTCTGACGTAACTCACTCGCCGATGTTCCATCAGGTTGAAGGCTTGGTGGTTGATAAAAATATCAGCTTCGCTGATTTGAAAGGCACCATGGATCAATTCCTGAAAGCGTTTTTCGAGGCCGATGTTCCAGTGCGTTTCCGTCCTTCGTATTTCCCATTTACCGAACCATCAGCAGAGATGGATATTCAATGCACCCAGTGTCGCGGCAAGGGCTGTCGTATGTGTAAAAACTCGGGTTGGTTGGAAGTTGGCGGTTGCGGCATGGTGCATCCGGAAGTATTTAAATCCAGTGGCGTAGACCCGGAAACCTTTACCGGTTTTGCTTTTGGTATGGGGGTAGAGCGCCTTGCAATGTTGCGTTATGGCGTTAACGATTTGCGCCTGTTTTTTGAAAATGATTTGCGCTTCCTAAAACAATTTTAGCGTTAAGTTTGATCGTAGCCCGTCATGCAGCGAAGCGAAATGCGGGAATAAAAGTTTAAGCAGATTTCAGTCCCGCATTGCGTTGCACTCCATGCGGGCTACAGAGACAAGAATATGAAAATCAGTGAATCCTGGTTGCGTGAATGGGTTAACCCTGAGATAAGTACCGATGAGTTGGTCGCACAATTAACAATGGCCGGTTTGGAAGTGGATGCCGTTGAATCCGTGGCGGGCGACTTCAGTGGCGTAATTGTTGGCGAGATTGTTGGATGCGAACAACATCCAGATGCCGACAAATTACGTGTGTGTCAGGTGGCCGGCCTTGAAGGTCTGTCCCAGGTAGTGTGCGGTGCGCCCAATGCGCGTGTTGGCATCAAAATTCCATTTGCGACTATCGGTGCAAAGTTGCCCGAGTTTGATATCAAGAAAGCAAAGCTGCGCGGTGTTGAGTCGTTTGGCATGCTTTGTGGCCAAACCGAATTAAAAGCGGGAGATGACGACTCGGGGGTGTGGGAGTTGCCTGCAGATGCTCCGGTTGGTGCAAATCTGCGCGATTACCTCAATCTGAATGACAAGCTAATCGAGGTGGATTTAACGCCCAACCGCAGCGATTGCTTAAGTGTGAAGGGGATTGCGCGTGAAGTGGGTGTGTTAAATCGCGCGCCAGTTGCCGCACCTGCGATTTCCCCGGTAGCTGCAACGATCACAGATAGCTTCCCGGTTCACCTGGAAGCAGGTCATGCCTGTAGTCGTTACGTGGGACGCGTCATTCGCAATATCGATATTACTCGCCCAAGCCCTGCGTGGCTTCAAGACAAGTTGGTGCGTTCCGGCTTGCGCAGCGTTGATGCGGTGGTGGATGTTACCAATTATGTGCTGCTTGAACTGGGTCAACCAATGCACGCGTTTGATTTTTCCACTTTAAATGGCTCAATTCATGTGCGATTGGCGCATCAGGACGAATCCCTGGTGTTACTGGATGATCAGGATGTGAAGCTTAATGCCGATACTATGGTTATCGCCGATGAACAAGAGGTGCTTGCTATCGCCGGTGTTATGGGCGGAAAGGCTAGTGCTGTGTCGGCCAGCACACGTGATATTTTCCTTGAAAGTGCCTTCTTTAATCCGCTGGCAATTGCTGGTCGTGCGCGTTCTTATGGTCTGCACACAGATTCTTCTCATCGTTTTGAGCGTGGTGTTGATTACAATTTGCAAGTTGAAGCCATTGAACGTGCAACACAACTGTTACTGGAGATTGTTGGTGGTGATGTGGGCCCATTGGTGCATGTCAGTAATGATCAACTGCCACAAGAGCGTGAAGTCACTCTACGTAAAGCGCGTATTATCAGCGGTTTGAGCTTGGAAATGGCTGATGATGAGGTGGTGGATATCCTGTCTCGTCTTGGTTTGAAGCTCGTTTCCCAATCTGTAGCTGGATGGACATTTGCGGTGCCCAGCTATCGCTTTGATATTTCTATTGAAGCGGATTTGCTGGAAGAGCTTGCGCGTGTGTACGGTTATAACCGCTTGCCAACACGTAGCCTCGCGGCGCCATTGGATATTGAGCCTCATCCAGAGGCAAAAATGGGCCTACCAGCATTGCGTAAGCAATTAATTGCGCGGGGCTACCAGGAAGCAATCACTTACAGCTTTATCGAACCAAAGTTGTCCGCTTTATTTGATCCCAAGGTTGAACCGGTCATTCTGCGCAATCCAATTAGTGCGGATATGGCTGCCATGCGTACCAGTCTGATTCCCGGTTTAGTGAGCGTGTTGCGCCATAATTTGAATCGCCAGCAAAACCGGGTGCGTTTGTTTGAATCCGGCTTGCGCTTTGTGCCTGAGCCAAATGGTTTGAAGCAGGAGCCAATGTTGGCAGGTTTGATCTACGGTAGTCGTAATCCTGAATCCTGGGCTAATGTTGCAGAAACGGTGGACTTCTTTGACCTTAAGGGTGATCTGGAGTCGCTGCTGGCGCTATCAGGTGATGAGTCAGCGTTCAGTTTTGCGCCTGATAGCAATCCCGCATTGCATCCAGGCCAAACCGCAGGTATTTATCGCAATGGCGAGCGGCAAGGGGTGATTGGAGCTT
The DNA here is from genome assembly GCA_021151615.1 of Cellvibrionaceae bacterium. Taxonomy (GTDB): domain Bacteria; phylum Pseudomonadota; class Gammaproteobacteria; order Pseudomonadales; family Cellvibrionaceae; genus Cellvibrio. Next base: position 1,614 of record JAGKXA010000227.1, on the reverse strand, counting down.
TACATCCTAGCCTGCAGCAGCAATTGGGTATCCCTCAAACTGCCTATGTGTTTGAGGTGCTATTGTCGGCCCTGTTGGATGCTCGTATTCCGTCGTTTAATGCGTTATCCAAATTCCCGGAGGTTCGTCGTGACCTGGCGTTGTTGGTAGATCGTAATGTAGCAGCTGACAAGCTCTTGACGGCGGTAAGAAGTCAGGCTGGTGAGCACCTCACAGACTTAAAGGTCTTTGACGTGTATACGGGCAAAGGCATTGATCCACATAGAAAAAGTGTCGCAATGGGGTTGACCTTTCAGCATCCTTCACGCACTCTTAATGAAGATGAGATCAACGCCTCCATAGACTCGATTGTTCAGTATCTGGGGGTGCATTTTTCTGCCACCCTCAGATAGGGAATAATAACTATGTCGGACGGTGCTCTGACCAAAGCAGACTTGGCCGAGAAACTTTATGAGGATCTCGGCCTCAATAAGCGTGAAGCGAAAGAGTTGGTGGAACTCTTTTTTGAAGAGATTCGCCATGCTTTGGAAAATAACGAACAGGTTAAATTGTCTGGCTTTGGTAACTTTGAGTTACGTGATAAAAGCCAGCGTCCAGGTCGGAACCCCAAGACGGGAGAGGAAATTCCTATTAGCGCCCGTCGCGTGGTTACTTTTCGCCCAGGACAAAAACTTAAGGCACGAGTAGAAGCTTATGTTGGAACCGAGTCATAACGACGAACTTCCCGTAATTCCAGGAAAACGCTATTTCACTATTGGTGAGGTCAGTGAGTTATGCGCTGTCAAACCTCATGTATTGCGTTATTGGGAGCAGGAGTTTCCGCAGTTAAATCCGGTAAAGCGCCGTGGTAATCGTCGCTATTATCAGCGTCAGGATGTATTGACGATTCGTCAAATCCGCAGTCTTTTATACGATCAAGGGTTTACTATCGGTGGTGCTCGCTTGCAAATGACCAGTGACACCAATCAAGCTGATACAGGCCAGTTGAATCAATTGGTTGTGCGAATGATCGATGACCTTGAACACTTACTCGACCTGCTTAAAATTAAATAAAGCTTTGGGCGGTTGATGTGAATTTATTCGAATTGACTGCTGCATAATCTCAGCTAATCAAATCTGTAATTCTTTGATTGCATTAGCAATAAATTAAGGTATTATGCCGAGCCTTCACGGTGCAGATTCATTCTGGATCGTAAAAAATATATCGGAGCGTAGCGCAGCCAGGTAGCGCACCATACTGGGGGTGTGGGGGTCGTGGGTTCAAATCCCGCCGTTCCGACCATTTTTAAAACTTCAAATTAAAGCCCGCATTTTGCGGGCTTTTTTGCTTTCGGTGCTTCTTTGCTTTGCATGGCATTCTGATTTGGTTCGTTTTGTTCTGTTCCCTCAGTGTTTTCTATTAATTCCTATGTGTGCATTATTGGAGGCAAGTTTTATTAATGTTTATGTTTTGTGCAGCTCTTGGATTGAAATGTCTTTTTGAAAAGTTTTTATGACACTGAATAAATTAATATTCATACGCATTATCTTTTTAAAAAATAAATTTTTAATTTAATAAAAAGCCCCGCGAGTTTTCACTGGCGGGGCTTTTTAGCGCACACTAAAAATTACTTG
>JAGKXA010000643.1 GCA_021151615.1 Cellvibrionaceae bacterium | reverse complement strand
CAATAATATTGAATTGTTTGCGCACCGAAAACGCCATGGGTTCAACGCCGCGCAAGGGCGCATTGGCACTGGCATCTTTGTTGCGCATAGGCACATCCACAATCACAAACAATTCTGGCGAGCTGAGTGGTTTTCCATCCAGTTTTGCAACACCGGGAATATTCGCAATTAATTGGCTTTGATCATAACCCAAACCGCTATTCATTTCGGTAGTGGCCCCGGAGCGCATCAACATAAGCACATCATCCGAGCCGGCATTGACCATAGTGCGCTGAAAACCACTGGACATAGAGAGCACGCCGATAAATACACCCACCACGCAAGCTACACCAAACACAGCGACTGATGAAGTGCCTAATCGCTGTGGCAAATTGCGCAGATTCATCAGAGTGATAATAAAAATTTGTGCAATGCTGTTAAACATAATTAGCGCCTCCGCAATGCGGCAACAATATTGAGCTGCAAACCTTGCAGCGCTGGGATAATGCCGGTAAGCACACCAAACAAAAACATCAGCCCCATGCCCAGCAACACCATGCTGGTGGATAAATTTAATCCTGGCAGTGTTGATGCCATGGCAGTCGCAGCGCCCGAGATCACAACCTTGGCTAATAATAATCCGATTAAGCCGCCAATTAATGAAATCACCACGGCTTCAGCCAACACCAGCAGCATCACCGCTATATCGGAAAATCCGAGCGTTTTTAAAATGGCCAATTCGGGAATTCGCTCGCGAAATGATTGCGCCATGGTATTACCCGCCACCAGTAACATAGTAAAAAACACTGCACCTAAAATTAACGTGGTAATCAAACCTATATCACCAAATTGTTTGGCAAATGACTTGGCAAATTCTTTCTCGCTACTGGTTTTGGTTTCTGCAGGTGAGTTGGCAAAAAGCGCATCGACCGCAGTTGCTACTTGCGCCGCTTGTTTAGGATCCTTCACCCGAATAATTAACCAGCCCAAAGTACCCTTGGCATATTGGCGCGCCTCATCAAAATAGTCGTAGTGCATCAACATGGTATTGGTATCCGCACTTTTACTTTTTGCTTCGTAAATACCTTCGATAACGAATTCCCA
>JAGKXA010000226.1 GCA_021151615.1 Cellvibrionaceae bacterium | reverse complement strand
GTAAATTAAATTTGGGGGGAATGCCGCTAAGGATAATAGTGACGGTCAGGGTTTGAATAATCAGCGCACCTATGATCGCCAGCAAAATAGAAAAGCGCCCACCCATTAGCGATGCACCGCCAATCACTACCGCGAGAATGGCATCCAGCTCCAACCACAAGCCGGCATTGTTAGCGTCAGAACCGCGAATGTCCGCGGCGGCGATCATGCCCGCCAGCGCAGCGCAGAGCGCTGCAACACAGTAGACACTCATTTTTATCGCTTTTGCGTTCAGGCCCATGTAGTGACTGGCGGAAGGGTTGGCACCCACGGCTTCAATATACAAACCCAATGCGGTACGGCGTGTTAAGAGTTGCACAATCGCAAAGGTAATAATCACCAGCACTACAGGGAAGGGCAGGCCGAGGAAATGACCAGTACCTAAAAAGGCAAAACCGGCGTGATCAAAGGTGACGATTTGGCCTTCGTTAATTAATTGCGCAATACCGCGACCGGCGACCATTAGAATTAATGTGGCAACAATCGGTTGGATGCTCATGTAACCAACGAGAAAACCATTGACGATTCCAGCGATTAAACCGGCTACCAAACCTGCACCAATGATCAGTGCGAGATTATCCACGCCTTTGGTAATGTAATAGGCGCTCACCGCACCAGCGATGGCCATAATCGAACCGACTGACAAATCCACACCGGCAGTGGCGATTACCAGCGACATCCCAATCGCCAGGAGAGCAACAGGTGCCGCGCGATTCAATACATCAATCAAGCTGCCGTAGAAACGGCCATCTTTAAATTCAATCTGAAAAAATTCCGGTGAGATTATCGCGTTGATAACCAGCAGCACCAGCAAACCGGCGCAGGGCCACAGATAGCGGCGCAGGTTTGGATTGTTAAGCATGTTCATGGGGTTGTGTTCTCATTAATTGGCAGCGATGGCTTGCATAATGCGTTGCGGATTAATATCGGCGGCGTCCAGCTCGGCCACTTTTTGGCGATCGCGCAGTACCACGACGCGATTGCTAAAGGCCACCAGCTCTTCCAGTTCCGATGAAGCGACTATCAATGCCAGCCCTTGATCACAGAGTTTACGAATCAAACGAATAATTTCCGCGTGTGCGCCTATATCAATACCGCGTGTCGGTTCATCCAGAATCAGCAATGTTGGATTGGCTGCAAGCCAGCGCGCCAGAATTACTTTTTGCTGATTGCCACCGCTCAACTGTTCGATAGGTTTTTCAATATCCGAGGTGGCAATGCTCAACTCTTTGACATAGTGATTGGCGATGCCTTCCTGCTCTTTGCGCGAGATAAATTTCCACCAGCCCTGTTTGATCTGGCGCGCAAGAATCATGTTTTCGCGAATAGAGAGTTGGCCGAGGATCCCGTCGTGTTTGCGATCCTCCGGGCAGAGGCCCATACCGGCGGTGATGGCATCGCGCGGTGAAGTGAAGTTCACTGATTTGCTATTAAAAGTTACTGTGCCGGAATGTTTTTTATCAACACCGAATATTAAACGGCACAACTCAGTGCGGCCTGAGCCGAGCAAACCGGCGAGGCCAACCACTTCACCCTTACCTACGTGAATATCCATTGGTGACAGGGTGGCGTTGCGGCCAATGGCTTGCGCACTTAATAGTGTTTCAGTTTCTTTGCCGCTCGCTTGGGGTTTGTGTTCGCCCAGTGCAGCCAACTCTTTGCCGAGCATATGGCCGATTAATTCCGCGCGCGACAAAGTGGCTGTTTCAAATTCGCCTACTAGCTGCGCACTGCGCAATACCGTGATGCGATCGCAGACGGCATAAACCTGATCGAGAAAGTGAGTGACAAACACAATGCCGATGCCGCGCGCTTTTAAATCGCGCATGATGCGAAACAGCGACTGCACTTCATCCGCATCGAGACTTGCCGTGGGTTCGTCGAGAATTAATACCTTGGCCGACATATCCACACCGCGTGCAATCGCAATTAATTGCTGCACGGCGATGGAGTAGCTGGAGAGTGGTTGGGTTACATCGATATCCAGATCGTAACCCTTTAATAATGCTTGCGCATCGCGATTCACTTTGCCCCAGTTAATTAAACCGAAACGACGCGGCTCGCGACCGAGATAAATATTTTGCGCAACGGTCAGGTTGGGTAGCAGGTTGACTTCCTGGTACACAGTACTGATTCCCAACGCCTGTGCATCGCCAGTGTTGTTGGGATGTATTGGTTGGCCTTCCAGCAATATATCGCCGCCATCGCGCTGGTACACGCCGGTCATTACTTTAATCAGCGTGGATTTACCGGCACCATTTTCGCCGAGCAGGGCGTGGATTTCGCCCGCGCGCAGCGTGAAGTTCACGCCTTTTAAGGCGTGAACACTGGGGAATATTTTATGAATTCCCTTGAGTTGTAATACAGGGGTAGAAGTCATTACTTAGCGCCACGCTTGGTTAATTCCGCTGCTGCATTTTCAGCGGTATAAACAGCGCCGCCCATCTTGATCCATTTATCAAATTCTTTTTTGCCACCGATGTATTCATTGACCACATCAAACGCCGGGCCACCCAGGTGCGGACTCAGTTCGACTGACACGTTAATCTCACCGGCAACAATGGCTTTCAATGCATCATCAACGGCATCTACCGATACAATCAAAATATCCTTGCCTGGTTGCAAGCCAGCTTCTTTCACCGCTTGAATTGCACCCAAGGCCATCTCATCGTTGTGCGCCCAAATTGCGCAAATACCCTTGCCGCCATTTTCTGCTTTCAGCATGGTTTCCATCACTTCTTTGCCCTTGGCGCGAGTAAATTCTGCCGTTTGGCTACGCACAATTTTGGTTTCCGGAAATTTGGCGATTGTCTCGTTAAAACCTTTCATACGGCCCAGTGCCGCACTTGAACCTACAGTGCCTTGCAACTCTAAAATTTTGCAGGTTCCCTGGGTTTTTTCTGTGAGCCAGGTGGCTGCGCGTTGGCCTTCCACTTCAAAATCCGGAGCAATGCGAGTTAGGTAAAGCGATTGGTCAGTCACAGACACGTTGCGATCCAGAATTACCACGGGAATGCGCGCGCGTTTTGCTTCCATCAATACCGGTTGCCAACCGGTTTCAACCACTGGCGCAATTAAAATCGCATCCACTCGCTGCGCAATAAAACTGCGCACCGCTTTAATCTGGTTTTCCTGCTTTTGTTGCGCATCCGAAAATTTCAGCGTGATGCCGCGTTTTTCTGCTTCGGCTTTTACCGATTCAGAAAAGCTGGTGCGCCAGCCGGATTCGGAGCCCACTTGCGCGAAGCCAACAGTCAGTGCGTTGGCAGTGGCGCTGATGCTGATAGCAGCTGCGAGTGTCAGGCTGTTAAGGATTTTTTTCATGGCTGTACCTCGTGAAATAACGGTTATTTGTTATTGAAATAGGGATAGTAGTGACTGTGCCAGGTTTGGGTAGCGTGATTGTAATAATAAATAGCTCATCTGCGGCAAATGGGCTCAACCTGATTGACAGCGTCTTATCTTGCTGGGATTATATTATATTACAATATTAACATCTTCTATTGGGTCAATATTAGTAAATAACGAGATTATTGATGCTACAGGTGAAAACATGACTTCTTATGCTTTAGGGCTTGATTACGGCACTGATTCTGTCAGGGCGCTTTTGGTTGATGCCCTTACCGGCGAAGAAGTGGCGAGCAATGTGGTCTATTATCCGCGCTGGAAAAAGGGCTTGTATTGCATTCCCGCCAAAGACCAGTTTCGCCAACACCCGCTCGACTATCTGGAAAGTCTTGAGCAAGTGGTTCAAGGTCTGTGGAAGCTCGCTCCTGCCGGTGCGGCTGACAAAGTAGTCGGCGTTAGTTTTGATACGACCGGTTCAACGCCGGTTGCCGTAGATAGCGAAGGTGTTGCGCTCGCACTCAAACCGGAATTTGCTGAAAACCCCAACGCCATGTTTGTGCTCTGGAAAGACCACACGGCAATCAAAGAAGCACAGGAAATCACCGCTGCTGCCAATCAATCGGCAGTGAATTATCTGAAGTACGAAGGTGGCATTTATTCGTCGGAGTGGTTCTGGGCGAAAACCCTGCACGTGTTGCGTGAAGACGCTACTGTCGCCAACGCGGCTTACCTCTGGGTCGAGCACTGCGATTGGATGTCGGCCGTACTCACCGATACCACTCACCCGAGCAAGTTGCGTATGGGCCGCTGCGCTACCGGCCACAAATTAATGTGGCACGAGAGCTGGGGCGGTTATCCACCTAACGAATTCTTCGTAGGTATTGATCCTTTATTAAATGGCCTGCGCGACCGTCTGCCAGCCGAGACTTTTACCTCCGATCAAGTCTGCGGTGGCCTTACCGCCAAATGGGCGGACAAGCTCGGTTTGCCATTAAACACGCCTGTGGGTTTCAGCGCATTTGACTGCCATATGGGCGCGGTTGCTGCGCAAGTAAAACCGGGTGTGCTCACTAAAATTATGGGTACCTCCACCTGCGACATTACTGTCGCAAGTTATGAAGATATTGGCGAGAAATGTATCGCCGGTATTTGCGGCCAGGTTGATGGTTCGGTACTGCCCGGTTTTGTGGGGCTGGAAGCAGGGCAGTCCGCGTTTGGTGATTTGTACGCATGGTTCCGCAATCTGGTGAATTGGCCAGTGCAAAACCTGCTCGCGAATTCATCATTATTAGATGAGGCAACCAAACAAAAACTTATCGAAGAAATTGAAAACAATACCCTCGTTGTCTTAAGTAAAGCCGCAAGTGCATTGCCACTGGCCGATGCGAATATCACTGCGCTTGACTGGGTAAATGGCCGCCGCACTCCCGATGCTGATCAAACCGTTTCCATGGCGATTGCCGGATTAAAAATGGGCAGCGAAGCACCGCATATTTTCCGCGCGTTAGTTGAAGCAACCGCGTTTGGCGCGCGCGCGATTATCGAGCGCTTTAAAAGCGAAGGTGTTGCTGTGACTTCGGTTGTGGCGATTGGCGGTATCTCTAAAAAATCTGATTTCGTAATGCAAACCTGTGCCGATGCCTGGAATTGCCCCATCGAAGTATTGGAGAGCGAGCAGAGCTGTGCATTGGGCGCGGCGATTTTTGCGGCGGTGTGCGGCGGTGTTTATCCAACGGTTGCTGAAGCGCAAAAAGTGATGGCATCGCGCACCTGCAAAACCTATACGCCGAATGCGCAAGCGGCTGCAATTTACGATAAGCGTTATCAACAGTATCAAGCACTGGGGCATTTCGTCTCCTCATCAAAGGCAGGCGGAGGTAAAGCCTAATGAGTTACCTCGAATTAAAGCGCGAAGTATTCGAAGCCAACATGGAATTAAATCGCCGCAATCTGGTGGTTTATACCTGGGGCAATGTTTCGCAAATTGATCGCGCCAAAGGCGTGATTGCCATCAAACCGAGCGGTGTCGCTTATGAGGTGATGACGCCGGACGATATCGTAATTGTGGATTTGGAAAACAACATAGTGGACGGAAAGATGCGTCCCTCTTCCGATACCAAAACTCACACGCACTTGTATCGTCATTTCGAAACTATTGGTGGAGTTACTCATACTCACTCCACTTATGCGACTGCATGGGCGCAAACCCAGCAGGCAATTCCCTGCTACGGCACTACTCACGCAGATTACGCCTATGGCGAAATTCCTTGCACCGCGGTGATGACCGACGAGCAAATCGAGCGCGATTACGAAGAAGAAACCGGTGTGCAAATTACCGATTGTTTTAAGGATCGCAGCCCGAAAGAAGTACCTATGGTAATTGTTGCTGGTCACGCTCCTTTTACCTGGGGTAAAAACGGTGCCGAGGCGGTGTATCACGCGGTGATTCTGGAAGAAATTGCGCGCATGGCTTACCTCACCAAAACCTTGCAGCCAAATACGGCGGCGTTAAAGCAGGGCATTGTTGATAAGCACTATTTGCGCAAGCACGGTAAGAACGCCTATTACGGGCAAAAGTAATCCCCGTTGAATATGTAGGTTGTGCTGAGCGAAGCGATGTGCAATAAAAAATTTGATTTTTTTTCGAGGAAAACAAAATGAAAATCTACGGCGATAAAGAAGTCTGGTTGGTTACCGGTTCACAACATTTGTATGGCCCAGGCGTCTTGAAACAAGTCGCCGAGAACAGCCAAAAAATTGCTGCGGGTTTAACTGAATCTGCCAACATTTCGATCAAAATTGTTGCGCAAGACACTGTTAAATCTCCAGCGGAAATTCTGGCGGTTGCGCAAGCGGCCAACAGCAACCCCAATTGCGTGGGCTTGATTCTGTGGATGCACACTTTCTCTCCGGCCAAAATGTGGATTGCCGGTTTGAGCGCATTAAGCAAGCCTTATATGCACCTGCATACCCAGTTCAACGCTGAGTTACCGTTTGCCGACATCAATATGCATTTTATGAACCTCAACCAATCTGCACACGGCGACCGCGAGTTTGGTCACGTGAGCACCCGCTTGCGCCAGGAGCGCAAAGTGGTGGTAGGTCACTGGGCAACAGAATCTGTGCAAAAGCAAATCGACAGCTGGTGTCGCGTGGCCATGGGCTGGTACGCGAGCCAAAATTTAAAAGTGGCGCGCTTTGGTGACAACATGCGTCAAGTTGCAGTAACTGATGGCGATAAAGTATCAGCGCAAATCAAATTCGGTTACGAAGTTCACGCCTACGGTTTGGGCGATTTGCAAAAAGTCGTTGATGCAGTGACCGATGCAGAAGTTGCAGCGCAAATTGAAATCTATAAAAA
>JAGKXA010000642.1 GCA_021151615.1 Cellvibrionaceae bacterium | reverse complement strand
ATATTAATTGCAGCGATTGATATTCCAATCCAGATTTACCAGTACAACAAAAAACTGAAAATGTCCCGACAAGATCAAAAAGACGAAGCCAAAGACACCGATGGCAAACCGGAAGTAAAGGGGCGTATTCGCCAGTTGCAGCGCGAAATGGCGCAGCGCCGGATGATGGGCAACGTGCCGCAAGCGGATGTAGTGATTACCAACCCGGAACACTTTTCTGTGGCTTTACGTTATGACCCGGAAAAAATGGATGTGCCGGTTATGTTGGCGAAGGGCGGCGATCATGTTGCCATGAAAATTCGCGAAATTGCTAACGCCCATAAAATCGAAATTATTCAATCGCCGGTATTGGCGTGCGCAATTTTTTACACCACGGATGTCGATGAAGAAATTCCTGCTGGCCTATACCTCGCTGTTGCGCAAGTGCTGGCGTACGTATTCCAGTTGCGCAATTTCCGCAAAGGGAAGGGCGATAAACCTATGTATCCACGCAATATCAACGTGCCTCGCGATATGCGCTATGACGCGAAAGGTAAACTTGAATAGATTGTGTGAGTTATTCCAGTAAATATTTACCAAGGCTACTACTCTCATTTGAGTAGTAGCCTGATGTGGCCCGATTAATTGAACTGACAGTTTTTGAAGACAAGCTTATTGGGTGTACCTACATGGTAGTGAGACACTGTTCCGGTAAGTTTTGCCCAATCATCTTTTTGCAGCATATTTCCCTGTTTTAGTTGATCCTTTGACAGTACGCATACTATTTGAGTTCGCGTCAATTCCGTTGTTAACTCGCCAGCAACTAACCAATTTCCTTCCCGAACTACGTCATACCAAATCTCCAAACCTTCATCGGTCTCGAGTGGAATTTTTATTTGTCCATCTAATTGATAAACTTTGCCTTTGTATTTCTGATTAATTATCTCTGGTGATTGCTTTCTTACAATATCGTCAAATTCACGTGCGAGTGTAATGGCCTTTACTACCGTTACTTTGGGTTTTGGGGCTTCAGCGTGAACTTTTGCTGCAATTGATTCACCTTCTTTCCCAGGTTTTACACGCGCAATCATACCGCACATACCC
>JAGKXA010000641.1 GCA_021151615.1 Cellvibrionaceae bacterium | reverse complement strand
CTCTTACTGGTGAAGGCCGCATAAAATTTAGATATTTCGTTTTAAAAAGCACCTGTGTCCCAGGTGCTTTTTTTATTGTGGTGTGATTATTGAGTTAGGTTTTGGAGCGATTACTGGCGCCAATATGGCGATCAACTGCTAAGCTAAAGGTAACTGGATCCTGGCTTTTTAATAAACACGGGTGCTGCAATAACGATTATTCACAGCATCTGGACTATCGATTAGACACATTTATGAAACGTGCACTTATTCTATCCGGCGGTGGTGCTCGCGCTGCCTATCAAGTAGGGGTGTTAAAGGCGCTCGCTGAAATACTGCCGGATGATATTGAAAATCCCTTTCCGATTATCTGTGGTACCTCAGCGGGGGCAATTAATGCGTTAGCAATTGCAGCGCATAAGGGTAATTTCAAATCGGCGGTAAATGCGTTAACCGCAATGTGGCAAAACCTGGAAATAGGGCAGGTATACCAGCACGGCTGGATTGATATCTTTAAAGGGCTCTCCTACCTTGGGTTCTCGTTGATGAATGAAGGTATGGGGCGCCGCAGGCCTTTGTCGTTATTGGATAACGGCCCTTTGTGGAATTTGTTGGGCTCCAAAATTCATTTTGAAAATATTGCGCAATCCATTAATAGCGGCAAATTGTTGGCAGTTAGTGTCTCTGCCATGGGTTATACCTCAGGTCATTCGGTGAGTTTTTTTCAGGGGCATCCCAATTTACAAGGTTGGAATCGCTATCGTCGCGCGGGTGTACCTACCCAATTACGCCTTGAACATCTGTTGGCATCCTCGGCAATACCAACAATATTTCCTGCTGTGCGTATTAATCGCGAATATTTTGGCGATGGTGCCTTGCGTCAGCTTGCGCCTATGAGCCCGGCATTGCATTTGGGTGCTGATTCATTGTTTGTAATTGGTGTGAGCGGTAATCGCACGGCGGTAAAAGCAAATCGCCGTGTCCCGCACAGGCATTCCCCATCTATGGGTCAAATTGTCGGGCATTTATTTAACAGCGCATTTGTGGATGCGATGGAAAGTGATCTGGAACATTTGGAACGCATGAATCAATTATTGAAGTTGAT
>JAGKXA010000640.1 GCA_021151615.1 Cellvibrionaceae bacterium | reverse complement strand
GGCTGGGCCACCAGTATTGCCAACTGGGTTGCCACCATCGCACTATTAATTTATTTAAATACCAGCCGTATTTACCAGCAATATCACCTGCTCGCCAATTGGGTCGCACCGGCAAAAGATGAAATAAAGCGCCTGCTAAAACTTGGCTTGCCTATTGGCTTTAGCAGCTTTATTGAGGTGAGTATGTTTTGCATGATTGCCTTGTTTCTCGCCCCGTTGGGTGCGCAAACAGTGGCAGGTCATCAAATTGTATTGAATATGATCTCTCTGATTTTTATGTTGCCGCTCAGCATGTGCATTGCGCTCACCCTGCGTATCAGTTTCCTGGTAGGTGCGCAAGATCAAGATGAAGCGCGCCTGCTCGCTCGCAGCGCCTTGTTACTGGCAGCAGCGATCGGTTGCACCAACGCGTTAATTTTATTTTTAGGCCGCGACTGGCTTGCCAGTCTCTACACCTCTGACCTGGCGGTACAAAAAATTGCTGCACAATTATTTGTATTAGGTGCATTTTTTCAAATCGCCGATGTAATCCAAGTCACTATGATGGGTATACAACGCGGCTATAAAGATACAAAAATCCCCATGATTATTATGCTGGTCTCCTTCTGGGGAATTTCACTACCGCTGGGCTACACCCTCACCTTCAAAGACTGGATCACAGCACCTATGGGCGCCCCCGGTTTTTGGACCGCATTAATTCTGGGCTTAATTTGCGCCGCGACTTTGTTAACGGTGAGGATGTTTCGGTTTAAGGCTGGTTGAGTATCACTGAGTGCCACTTTGCTGGTGGTGAACTTTGAACGCCTCATCAATATAAAGCGGTGACTCCGGCAAGCTACGGTTTCCACAATCAAACTGTTGTAATGGAAGGATCGCCAGAGAAGTAGTCAGCTGCGCCATTGCTTCCTTGTGTCGTTTTCCTGCATCACGAGTATGAATAGCAGTTTTGGTCAAGTAATTAATGCTTACTCTGTAGAGGGAGTTTTCGTCATAGTTTTCTTCATCGATTTGCTCTCCGATGAGTTCCAAATCCTGACGCGCAGCGCTGTAGCGAAATTGCAGTGTAAAGCCAGAGAATCGAGCCG
>JAGKXA010000639.1 GCA_021151615.1 Cellvibrionaceae bacterium | reverse complement strand
CTGTTGCTGGTGGTTCAGCATCTGCTGTTACAAAAACATTTGTGGTTACATCCAATAATGTCCCTGCAAAATTTACATCACCTACTTCGAATTCCAGTTCGACTGGTAAATATAATATCAGCTGGCGCTATGCGCGAGCGGGAGCAAAAATTTTCGAAAATGGCAAGGACATTACAGGTATTACATCTGCCGCAGGCAGCATTCCAATAGCGAATACAAAAAATGGAACATATATTTATGAAATTATAGATTGCACAAGTGGATCAAATAATACAGTCGTTTGTGATACATCAAACATAACTGATACGAAAACCATAACGGTTGCTATCCCTCCAACAATAGATGCATCGTTTGATAAAGCGGAGGTCAATGAAAGCAATTCAGGTGCAACAAACACTAGTGCGAAATTATCCTGGAGTACTACCAACGCAACAAGTTGCAGTGCGACAGGTATTTCAGGTGTCTTTGGTTCATCTGGAGAAACAACGTTTTATGCTCCTTCCACGCAATTAGTGGATCAAACTAAAACAATCAACCTAACCTGTTCTGGTGCCGGTGGTAGCTTTATGAAACCGGTTAATATTCTTGTGAAAGCGCTTAATGATGCCCCTACCATTGGTTCAATAAGTTCTCAATCAATAAACGAGGGTACTAGTACAGGAGCTATTGGGTTCCTGGTCAATGACGAGGAGACGGCACCTCTCAATTTACAAGTAACCGCGTCTTCAAACTCGCAATCATTGATACCTGACGGAAATTTGCAGTTGATTAATAACGGCTCAAACCGTTCTATTGCTGTAACTCCTCTTCTGGGCAGATCAGGAAGTGCAATAATAACTGTAGCTGTTAGTGATGCCGCTAATGCATCGGCAAGTAGACAGTTTGATGTTCAGGTAATAAATAACACTCCAGTACCGACCTTGTCTGTAAATTTTGATAGATCGGAAATTAACGAAAATAACCCTGGAGCAACCAATACCACCGCGCGATTTATTTGGAGCGCGACTGGTGTCTCCAGCTGTAGTGCAATAGGGGTTACGGGTGTTAGCAATATATCTGGTGATATTCCCTTTACTGCACCCACAG
>JAGKXA010000638.1 GCA_021151615.1 Cellvibrionaceae bacterium | reverse complement strand
GACCTGGGCGACCTGGATATCGGCGATGGTCAGGGCAATTGCAATATCACCCGCACCCAGGCAGCTACTGCACTGGTGAATTGGTTAAGCACCAATCCTACAGGGGTAAATGATCGCGATTATTTAATCATCGGCGATCTCAATGCCTACGCCAAAGAAAATCCCATCACGCAAATTATTAACGGCGGTTACACCGATCTGATTAACAAATTTGGTGGCAGTAGTGCTTACTCTTATGTGTTTGATGGTCAGGCCGGTTATCTCGATCACGGACTAGCCAGCAATGCCTTAACGCCGCAAGTGTTGTTCGCTGCAGATTGGCATATCAACGCCGACGAACCCATCAGCCTGGATTACAACACTGAATTTAAATCTGCTGCGCAAATTAATAGTTACTACGCCGCAGATGCCTATCGTTCATCTGATCACGATCCATTAGTTGTTTCACTGGAACTGGTACTGGATTTGGACGGCGACGGCGATGTGGATAAAAACGATGTGCAAATTGTTACCAATGCACGCGGAGCAATTCCAACCGCGCTTGACCAACGCGATGTGAATGGCGATGGCGCCATCAATGCGCTGGATACTCGTGCATTGACTTTGCAATGTACTCGCACTGGCTGCGCAACCAATTAATTACTTGGTTAACTCACTCAGAAAATATCGAACAGGTTTTAGCAGGAGAAAAATATGAAGCATTTACGAAAGTTTTGGATATCACTGATGTTGTTATTTACCGTTGATGCCCATGCCATCAGTATTGATTTGGTTGCGGATCAAACCAGCGTTAACACTGGCGATCTGGTTTCGGTAGCAGTAAATATCAGCGGTTTGAATGATACCTCTGCACCTTCGCTCGGCGTGTATGACCTGGATGTTATTTTTGATAACAGTTTATTTTCACTCAACAACCTGGTTTGGGGCGATAGCAGTAAAGGCAATCAATTGGACCTGAGCGGTTTTGGCAGCTTGCAATCCAGCAACCTCAGCACCGGACTGATCAACCTGTTTGAATTATCCTTTGATGACATTGCCAGCCTCAATAATGGCCAAGCAGGAGAATTTACGCTGTTCACCCTGGTGT
>JAGKXA010000637.1 GCA_021151615.1 Cellvibrionaceae bacterium | reverse complement strand
CCATTAGCATTGATCACATCTACACCGCCATCACCGGTGGTAGTGGAATAAACATCAGTCCAATTTACTTGATCATTAGAGGTTTGGATTTTGTAAGTTTTGCCGTAAGCGCCTTCCCAATTTAGTACCACTTGATTAAACGCTTGTGCGCTACCGAGGTCCACTTGAATCCACTCGGGTTCATCTGGCCCCTGCTTATCTTTATAGCTGTAGTAACCGCCGAGATGGCCGTGATTCCAATCCTGATAGGTATTATTTTCCCAGAACCAGGCGTAATGCACGGTGCCCAAATTATGGAAGGGAATGGAGCCCACGTATTCCATAATGTCCACTTCACCACCTTGTGGCCACATTAAATGATCTTCACCGGGCGGAATTTCATTGGGCATCATCCAGAACGCAAAGCCCTGCCCCTGGTATTTCACATCCTTTGCCCAAACACGCGCTTCAATTTTATAACCGGGGCCGAAGGCTACTTTGCCAGCAGTGTTAATGCGGCCGCTGGTGTAATCCTTATCGATATAAAATTCCTTGCGGGTGGTAATGGCCAAGGCACCACCATCGGCACCAGCAATACCTTGTTTAATGCCGATATTTTCCGGGCGTTCAGTAGCGCGGTCCAATTGCCCTGTACCCCAATCACCATTAATGCCGGTACCGGTTTCAATATTCCAGGCATTCGGGTCTAACTGGGTGCCGTTAAATTCGTCACTCCAAATTAATGTTTGTGCCTGGGCGCCGCCACTCAGGGCAGATAACGCAATTGCCATAGATAATAAACGACGCGTGTATTTTCTAAAGCGAGTCTGGTTAAGCGTGGAATTATTCATATTATGTTCCTGCTGTGTTTGCTGTTGGTCTTGCTGCACCTGCAAATTCAATGAGCCTATTTGCAGATGAGTTAATGCATCAATAGCCCGCGCTTTAAATACGGAAGCGGTTTACATCCAGAAGCTGTTTAAATCCGAAGGCTATTGAATCTCGAAAATTGTGTCCGTAATTTTCGCATAGCAGGTTCGAACAGCCGCAACGAACGCAAATAATTTGGTTCGGTTAAACAGCAGTAGGCAAACAAAAGGGAAATTTAG
>JAGKXA010000636.1 GCA_021151615.1 Cellvibrionaceae bacterium | reverse complement strand
GGATTTAGGCAAAGCCAAAAACAAACCGAAATTCAGCGAATTATTTTCCAAAAGCCGTGCAATAAATTGCCTATCGGCCGCGCGGTTATTTTTATTTGGCGCGCGCGATATCTGGTTTGTAGTAGCACTGCCGGTTTTTTTATCCAGCCAATTGCAATGGAGCTTTTGGCAAACCGGCGGCTTTTTAGCAAGCTGGGTTATTGGTTATGGAATTATTCAATCTTTCGCACCGCTATTACTGAAAACAGGTGCGGGAAAAATTCCCGGGCGCACTGCTGCTTTTGGCTGGGCAGGAGGACTCGCACTGGTCACCTTATTGCTTGCACTCGCCTTAAATACTGCGCTGCCCGTTGCACCGCTATTAATCGGCGGCTTAATTATTTTTGGAATTGTGTTTGCGATTAACTCTGCGCTGCACAGTTTTTTAATTGTGAGTTACGCACGCGCCGACGGTGTATCACTCGATGTCGGTTTTTATTATATGGCCAACGCCTTGGGGCGTTTGCTTGGCACACTCTTGTCCGGTTATTTGTATCAGCTGGGTGGTTTATCGCTGTGTCTGTGGGGCAGTGCTGTTTTTTTGGTGCTGGTCGTTATTATTTCCACAGCCCTGCCTAAAGGGCATATTGAACAGACAAAGTAATAGCGGGGGCATTTTCCATGGGTGATTGTGACACAAAATGTAACTCTACCGCTGAATTATTAAATCGCGGCTGTTTTTGCAAAACCCTGGATCGCGATCAACTCCTTGTCAGTTTGCAGGCCCAAGCCTTGCCTGTGGAAGTGTTGCAACATCACCAGCAATTGTTTTCGCACACTGCCGTATTTATCTCCCCCGAACAACAGCAACAATTGCAGCAACTAGTAAACGCAGTGATACGCGTTACTGAATTGCCAATTTATCGCGCGCAAGTGCTTAAGCATTCACCGGCAATTGCGCAAAACACCCAGCCAACGGCAGGTGTTTTTATGGGTTTTGATTTTCATGTAAGTGATGCAGGCCCACAGGTTATTGAAATCAACACTAATGCCGGCGGTGGATTTTTAAATGCTGCCCTGCTGGGTGCGCAAACAGCTTGTTGCAATGC
>JAGKXA010000635.1 GCA_021151615.1 Cellvibrionaceae bacterium | reverse complement strand
GGGGCGAGTACGGCGGCGGCACCGTGATGCTGTGGGATCGCGGCACATGGGCGCCCATCGCAGGCAAGAGCGCGAAGGACATCGAGGACGGCCACCTCCATTTCACGCTCGACGGCGAGCGGATGAAGGGCGAATGGCTGCTCGTCCGCATGAAGCCCCGGCCCGGCGAGAAGCGCGAGAACTGGCTGCTGCGCAAGGTGGAAACCGGCAGTACCTGCGCCGGCTGCCACAAAGATGTTGATGGGAAATTAACCCCTTTATCGATACACAACTTGCAATTGAACAATCATTTCAATTATCAAGGAGTCACAAACAATCAATTGGATGTGTTTAATGCGATAGGTTTGTTCACGTCGCCTCTGAAAAACAGCACCAGTTATGCAAAATTCACAGCACCAACGGATGCAAGTGTTGACCTGACAGCGCGCGCAAAATCCTATCTCCACACCAACTGCTCTCACTGCCACTCGGGTACTTCGGGTGGTATGGATATGCGTTACGGAACTGCACTGGCAGCGATGAAATTAGTGAATGATCACAACCGTGTGGTTCCTGGTATTCCCGCCAACAGTAATGTCTACAAATATCAAACCGGTGCCGGTATGCGTATGCCTTACGGATCGGTAGCAACTAATGCTGAGGCAGAAAATTTATTCCGTAACTGGATTAATGAATTAGGTGTTGATGTTGTTCAAACCGCTATTGAAATAACCGCAACCAAATCTTCGCCTGAAGTTAACGAGATTGTTGGTTTAAATTTGGAATCGGTTTACAGCAACGGCACTCGCTTGCCGGTGTCGGGTTCAATCATTTGGACATCAAGCAACCCCGCGATTATTTCCACGCAAGGTAAAACCGGCGCGGCAATTAATGGCACTGCATTAGCAACTGGTTCTGTAACTATTACCGCGAGCAGTGATGGTTATAGCGATAGCATTGAACTGGAAATTATTCCGGCGGTAAATCCGGTCACCGCTTTGGCAATTACAGGTACAGCTAATTTGCGGTTTAAAACTGGCGAGACGCAGCAATTAGTTGCGGTAGGTACAGCAGGCGATGATTTGCTGGGCATGAATGCGCAAGTGAAT
>JAGKXA010000225.1 GCA_021151615.1 Cellvibrionaceae bacterium | reverse complement strand
GGCGCAACCATACGTTCCAATACGGTACGGTCCAATTCACCTTCGACGTTATCCAACTCAAAATCGACTTCTTTGCCGAGTTCGGTCGCGGCTTGGCGCACGATCCGGCGCAGACGTGGCACCAAACGGGAGAAGGGCACCATGCGCGAGCGCATCAGGCCTTCCTGCAGGTCAGTGTTAATGCGCGACTGCTGCAGCAGTAAGGTTTCGGTATCGCGGGTCTTATCCGCGAGGGTGTATTTCAAATCCATCAAGTCAGAGGCGGATTCGATCAGCGAGCGCGACAGCTGCTGCAACTGGGAGTAGCGGTCCATCTCTAGCGGGTCGAATTCTTCGTGCTGGGCCATTTGCTCCTGGCGGAACAAGACTTGTGCTTCGGTTTCGATATCCAGACGGCGCAGCTGCTCCTGCAAGCGCTGGATGGTGGAGTCCATCTCTTCGATGGCACCGCCCAGGTCGCTGACTTGCTGTTCCATACGGCCACGGCTGATGGAGGTTTCACCGGCGAGGTTTACCAGTTCTTCCAGCAATTCGGCGGAAACCTTAACCACTTCTTGCGGGCCGGTACGGCGCGCTGCCAAGTGTTGTACCTGGGGTGCAGGCCCGCCCGGGCCACCGCGCACGCTGCCAAATTCGCTGCCGGGAATTGCAGGTGTATTGGTTGGCGCAGGTTTGGCCTTGGGTGCAAAGGTGAGCACGTTGGGCTTTTCTACCGGTGCGCCATCCGCCGTAAAGGGGGTGGCAGCTTCGCGGGTGTTATCCACCACTACGCGCGGTTTGTTAAAGCTCGGTGCAGGTGCGGCTAGATCGTTTGGTTCTTCATCCGCGTCGGTATCGTCCACAACATCTGCGTCGACAAATTCAATATTGGCAACGACTTCATCCACACTGACGTAGTTATCCAGTACGGGTGGTTCAGGCTCAGGTGACGCTTTGATTGGTGGTACATCGGGAACAAAATCGCCACTCAAGCGGGCGCGTGAACGCTCAACGCCGGCATGCAGGCGATCCTGATAGCTGTGCAGGCGTCCGAAGAAAGATTGATCCAACTCGGCGTCCTCATCCATGTCGATCAGGATGGTTTCAAAGTCGTGCGACAGGTCGCCAAGATCCATCAGGCCCGCAAGACGCGCACCGCCTTTAAAGGTGTGCAGTGAGCGCTTGAGTTGTTCAACACAATCGGTGTTGTTCCAGTCGTCCTGCCATTCGTTGAGCGCACCGTCGATTTCTTCGAGCAATTCGCCGGCTTCTTCGAGGAAAATCTCAACAATTTCCGGATCAAAGTCTTCATCGACTTCTTCTTGCTCGTTATCGAGCAGCACAGCATCATCCTGCTCGGCTTCGGCTTCGGCTTCGGCTTCGATGGTTAATTCTGGAATTTGATCGTTGAGATCATAGGTATCTTCGTCGATCAGCTCAACAAGGTCGCCCAACTGTACGGGTTCGTCTAATTCCAGCGCTTCGTCGGGTGCAATTGTCTCTGCCAGATCAATGGCTTCGCCAAGATCCAGGGTTTCAATGTCAGAGACGGTTTCAACCTCGAAGGTCGCAGGGGTTTCCAACTGAATAGCTTCGCCCAAATCCAGTGTTTCAACGCCGGAGGTTTCATCAACCGCAAAGGTTGCAGGGGTTTCCAACTCGATGATTTCATCCAGCTCGACCACTTCATCCATCAGTGCGGGTTCTTCGATCAGCTCCAGCGTCTCGTCGACATAGACAGGCTCGCTGAGCGTCAGTGGTTCAACCTCTTCAATCAGCTCCAGGGTTTCGTTGCCGACATCTGGTTCTTCAGCGACAAGGGATGTCAGTTCTATCTCTTCATTTGCGACAGAAAGCTCAAGCTCTTCTGTTTCCGGCAAATAAGCTTCTTCCAGCTCCAGTGTGGGCAGGTTATCGACGTTAAAATCGCTGTTGGCGGCAATTTCTGGCTGAACTTCTTCGACCAACTGGTCAACCAGCGGAATATCTTCCTCCAGCAGCGGCACTTGATCACTGGCGAGGCTGGTAATAGTGACGACCTCGTTACTCAACAGGTCATCGAGCGAGTCGTTAACGGCTTCGGGAATACCGTTCAGGTTTTGACCGGCAGCTATGGCATCTACCATATCCAGCAGGGCGGTGTGGGCTTGATTCAGGCTGTCGCAAATACGCGGCGAACAGCGCAATTGGCCCGCCAATACTGCTTCATATACGTTGTGAATCTTGGAACCCAATTCTGCCATGGCGGGTAAATAAGCATGGGCGGCGGCCTGGGTGAGTTTGCCCAACTCGTCCATCACTGGAATCAGGTGGGCAGTATCAGCCGGATTGCCTTGCCATTGGGTGATGATCTTGTCGGCATCCAGCAGCAGGTTCATTTCCTCTGCCATAAAGATCGCGAGCAGTTCGGGATCGACCGGGCGTTTGCCCAGCTCGTCCATTTCCTGCAGGCTGACCAGCGGCGCTACATGGATGTCGCGCAGCTCATGCACGCGCGCGATAAATTGTTGCAAGCGGGGAATTTCGACAGCTTCGCCAGTTTCAATTTGCCGCAGGGCAACCTGGGTGTAACTGACCGCATCGCGCAACAACTGGAGAATATCGTCGTTGATATTGACCTGATAGGAGCGCAACTCTTTGACAAATCGTTCCAGTGGCGTGGCCAGCTCGGCAACCTGGGTAACTTCAGCCATGTGCGCACTGCCCTTGAGGGTATGTAGAGCTCTCTGCATCTCTTCACTGGGCGGTTCATAAATAGGCGCTTCCGCTTCCATCCGCTGGATGAATTGCTGTACTACGTGCAGGTGATACACCGCCTCGGCGCCGAAGATGTCCCATAGCTGGGCATCCGGATCATCTATATCGATATCTTCATCAACTGATTCACTGTACACCGGGCTGAGTTGCTGCTCGGCATAAACCTGTGCCAGCTCGGCTTCGTCGCTACCTGTATCTTCTTCAATCAGCTCGATAACCGGCTCATCTGCAGGGGATTCCACAGTGGCGTCTTCAAAACTGAGTACTTCGTCGCTGGACTCAAGTTCGACCACCGGTAGTTCCGGCTCAATAATGTCTTCAACAATGGCATCTTCCAGATCAAGCGCTTCCGCGTCTTCGACGACATAAGGTTCGTCGTCCGGCGTCTCTGTTTGCACTGGTTGCGCTGCACTGGCCTGGCCAGCAGGGGCAAGTTCGAGCTCATTCAACAGCGCCTCGGGAATAATCCCTTGAGACAGTGAATGGGCGTGCTGGCGATAGGTTTCAGCCAACTCGGTATGAGGATTGGCAATGTTGTCGCGGAAGGCAGCAATCATATCCGGCAACAAGCGGCGGACTTTTTCGATGATATGTACGTGCACTGCTTGCGCCACAATGGTGTGGTCAATCACACGGTTGAGCATGTTCTCGATGGACCAGGCCAGCTCGCCAATTTCATTGGCGCCAACCATGCGTCCACTGCCCTTCAGGGTGTGGAAGGCGCGGCGGAATTCGATCAGCGAGTCATTATCTGCAAAATTTTGCGCCCATTTCGGGAAATACTCGCCAATCGTTTCGGTAACCTCGCCAGCCTCTTCAATAAAGATTTCGATGATTTCTTCATCTATGTCTTCGTTGTTTTCACGCTGGATAACCGGGGCGTTATTGGTGGCGACCAAGTCAGGTTCTGTGGTGGTGGCTATTTCTGTATCAGGCTCTTCACCCGATTCGCCAACCAGTATTTCATCGGCTTCATCAGCAACTTCTTCCAGCTCCATGACCGGCAGAGGTTCGCTGTCCGCTTCCACTATTTCCTGTTCGGATTTGCCGACTACCCTATCAGCTGCTGTATCGGCAATAAGGGATTCTTCTTCGGTATAGCCCGGTTGCAGGGTAAGAGTGTCGGACGGGGCTGCCTTGGCGTAGATAGCTTCCAGTTGGCTGGATTCATCTGCCTCTGCTTCTGGTAAGGCCTCTGCATAGGCGCTGGCACCGTAGGCAGCCGCCAATGCTTTCTCTTCTGCAGACTCGCTGCTTGTTTCAGCGGTATCCGGTTTACTGGTTTTGGCAACGGCATAACCCAGGCTGGCGACACTCTCCTCAGCCACACTTAGCAACAGGTCATTCTCTTCTTTGCGGCCGCCGCTGCTTAGGCGCTCCAGATAGTATTCAACACTGGTAATCGCATCGGCGAGGGTGTCCAGGGTTGCCCATTGCGGAGTGGCTTCCTGCTCCAGCAATTGCTCTTCAATAAAGCGGGCACAGGCCCCCAAAATACGAGCCGGGCGCGGCAGCGGCATAATTTCCAGGCCACCGCGAATCTCGCGCAGGGTAGCTGGCACAGTTTGCAGGTGCTGGCGATTCCATTGGGAGGCGATGTACTCGATGATCGCGTCTTTGGCGTGTTCCAGGCCGTTGCGCGCTTCGCGCAGTACGGATTCCTTGGCGCGGGTCAGGGTGATATCGGCTTCGTCGAGGTTGTGTGCATCTTGCCCGCCGGGTTCGATCAGGCTGTCGAGCGCGTTTTCGACGGAAATAATCTGGCTGGCAACCGACAACAATTGCTCATCATTCAGGGTGCTGTGGGATTCAACCACCAGCTCCAGCGCCGCTCCCTGTTCCAGAATGCGTTTGCGTAAATCGCCAAGACCCAGGACTGCCATAGTATCGGCAACGCGTTTCACAATCGGCAGGGCATCGCTCAGGCTGGCGTGGGTATCGCCACCGGCCAGACATACGTCCAGGCTGTTTTTGATCAGGTTCAGTTCTTCTTTCAGTGCGCCAACCACCGAGCGCATGGCGTCGGCATCGGGCACGGAAAGCATATCCTGGGTGTCATCGCCAGTTTCCTTGCCTTCCAGCAGTGCTTCTTCCAAATGATAGGTTTCGTAAATGCGCTGCAACTGGGAATTGGGTGGAAAGCCGGGTGCATGTTTGCCCGCACGGGCCACGTAATAGAGCAGGTTTTTGATCAGCTCGTCGTTGGTGAAGCTATTGAGCGCTTTAACCCCGTGTACGGCGAGAACTTTGATTTCTTTATCCAGTTGGCGCAGCAGGTTCTTGACTGCCACGCTCATCTCTATGGCATCAATTTCTATGGCTTCCACCAACGCGAGGCAGATATCCCAGAGTGCAAAACGCGCTGTGCCGTGGGTCAGTTTCTGCAGGCGCGAGAATGCCTTATGCAGGTAAGCCAGGTTTTCTTCCGGGTTAACCCCACGGATAAAGCCCGAGGCGGCATATTGGTACATCTGGCGCAGTTTGAGCACCATTGCCTGGAATTGCACATTGTCCTGGGTAACCGGCAGGCGTGCACCGCTAACTTTTTTAGCCGGAGTCAGGTTGGGCACAAAGAGCTTTGTATCGGTCAAGAGGCTCTCGCCGCGCACTGCACGCAGGTCGTTGAGTAGCGGCAGCACGATAAGAGGATTGTCTTTGCGGGTGGCCTTGACCTGATCCAGATAAAGCGGGAATTGCAAAATCGCGCGCATTAACACTTCTTGCGCTTCGCCGGCATTGCCAACGTTGCCGGCGATCATCGCCTGGGTCAGTTGCTCCATTTCGCTGGCGAGCATGGCGGCGCCATAAAACTCTACCATCTGCAAACTGCCGTGTACCTGATGGATATGCGTCAGGCAAAAGCGAATGCGCGCGGCATCCTTGGGATTTTCCACATAACTTTCGAGCGACTGACGCGCTTCTTTAAGCGTTTCGCTGATCTCGTGGATCAACCAATCCAACGCGGCAAAATTGCGATTGTCTGCCATGCAGAGCTGTCCTCTCGTTAGTCTCGCTCAATGCGACCTATGCTATTTATTTGTGGTTCCAGCATTGTTCTTTTAGCTATCGCTGTTCTTTTGGCCGTCGATGTTTCAGGGTTGGCGAATATAGGCTTGCACCTGGTCATCGCTAGCGCGCTGCATGTCCGGGTGTTCCCAATCCATCACTTCGCCCAGGCCTACAATCAATAAGCCACCCGGCTTCAGTCGATCAACCAGGGCATTTAATACGTCCCGACGCAACCAGCGGCGGAAATATACCAACAGGTTTTGGCAGAAAATCACGTCGACCTGCACCTGCGGCAATTGGCGCGCATTAATAATATTGCTCTGGGTAAAGCAGACGCGATCGCGCAGTTTGCTAACGACTTCGTAACTGCCATCGGCGCAAACTTGTAGATAGCGCTTTACTTCGTCAAGCTTCACCTGCTCCACTCGCCGCTTGCTATAACGTGCTTTGCGGCCCGCTGCCAGCGCTGAGGGGCTGATATCCAGCGCGGTAATTCCGTAGTAAGGGTTAATTGCCGCCAGTTCAAAACAATCATTCACAACCATTGCCAGTGAATAGGCTTCCTCACCGGTGGCACAACCAAGACTCCATACATCAAAACTATCGTGCAAAGACTGATTGTTGATTTTCTGTTGCAGGTAGTTGCGCACATACTCAATAGATTCGCGATGGCGGAAAAAGCTGGTTTCCTTAACGGCAATGCGATCCACCAAGCGCGCCCATTCCAGTTTGGAGTCGATACTTTCCTCAGCAACAAACAGATAGTAGCTGTCGTAATCGCTGTAACCCATATCGCGCAGACGCGCATAAATCTGCGACTCGAGCCAGGCCTTTTGCTGAAACACCAACTGAATACCGGTGCGCTCCTCCAGCAGTTTGCCCCACTGGAGGAACTGGTCTTCGGAGAGCGTTGGTAGTGTACGTAATGACCAGGCCATAGTGACTAATTTGCTTGTGGAGCGATGCGAGCTTGTTGCAAGAACTTATCAAAATACCACCAGCTAAGCTGGCGGCATTTTTTTAATTAAGCTTTGGAC
>JAGKXA010000224.1 GCA_021151615.1 Cellvibrionaceae bacterium | reverse complement strand
CAATCAGCATCACCGCACAGAAAATCACTGACCTATTTCTCTGAAGTTATTGGTGTAAAGTCTGCGACGATTGAATTTAAATGGTTTCAGCGGGATGCGTTGATTTATCGCGAGGAGGTTGGTGTGTCTGCTGCCCGGTGGCGAGTTTGGTCCACAATGGATGGCGTGGCGAATACTAACAGTGGGGCAGGCGTTCCCGCACCGGTGCGGGTAGAGTTATGGTCTGGCCAATGCCTGATCCACAGTGACCAAATTGCATTTTCTGATGATGAAAAATCCCGGCGAATGGATGCTTCTGCTGATTTCTTTGGTTATTTCTCGATAACTTTTTCCGATGTTTTTAGAATGGCTCAATATGCTGAGAAAGTCTCTCCTGCACCGGTTTATATTTTTGAACAGCAGGAGGGTGATGAAACTATTTCTATTGGTGTTAAAAATACAAAACGTGACGAGATGACCCGCGACGTCTTTAGCCAGGCAGTGTATCGGGATGAAGCCTTGCCTCCTGCCAGGAAAAAAAGACAAGGACTTGTGGTCAACTATACGGACGTCAGTATTAACCGTAAAACAATTGCCGGTGATACGGTGTTGTTGGAAGCAATCAAAAACAAGAGTTACAACACTATAAAAAGTTTGCTCTCTATTGGCGTTAACCCTTTTATTCGCGATGCCGACGGGCGCTCCCCATTGGATCTAGCGGTAGCAACAAAGGATAACACGTTAGCGGCTATTTTAATGGAGCATATGCTGCACGGTGGCCCGGTTGCTAACCCGGACTGGGGATATTCGAGCAACGCTAGTGTAGTTACTAATAGTCGCTATTTTAAAGGCCGCAATCGTTTAGGTGAGTCTGCGCTTATGCGTGCAGCGGCAGTGGGGGATGAGTTTGCGATTATCAATTTAATTGGTTTCGCGTTCAGTGAAAAAGACAGCAGCTATTTGCCTTATCTCGATCCTTATGAATTTGATTATACCGGGCGGCAAGCATTTAATGTCGCCGATGAATCCGGTTATGCAGGAGCTGCTTTTTTACTCGAGCAAGCGATGCAAAAATATTCTCCTTCATGGACTGTGTTTAGCATGGTGATGGCGTCCGAATTGCAGGGCGATGCACCGTTGAAATGTTTTATTCAGCCAGGCAAACGAATTTCGCTAGTGACCAGATTACTTGATGCTCCATTAAAAAAAGCAGAAGTCATCTGGTCAAAAAGACCTGCCCATAGTGATCAATGGTATCCAGTAAAAACAACGGAATATTTGGTTTCCAATAATGACTTCCAGCTCATCAGTCACTTGGAGCCTGCCGAGCTTGGCAGCGGGGAAATAGGGGCGATTCAGGCGCGTATCTATTTAAATGGAACACCCGCCCAAAATGGTTGGCTGGTAGAAAATTATGAACCGACTTCTGAGCAGGAATGCAAGGACCAGGATAGCTACCAAAAATCCTCACTGAAAAAACAATTTGCGGCCTGGGTGCCCATTGAGCTTATACGTAAACGCGCGGCAGGATTTTCTGCTGAAAGCTTGCGTATCCATCACAGGTTACTTGACGATGCGCTGAGTTCTGAAAGCTTGCCGTTAATGGAGTATTTGATCGACGGGGGTATGGATCTGCAGGTCGATTATGGACGTGACTCGCTGATACGTAATGCCATTGATGACAAGAAGCTGGCGTTGACACAATATTTATTGGCAAAGGGAAGTGACCTGCAACTAGCGGACGCTCAGTTGCGCAAAGGTAAACGTAGCTTACTCAACCTGGCTATCTATGAGCGCGATGCGATTATGGTGAAGTTTTTAATCGACCAGGGATTGCCGGTGAATGAACTAAATAATGGTATCCCTCAGCCACTTGAAGAGGCGATAGATAATTGCGATGCGAATATGGTGAAATTATTACTGGCGTCAGGTGCGGATCCAAAGTTGCAGGCAACAGCACAGGGAAAACCCACCGTGAAAGAATATGCACTGAAGTGTGCGCATGAGCCGGAAGTAGCAACTGCGCTTGCTGTTTATTAGCGCTTGCTGTTACTTAAGTAAAAAATCTGGTTCTGCTTATTAAAAATAGTTGGCAAGGAAAAAATGAAATTAAATTTGATACTGCTACTGATTATTGTAGTTTCCGGCGTAATTTTTTTTAAACCCTCGTTTTCCACTAAAGCTAATAAGGAAGAGGTTGCTTTTTCTCTTGCGCCTCCCTCCAAACCTGATCTTCAAGAAGAATTGCTGGTGGCGGGTGTGGCAGGCACTAATGCGGGGGAGGTCGCCGATGAAATTCTGGCGGGTTACCAATTTGCGCAACAACAAGCAATTACCAGCCATGCTAATTGCATCGTCATGGAAGACGCATCAAAAAAAGAGGGCTGCCATAGGTACGTCAATGACCAGCAGTTAGTTCCGCCCTATATAAATCGTGAAAGTTCACTTGAGCATATCACCGCGAATCAATGCAGAACTGAAACAGCGGCTTACTACGAAGCAGTTGAAAAGGATATGCTCCAGCAGGCGATGGGGGAATCTGTTCTCAGTCAATTAAAAACAGATTGGGATACGCAGTTGGATATATGTAACAAATATCCCTATAAAGCACTTGGCCTGGCAGAGTTGCAAGCCATCATTCTAGGGATTGAAAAAACGGGCGATGTAAAACCGGAAGATCTGCGTGCTGTTTTGATCGATATTGCAGAAAGAGGGACATTTGCTGATGTTGCTGCGAGGAGGGATTATATAAAGAATATTGAAAATATTTTTCCCAGGGTAACAACCGCCGGTTCTGCTGACCCGGTAAATTGCCAATTCCATAAGCAGAAGGTCGACGTTTTATCAGTGGCACTCGCGGCTATAAATGCATTTAAACAGGATAAGCTTGAGCTTTGGTCTTCTGTGGTATTGCAAAGAAAAACATTGCTGTGGAAAAAAATGTTATTAACCAGTGAGGCCGCTTGTGACTCAGCAACTGAACAATAAGCAAATAAACTGCAAGGAATTTAAGGGGAACGGCATGAAATGTTTTGCATTGTGTGCCGTCATCTTTGCAGGTTGGTGCACATCATTTCCTGTGTGGGCTGCAGGCCTTACCGGTGAAGAGGAGAGCCTCTTCGGACATCGTTCCGGGCGTATGCCGGCGGTCTTGTCGGGTAATGGTGAATGGCTCGTCTATCTGGATGGTGACTCAATATTGCATCGGCGGAATGTTGGGACTGGCGCTGATCAGCAGCTCATGTTGTTCCGTACACCGAAGCTGATCGGTTCTTCCCTCAATGGTGAAAAAGTTGCTGTACGTAATGATAATTGCATAAGTCTGGTGGATTTCAGCAACACCAGCCCGTCTATTCGTCATTTAAAATCCAGCTGCGAAACTATTTCCGATCCCGATCTGAATTACGTACCGGGTGATGGATTTTATAGCAGCCTTGGTTTGGCTATTTCCGCTGATAGTAAATTGATCGCCTTTGATGATGTGGCGTCCTCTGATCAGCGCCGAATAGTGCTACTGGACTCAAGCAGTGGTCAGGTTGTTAGCCAAATCCCGGTGATCGGAAATACTGTGCATCTCCAGTTTTTGGACCAGGATTCAAAACTGTTAGTGGTCCAAGGTATCTTGGGAGAAAAATGGGAGGCAGCGGCGGAACCCAGTTCGATGCAATTTGCAGTGTGGGATTTGAAAACCCGAAATTTACATAGTTTCTTTGAATCCCCGCTGACTACGATTACCGGTGAAACTTTATTGTGGCATTTTTCTGAAGCGACAGGAGATTTGTATGCGGTAGGGCAAACTCCTGATCCGTTTAACAGGGATATTAATACCCCTGTTCCCATTCTGAAATTTAATCTGAAGCGCTGTGGTAGTTCGACATCTTCGCTAAAAGTTACTGGACAATATTTCACTGATTTTACTGCTGATCCCCTTGGCCGTTGGATTGCAACGATTGAAGATCGAAAGTTAATCGTTCGTAAGTCATCGAATGGTGACGTTTTGTTGGAAAAGAATCTTGAAAATCTAACCCGTTCGTTTATCCCATCTTTGGACGGAAAAACATTATTGGGTGTTGAAGCTGGCGCTCTGGATACGCAGCGCCAGGGAATCATGGGCGAGCAAGTTTATAGCGGCGGCGGAAAAATAATCGAGATTTCGCTGGCTCAGTATCTGGACAATATTCCGGTGAAGGATATTACTCCCTGGTCTGCTGAGGTCTGCCGTATTGAAGATGAAGCAGTGGGCGCTCGTCAATTATCGGTCGGGGTGGTGCCTGTCAAGTTATATGAAATAAATTTGGGTGAGATTGATTTGGCTAAAGTGATGCCGAATCAGGCCAATTGTTTCAGTCAACTGAACTATGAGAATGGAGCCATTTTTAATAAATGGGGTCTCTCGGATGAGGGGCGTTTATGGATAGATGGGTATGATCATTTGCAAGAGTTTGAGTTGCTAACGCAAAAATCAGTGTCGCGTTTGCCGATATCCCGTTCGCCTGGCCAATGTAATCTTGCGATTTTTTCAAAAAGGGTATTTTTAAATTGGCAGAATAATGGCGACAAAGTCGGTGTCGAGCCTTTCGATAAATCCAGTGTGGAAAAAATCTTTGTTCAACGAAAAGGACAAACCCTGTCCAATATTACCCAGCGCGGCACCGGGGTGGGTGTTGCCTGGGCTAACTATGAGGTGGATCCGAATATGAAGCACCCGGTTATTTACGATTTGCAAACAGCAGAGGAAATTGCCATTTTGCCGGATGCCTATGTTGAATTCTCAGTACCTGATTATGTGTATGTCTCACCCATAGTGGATTTGAAAGCGGGTTTCTATCAATGGAGCGTTTCTTATGGGGGAAGTGTTCGGGCGCAAATGCGTTCAACTGGCGATCAAAAAGTCTCAACTCGGCTGTGGGATGGTCTGAACTATCCGCAAGAGTTCGATACGCGCTTAAACCAATCGCTTCTGCAAGATCGGCAGGTGATAGATCTCGGCTCCGGCTGGGCGGTATTGCGGCAGCAATCGGGAGTTACCCTGTACAACGCGACGACCAACAAACGATATGCCGAAATTCCGCTGCAGAATCCACTCAATATTGCCTGGTCGACGAAAGACCATGTTTTGTTAATAGAGACTCAGTCCTATTCAGAGGAAGATGGAAAAACAGAGTGGAAGCTACACACTTATAAGGCCGATTAAACCTAAATCCAGAGAAAGGGATTTTCCAATAGACAGCCGGACCTCAGTCCCGTAGAATTCGCAGCCAGATTGCGCCAGGCCGAAAACCGGGCAGCAGAAAAATACAAAATGGTTCGCACAAGAACATAAAAAGGCGAGATGAGATTTGGGTTTCATCTCGCTTTTTTACAACCAAACGTTTTACAGTCAGATTAAATTTGCCTTTATATACAACGACTTATCGCGCTGATCACCCCTAACAGGAGCAATGCGACTGAGTTGTTGAGCCCAAAGAAAGTGAATTCGAACCGGGTGCCATTTATAAAGTCAGATAGAAATCCAAGGTTTGATTTAACCAGCGTTTGGCAGCAAGCCGCTTTCAAGCCAAAACCCAGCCAGCCCAGGAGGTTGTTTTGACTACTCAGGAATCCCTTCCTGCCCCGAAGAAGGCCATTCTGGTCCTTGCCGACGGTAGTGTGTTTCGTGGTACCGCTATTGGTGCCGAGGGTTTATCTGTAGGTGAGGTAGTGTTCAACACTGCCATAACCGGTTATCAGGAAATCCTTACCGATCCATCCTATGCCCAGCAAATCGTTACCCTGACTTATCCCCATATCGGCAACACCGGTACCAATGCTGAAGACGAAGAGTGCGAGCGCATCTGGGCGACCGGCCTGGTGATTCGCGATTTGCCGCTGCTGGCAAGCAACTTCCGCAATCAGGAAAGCCTTTCTGATTATCTGAAAGCGCGTAACGTAATCGGCATTGCGGATATTGATACCCGTCGCCTGACTCGCTTGCTGCGCGACAAAGGTGCGCAAAACGGTTGCTTGATGGCGGGAGATGATGTCGATGAGGCTAAAGCCCTTGAAGCAGCAAAAGCCTTCGGTGGTTTGAAAGGGTTGGATCTGGCCAAAGAAGTCACTGTGAGCGAGTCCTACAGTTGGAACGAAAGCAGTTGGAAATTGGGTGAAGGCCACACAGCGCTGACCGGCGCCAAGAAATTTAAGGTAGTTGCCTACGACTTTGGCGTTAAGCGCAATATCCTGCGTATGTTGGCTGATCGCGGTTGTGACCTGACTGTAGTTCCGGCCAAAACCACTGCCGCTGACGTGTTGGCAATGAACCCTGACGGGATTTTCCTCTCTAATGGCCCTGGCGATCCTGAGCCATGTACCTACGCCATCGAAGCTATCAAAGCGTTTTTGGAAACTGATATTCCGGTATTCGGGATTTGTTTGGGGCATCAGCTGTTGGCGCTGGCCTCAGGTGCAAAAACCATCAAAATGAAATTTGGCCATCACGGTGGTAACCACCCGGTGCAAAACCTGGATACCAAGCGAGTGTTGATCACCGCGCAAAACCACGGTTTTGCGGTGGAGGAGAGCAGCTTGCCGGCAAACCTGCGTGCGACCCACAAGTCGCTGTTCGATGGCTCCTTGCAAGGTATTCATCGCACCGACAAGCCAGCGTTCAGCTTCCAGGGACACCCTGAGGCGAGCCCCGGCCCGCACGAAGCCGATACCCTGTTCGACCACTTTATTGAATTGATGCAAGCCCGTAAGGGCTAATCCCCTCCTGGCCTCCCCTTTGTTAAAGGGGAGGAGCTATAACTCCCTCCCTTTGTAAAAGGGAGG
>JAGKXA010000634.1 GCA_021151615.1 Cellvibrionaceae bacterium | reverse complement strand
TGTCCATATTGGTGGTGATGGCAATTTCACCTGGGGCAGTAACCGCTCTATGTCGCGCAAGGGCACCAGCTTTACTAACCTGATCAGCTATAAGGCGGGCAACGCCGACGCCAGCCAGGTTAACAATGCTGCCCTCGCCTATTTGAATTACCTGCACGGCACCAATCCGCAAGGCATGGTGTACCTGTCCAACATGTACAGCCTGGGTGTGCACAGCTCGGTCAACGAGTTCTATCACACCTGGTTCACCAATGGCAGCGCCCTGTGGGACAGAGTTGGAGTTTCTACCTACGGTCCGGCGCCCGGTTTCCTGGTGGGTGGTGCTAACCCGAGTTACGACTGGGATGGTAACTGTACCTCCAGCAGCCCCAATGCCGGCTGTGGTTCTGCGGCACCCAACCCACCCAAAGGTCAACCGGCGATGAAAGCCTATCTGGACTTCAATACGAGCTGGCCGCTCAACTCCTGGCAGATCACCGAAAACCACAATGACTATCAGGTGGCCTACCTGCGTTTGTTGTCCAAGTTTGTTAATAACCCCTAATCACTCCTGGTTTGGCACCGCAACCACGGGATGTTGTGGTGTCAACCTGGACCCACCCGGAGCCAGTTGTCCGAGCGCTCAAGTATTTGATTTGATCCACAGGTCTATCCCTGCATGTCAGGGTGATGTTGCTGCATACACTCTTTATTTTGATAAAGGGGAATCCAGATCCGCGTTGCCCACGTCTAGATAAGCAGTGTTCACTTCAATCGCTTATACGGGGCAAATCCTATGTACAAAACACGCACTCACATCATTTGTACCGGTCTCGCATTGTCGCTCTGTTCCGCAGCGGCATTTGCCAAAGACGGCGAGCGGCACATTAGCCTGCAGCAGGATGTCAGCAGCGCTGAAGTTATTCGCGTGCATGTGCCTGCGGGCGATGTCGATATTGTCGGCATCACCGGCAATGACCTGGTGGCGGAAGTGACGGCGGTTTGCAATGACCAGGAGCGTGAGGCCTGCCTGGAATTATTACAGGGCCTGGATTGGGCGAAAAAGGTTGGTAGTACTACTGAATTTTTATTAACGCCAGACAGCATTACTG
>JAGKXA010000223.1 GCA_021151615.1 Cellvibrionaceae bacterium | reverse complement strand
CTTTACACAACAAATTGCCGCCGCTGCAAAAGCAGCGAAGATGGTTGTCTCTGTCGGTATTAATGAGCGCGACGGCGGTTCTATTTATAACGCGCAATTATTATTTGATGCGGATGGTCAGCTCGTTCAACATCGCCGAAAAATTACGCCGACATTCCATGAGCGCATGGTGTGGGGGCAGGGGGATGGTTCCGGTTTATGCGCGGTGGATACCGCCGTTGGCCGCGTTGGTTCGCTCGCGTGTTGGGAGCATTACAATCCGCTTGCGCGCTACGCACTGATGGCAGATCGCGAACAAATTCATGTGAGTATGTTTCCCGGTTCGTTGGTCGGCGAAATTTTTGCCGAACAAATTGAAGCAACCATTCGTCACCATGCGTTGGAATCCGGTTGCTTTGTAGTCAATGCAACGGGTTGGTTAACACCGGAACAGCAAGCTCAAATCGTAAAAGATACGGGTGGGCCCATCGCTGCAATTAGTGGTGGTTGTTTTACCGCCATTGTATCGCCGGAAGGAAAATTGCTCGGGACTCCGTTGCGCAGTGATTCCGGTGAAGGAGCGTGCATCGCCGAACTGGATTTTAATCTCATCAATAAACGCAAACGCATGATGGATTCGGTGGGGCATTACAGTCGCCCTGAATTGCTCAGTTTGCTAATTGATAAAACGCCAACAAGTCATACACATTCGGTTAAACCGCAAAGCAACCTCAGGGAAAAAAATGATCCGGATGAAATTGCTGAAGGCCTAACGCTTGTGCCGGCCGTATCAAATGCCAATCTTTTTAGTGCAAGTAATTAGTCACCAATGACCGGGGGATTCTGATCATGGCATTGAGTAGTCAGCAGTTAACGCAAATCCAAACCCATGGCCTGCGTTGGGTAGATGAAAACAACCTTGGTTTAACGCGTACGGGTGGTGCAGGGCCAACGGATCACAAAGCATTTAGCTTCGCCAGCCAGACCAGCATGATCCCGGTGTTTAACGAGCAAATCCAGCGCTCGCCATTCAGTGCCAGAGCTGATGCCAACCATGAACAGGTATTAATTTTTGAACACGAAAAATTAATTGCCAAAGCGGCTATGCCGGGGCGACCAAAATTCTATGAGTTAACAACCAACGATGGAATTCCCTATTGGAAAATCGCAACCCTGCACAGCAAGGATGTGTTGGCGACAACCGTGTTGCAAGAGTGCGTTCGTTACCGTAACCGTGATACATCCTGCCAATTTTGTGCGATTGAAGAATCGTTAAAAAATGGCAAAACCATCGCCCACAAAACTCCGCAACAGTTAGCAGAAGTTGCGCGTGCTGCGGTTGAGTTGGATGGCGTAACCCAAATGATTATGACTACCGGTACACCCAAAACATTGGATCGCGGTGCGGCGGTATTAGTGGAATCCGCGCGCGCGGTGCGTTCACTGGTTGATATTCCCATTCAAGCGCAATGCGAGCCACCGGATGATGATGTGTGGTTCCAGCGATTAAAAGATGCCGGTGTAGATGCGCTCGGAATGCATCTGGAAGCTGTTAGCGATCGGGTGCGTAAAAACATAATGCCCGGCAAGGCGAGTGTTCCACTCAGCCGTTATATGTCAGCGTTTAAAGCGGCGGTGGCTGTTTTTGGTCGCGGCAATGTAAGTACTTATATCCTCGCGGGCCTGGGTGATACCGAAGATGAAATTATTGCGATGAGCAAACAATTAATTGGCATCGGGGTGTATCCCTTTGTGGTTCCTTTTGTGCCGGTTGCAGGTACACCGCTCGAACATCACCCCATGCCCGGCGCAGATATGCTTGATCGTTTATTTAAACAATTGGGCCCGGCATTAGTGCATGCCGGGATTCAGTCGGATTCACTCAAAGCAGGTTGCGCAAAATGTGGTGCCTGCTCATCACTCAAAAGTTACGAACAGGAGGTGGCCCATGGCCCGGCTGCAGTATGCGTTTGATGATCAACAATTTTCCGACTTTCGCTCGCAACATATTCAAGTCAAGGTGGCAGAAAGTTCCTGGGAAAAGCAGCGTTATTTTGCATTGCGTAAATCGGTGTTTGCGCAGGAGCAACAAATCCTGCAAGACAATGAACAGGATGGGCAGGATTTTCGTGCAATCGCGATTGTCGCGCTCGCTGCTAATTGCGCGATTGCCGATGATGTGGTCGGTGCAGTGCGTATTTATCAGGTTGATGATGAACATGACAATTTATGGTTTGGTGGACGCTTGTGTGTTGCGCGTGCCTATCGTGGCCATCAATCGATTGGCAAGGCGTTAATTAATGAAGCGGTATCGCGCGCAAAAGATTTGGGTTGCACGCGTTTTCTCGCCAATGTGCAACCGCAAAATGAAACCTATTTCCGCTCGGTACATTGGCAAACATTAGGGACAATTGAAGTGGCCGGGCGGCCTCATGTGCGCATGCAGGCGGAGTTGGAACATTACCCATTTATGGGACGGCATTTATCATGAATAGCCTGGCGAGCATCAACCAGAAAAAATATTCCTGCAGCAGTGTCGGGCATCACCAACAAAGTGAATTGGAGTTGTTGTGCGATGAGCTGCGTATGCTGCCGGAGATTCAAGCAAAAACAGCCATTAAATTAGCCGCCGGTTTTTGCAATGAACCAACAGATTTAACACTTGAGCAATGCTATGCAATGCCTGGCGATGATTGCGCCGCATTTAAAACTGCCGATGGATTTCAGTTGTTGGCAATGGAAGGTATGTTGCCGGATTTTGTGCGCAACGATCCGCGCGCGGCGGGCTGGTCATCGGTGATGGTGAATATCAGCGATATAGCGGCGATGGGCGGCAGGCCAACGGCCATAGTAAATGCTTACTGGCATAACGATGAGGAAGCGAGTGCGATTTTATTAAAACATATGAAGCGCGCGTGCGATGTATTCGGGATTTATTTTGCCGGTGGCCACAGTAGTATTCAATCCGGCTTTGCGCCCAACCTTGCGGTTGCAATTACCGGCTATGCAAAAAAATTATTGTCTTGTCACCACATCAAGCCCGGCCAGCGGTTATTTATGTTGACTGACTTAACTGGCAGCTGGCATGGCGATTTACCTTATTGGGGCTGCGTGCAGGGTAAATCACCGGAACAAATTCGCGCACAGTGGAATGTGCCGGCGGAATTAGCCGAAGCGGAATTGGCTGTTGCTGCAAAAGATATTAGTAACGGCGGTTTGCTCGGCACTTTGATCATGATGCTGGAGTTAACGGGTTGTGGCGCTGTGCTGGATTTAAGTGCGATCCCTCGGCCAGAGGGTGATTTGTTTCGCTGGCTCCGCGCATTCCAGAGCTTCGGTTTTCTACTTGCAGTGGAACCGGAAAAAGTTTCGTCATTATTGAATTATTTTCAACACTCCCACTTAAGTTGTGCACCTATTGGCAGTTTTACCGGTGATGGAAAAATTCAGCTCGATCACCTGGGTACTGCTGCCGAGGTTTGGGATATCAAAAAACAACCACTGACCGCAATGGGGGGCCAGCATGCCAGCGGTTAATTTTAAGGTGATTTGGCCGGATGGTGATCAAGTCACTTACTACTCGCCATCAACCATTGTGCATGAACATCTGGCTGCAGGTGGCAAATACAGCCAGGCGGAATTTGACCAACGAATTCATTCGGCGCTGAACGCGGCATCCGAACGGGTGTATAAAAAATTTGGTTATTACTGCACAGCTGCCAGTGCGGAGCTGGAAAAAATTAATCGCAAGCTGCAATTTTTACGTGAACATGAAATAACCGGCGAGGTTCGTGTTACACAATTTAATTAGCGCAGAGCGTACCTTTAATTACATTTATTCGTTAATTTTGTTACGGGAAATATTATGAACATGGCCGCAATTTCGGAATCAACTAAAGGCAATTCGCCGGCGACAAAAAGTCACCAACATCACAGCGCAATTGTGATTGGCGCGGGGCAAGCCGGGCTTTCCATGAGCTACTGTTTGTCGCAGCAGGGCATCGACAATATTATTCTGGAAAAGTCCAGCCAGATCGCCGACAACTGGCGCAACCAGCGCTGGGATACCTTTTGTCTGGTAACTCCCAACTGGCAATGTCAATTGCCGGGATATCCTTATCAGGGGAATGATCCGGATGGATTTATGGTGAAGGATGAAATCGTGGAGTATCTGGAGGGGTATCGCGCTTTTTTTAATCCGACAATTATTTTTAACAGCCCGGTTATATCGCTCACAAAAAATGGTGAGCTATTTACGCTGGTTACCGTGGATACCATTTACACGGCTGACCAGGTGGTTATTGCCTGCGGTAGTTATCACGAGCCGCGTGTGCCGGCAATGGCGAAAAAAATGCCGGCGCATATTGCCCATGTGCATTCCAATTTTTATAAAAACCCTGAGCAGCTTCCGCCGGGAGACGTGATGGTGGTTGGCACTGGTCAGTCCGGTTGCCAGATTGCGGAGGATTTGCATCTCGCCGGGCGCAAAGTGCATTTATGTGTTGGCCCGGCACCGCGTGTGAATCGCCGCTATCGCGGGCGCGATGTGGTGAATTGGCTGGATGATATGGGCTACTACAACACCACATTGGAAACCCATCCGGATGGAAAAAATGCAGTGCATTCTACTAATCATTACGTAACCGGCCGTGATGGTGGGCGCGATTTAAATCTGCGTATTTTTGCCGAGCAGGGAATGAAATTATACGGTGTATTAAAAGATACTGATGGCAAACGATTATTTTTTAACGATGACCTGAAGCAAAATCTGGATTACGCCGATCAGGTTGCTGCGCGCATCGTAAATGGAATCGAAGACTACATCCAGAAAAACAATATAAGCGCACCTGCGGATGACAATATCCACAGCAACTATGTACCTGAAGTGATTACCGAGCTGGATATTGAATCCTCAGGCATTAATTCAGTTGTCTGGTCTACCGGTTTTAATATGCGGTTTGAGTGGATCAATTTGCCCGTGTTTGAGGAGAACGGCCATCCGAAACAAAAGCGTGGCGTGACTGATGTGGATGGCTTGTATTTCATTGGCCTCAACTGGATGCACACCTGGGGTTCCGGTCGTTTTTACCAGGTCGGGCGCGATGCGGAGTATTTGAGTGAAGTCATGGTGACCGTTACTCATAATTTGGTGAGTGCAACCTGATTACTTCCTGCACGCGTTAATTCTCACTTCTATTGTCCGCGTCATAGTTTTCCTCTCATAAACAGCCGCAGTACAAAAATGGTGTTGCGGCATTTCTTCCTTGCCTTAAATCACTTAATATGGCGCACCACCACCGTACGACATGAGATGCCGATGGCGAATCTTGATGGTTAATATGCAACGTTAACCGGTCGTGAGTAGTTGTATCACTTCTTTAAGTTAAAAAATATTTTTTGATGTGCACATTTGAATGGAGATTGAAGCAGTGAACAAAGGCTATTGGATTGTACGTGCAGATGTTACCGATATGGAAAAGTTCAAGGAATACGCCAGCAGAACTCCGACGGCAGTTGAAAAGTTTGGTGGAAAATTCCTGGTGCGCGCAGGTAAATATGAAGTGGCTGAAGGGAGTTCCCGTTCACGCAATACTATTATTGAGTTTCCCTCCTATGAATCTGCGTTGGCGTGTTGGGATTCAGCGGAATACCAGGATGCAAAAACCTACCGAATCGGCGGTGCGGAATTGGATATTGTGATAGTGGAAGGTGTTTAGGGGGCAGCACGTGAAAGAACAATTTATGCTGCGTGCATTAGCGGTTTCTAAAAATGCACTCCCTCATTGCATTCCCAATCCTCCGGTTGGATGTGTACTGGTTAAGAACGGCGCTATTGTTGCTGAAGGTTTTACCCAGGCAATTGGTGGTAACCACGCCGAAGTTGAAGCTTTTAATGCTTTTAAGGGCAATCTGGATGATATAACGGCCTACGTAACTCTGGAGCCTTGTTCATTCGTAGGCAGAACACCCTCCTGTGCTGCTATGCTGGCAAATTCCGGAATTAAAAATGTTGTTGTGGCGATATTAGATCCTGACCCGAGAAATAGCGGTAAGGGTATTCAAATGCTACAACAAGCGGGTATCGATGTTCAGGTTGGTTTGTGCGGTGAGCAGGTTTCTGAATTTCTTAATCCTTACTTGGGAAAATCCTGAGTGGTTAAAACCACGGTGACTGAAGCCTCCGGTAAATTAATTGCCGAGGTAACTACTAGTCATGTGTTATCTGCGTAATCTGTTCTAAAAGTACACATCTGTTCATAAAAATAATGAATGGAAGCGGATTATTTAACAGGTAAGCCTGTTTTTTTATCTGAGTGACTATGTCTTGCAATGAAAGGTCACTTTCTCCTGAGTTCTCTCCGGCTTCAATAGCCTTTTTTAAGATAGCTAGCTGATTGTCCTGCTTATCACACAGTTTCATTTCAGGGCAGGTCGGTTCGTTAGTTGTTTTGGACATTAGATTAATCCCGCGTAACAGGTTATGAGTTAATCGCGAGCACAAGTGTAACCGTCTCTTGGAAAGCCTCAAGCCGGCCGTTTTATTTCCCCTATTTATTCCGTCCAACTTAAACAATTCCTCATTTCTGTCGCTTTTTAACGCTAAGGCTCCGTCTGTGCGGAAAGCGCATTTCCCCTTTGCTTTTCCGCCTGCGCATGCGGAAGTATTTTTTCACCGTTCTTTGTTAAAAATTCAATATAAATCAATGCTTTAAATATTGGCATTCATGTTGCTAAACCCCTCGGGAGGAGAATTGCAATGGCTATAGATTCTGATTACGTCAAGCAGATGGCGACCCAACTGGCCAGTTATGAG
>JAGKXA010000633.1 GCA_021151615.1 Cellvibrionaceae bacterium | reverse complement strand
ACTGTACAGATTGCGCCAATACAAATCAGTGTTGGCGGTTGGTTTGAAATCCAGGTTCAAGGTAAGGCCAGAACGTTCGCGTGAGATGCGATAATCGCGCTGCTCAAGATCTTCCAGTTTAGCGTCCTCCTCAAAATCCCAGGCACCGCCAGTTTCCACATTATCGGAACCAAATTCGCGTTTAAATGAGCTCACACCAAAAGCAACACCAAAATTGTTTTCGTCACTACCCACACTGAATTGATTGCTCGCCGTTGCTGCAAATTTTGGACTGGTTTGCTCGGTGTTATCGTCGTAGCTGCCTTCGGCAGTTAATTGCCAAAACGCACCATCGCGATCAAACGCCGACAAACTTTGCACTTCAATACTGCCACCCAATGAATTAGCATCCATATCCGGCGTTAAACTTTTAGTAACAATTAAATTTTCTAACAAGTCTGATGGAATCACATCCAGCGCCACTGCGCGACGATCAGCATCCGGGCCGGGAACGCCCACGCCATTAATAGTCACCGCATTAAAATCTGGCCCCATGCCGCGCACGCGCACATAACGGCCTTCACCCTGATCGCGCTCCACTGACAAACCCGGCAAACGCTGCAGTGCTTCAGAGACATTGGTGTCAGGGAATTGGCCAATCGCATCGGCAGAGACAGCGGTAATAATATTTTCTGCGCTGCGTTGCTTGTTGAGCGCTTTGTTAATACCCGCCGCCTGGCCGATCACTATCACGTTTTCGACGATTCCTGAAACGCCCACTAACTGGAAATTAGTTTTAGTGGTTTCATTGTCAGTCACAACAATTGTACGACGCACCGGGTCTGCACCTATATAGCTAGTTTCCAGTGTGTAATTGCCCGCATTGACATCGAGAAAAATAAAGCGACCATCGCGCTGGCTCACAACTTCGCGATTTAATTCGGCAATACGAATTTTCACTCCCTGCAAGGCAACACCGTGTTCGGCCGCTTTCACTTGACCTTCTATGCGACCATCCGCCAGTGCACTACCCGTGATTGTCGCTAGTGTTAATGCCAAGATGTTTTTTATAAATAAGGTGTTTTTTGTAAAAGTATTTTTACGTTTTTTTTCT
>JAGKXA010000632.1 GCA_021151615.1 Cellvibrionaceae bacterium | reverse complement strand
TATCTATGCAGCGCTGGTGATCGCCGAATACGGTACGGATCTGACTTGGCCACGCCGCTTTGATGCAGAGGTTACCTTCGCCGGCACCGATAATTTCTTTGCCTTCTGCATCCAGCAACACCGGTTGCACACCAAAGAATGGAACCGTTGCAGAACCGGGCTTGAGATCAATTGCACCGGGCAATGGCGTCAACATGTGCGCGCCGGTTTCGGTTTGCCACCAGGTATCCATAATCGGACAACGGCTATCGCCAATTACGCGGTAGTACCATTCCCAGGCTTCCGGGTTAATTGGTTCGCCCACGCTACCCAGAATTTTCAGGCTTGCACGCGAGGTTTTAGTCACAAAGTCATTACCTGCGCCCATAAGGGCACGAATTGCGGTTGGCGCCGTGTAGAAACTGTTAACGCCATGCTTGTCGATTACCTGCCAGCAGCGAGATGCATCCGGATAAGTGGGAACACCTTCAAACATCAGCGTAGTAGCACCATTGGTAAGCGGGCCGTAAACGATATAGCTGTGGCCGGTTACCCAACCCACGTCCGCGGTACACCAGTAAATATCGCCTTCCTGATAATCAAATACGTACTTGTGGGTCATCGCCGCTTGCAGTAAGTAGCCGCCAGTGGTGTGCAGTACCCCTTTAGGCTTGCCGGTAGAACCGGAGGTGTAGAGGATAAACAATGGATCTTCGGAGTCCATGTACTCCGGTGCCGCATCATTCGCCTGACGCTCCACCAGATCTTCGTACCAGAAATCGCGCTTTTCATTCCAGGCGATATCGCCACCAGTGCGCTTTACCACGATACAGGTGTGAACATTCGGACATTGCGCCAGGGCAACGTCCGCATTCTTTTTCAGGGGAACACGCTTACCGCCGCGCAAACCTTCATCGGAGGTGATAACCACCTGGCAGTCGGCATCGAGAATACGATCCTTCAGTGCTTCCGGTGAGAAGCCGCCGAACACAATAGAGTGAATCGCGCCGATACGGGTACAGGCAAGCATCGCATAGGCAGCTTCCGGAATCATCGGCATATAGATGCAAACGCGATCGCCTTTTTTCACACCGCGCTCACGCAGGGCATTGGCCA
>JAGKXA010000631.1 GCA_021151615.1 Cellvibrionaceae bacterium | reverse complement strand
AGGTTGCGGTACACACCGTTCTGAACCCCATCGCGCTTGAATTCAATAATCGCCAGCGGGTCCACCGGCTCTATATATTCACCCGAGAGGAAGTTTTTATCTTTCGCCAACTCAGCAGTCGCTGCTTTGCGGCGGGTTTCTATGCTGGCTTTATCCTGTTGGGGATTAGCAAGCACCACTTTTTCCTCCACCTTGATGGGCTTTACACCTTTCATTTGCTGGAGGAAAAAATCGGAATCGGGAGTTTTGTCAGTCATGGCAACAACAGAAAGCAACTAATCAGAGAAGCAAATTGTGCAGGATTTGGGATCAATCCGAAAGGCTTGGATGCCAAGGAAGCACCAAAGCCTTTCCCAGGAGGTAAATTAAAGGCGGGTATTACTGACAAAGGCTATCTGCGAACCATCTGGCGACCAGCTGGGTACATTAATAGTGCCCTGACCGCCATACACATACGCAATTATCTCCGGCTCACCACCCTCGGCTGGCATTTCACGTAAATAGACATGACGATAGAAAGGATGATCGCCCGAATCTATATCATTCATATAACTAAGGAAGACAATTTTCTTGCCATCAGGCGACACATGCGGGAACCAACTGTTGTAATTATCAA
The DNA here is from genome assembly GCA_021151615.1 of Cellvibrionaceae bacterium. Classification (GTDB taxonomy): domain Bacteria; phylum Pseudomonadota; class Gammaproteobacteria; order Pseudomonadales; family Cellvibrionaceae; genus Cellvibrio. The sequence continues at coordinate 481 of JAGKXA010000631.1, read as the reverse complement.
AGGTGAGCTGCTGTTGATGGCTACCATCGGCATGCATGCGCCATAACTGCATCATCCCCGTACGATTCGAATTGAAATAAATATATTTTCCATCCGGACTAAATTCCGAGCCATCATCCAGGGTTTCTGTGTGGGTTAATTGGGTTTCTGCTCCCGTTGCAATATTCACGCTGTAGATATCGTAGCGCCCATTGCGCTCACCAGTGAAGATCATGGATTTATCATCGGGTGAAAAACCATGCAGGTAAGAATGACCAGCATTTATAGCGGTAATTCGAGTGGGTGTTTTCGATCCAGTGATTGGCAGAGTGTAAATAGTGGAATGGTTTTTTTCTTCCGCTACATGATGACTAATGCCAATTAACTTGCCACTCCAGGAAAGCACATGGTCATTATTATTGTTATTGGCAAATCCCGTTTCCAACTCAGAGCTTGTTCCGCTCTCGATATCAAAATTGAACAGCAAACCTTTGGAATTATA
>JAGKXA010000630.1 GCA_021151615.1 Cellvibrionaceae bacterium | reverse complement strand
CTCACTATCAGCCTTAAGAAGCATTTTTATTTTCTTCATCATCTTTATCATCTAGCTCACTCTGCATCTCATTGTACATCTCTACTAGAGCATTACCAATAGCCATAGGGCAACAAGAGCCTTTACTTGTATCGTGGTGAGTTGCCTTTCTAGTAGCATAAGATGGGCATACACCAGTTGAATCAAGCTGGTCTTTGATGGTCATAATATCTACACCAGCACGGCATAGTAGGCTGACCATACGGCTTAGACCTGTCATAAAATTAGCGCATCCACCAGTTGACCCTTTATTGAAATATACCTCTTGTAGATTACCATCAATAGGGTCAAAGAATGCTAGAACATGAAGTGAGCCACATCCTGTCTGGATTTTGCGCTTTTTGCCAATCAGGTCATTGCTTGGTTCGATGATTGAGCCGCGAGGGAGGGTAGGAGATGTAGATTCAGGCTTAGGCTCAGCATCTTTCTTTGTATCCGCATTGAGGATACCAGCTCTTTTGCATCCAGCACGATATACCGTAATGCCTTTTAGATGCTTTTCCCAAGCATACATATATAGGTCTTTCACATCATCTACTGTTGCTTCATTTGGCAGATTGACAGTAGAGCTAATACTTGCATCAATATGTTTCTGCCATACTGACTGCATATCAATGCGCCGCTTGATAGGAATGGTGGCAGATGTGACGAAATAGGATGGCAAGCCAAGTTCGTCTTTAATACCATGAGCGTCCATATATTCCTTGACGATTGGCGTATATACCTTATACACCTCATCATGCCCATGCAGGGATTTTGTAGTACGCTCATAATAGTTAGCAAAGATTGGCTCAATACCGCCAGATACGCCAATCATGGTACTAATAGAGCCAGTTGGCGCAATTGTCAATAGCTGGCTATTACGCAGGCCATTTGCTTCTACAAATGACCATGCCTCTTCATCATCTGGCTTGATATGTTCAGCAAAGAATGGTGATGTTGTTACATACTGTTCATTGTATTTATCATAACAACCGGCATGACCAGCAATATCAGCACTAGCTACAATGGCATTACGAGCCATAGAATAGCCAATAGCATCACATAGAGTGATAGAATC
>JAGKXA010000629.1 GCA_021151615.1 Cellvibrionaceae bacterium | reverse complement strand
GGACGCGACGTGGGTCTCGACGTTGGCTCGGCCGTGGGTGCCGACGAGGGCTTGCTCGTAGGCTCGCTCGAAGGACGCGACGTGGGTCTCGACGTTGGCATATGAGTTGGATTTACTGTCGGTACTGTAGTAGGCACTGCCGATGGAGTAGCTGTCGGAACTGCACTGGGTACAGTCGTGGGCAACGCCGTTGGTACTGCTGTTGGATTTGCCGTGGGAACAGCCGTTGGCACCGCCGATGGTGTTGCTGTCGGGACAGCCGTTGGCACAGCCGTAGGCACTGCTGTTGGAGTAGCCGTTGGGACAGCCGTTGGCACTGCTGATGGCGTTGCTGTCGGGACAGCCGTAGGTACAGCCGTAGGAGTAGCTGTCGGAACAGCCGTAGGTACTGCTGTTGGTGTTGCTGTCGGAATTGCACTGGGTACAGCTGTAGGCATTCGAGTTGGAGCAGCCGTGGGTACAGCTGTAGGTACAGCCGTAGGAGTAGCTGTCGGAACAGCCGTTGGCACTGCTGATGGCGTTGCTGTCGGGACAGCCGTAGGTACAGCCGTAGGAGTAGCTGTCGGTACAGCCGTAGGTACTGCCGATGGAGTGGCCGTCGGTACTGCCGTTGGCACTGCTGTTGGTGTTGCTGTCGGAACTGCACTGGGTACAGCTGTAGGCATTCGAGTTGGAACAGCCGTGGGTACAGCTGTAGGCACCGCCGATGGTGTTGCTGTCGGGACAGCCGTAGGTACAGCCGTAGGAGTAGCTGTCGGAACAGCCGTAGGTACTGCCGATGGAGTGGCCGTCGGGACAGCCGTAGGTACTGCCGATGGAGTGGCCGTCGGGACAGCCGTTGGCACGGCCGTTGGAGTAGCTGTCGGGACTACAGTTGGCGTTCGTGTTGGACCAGCTGTGGGAACAGCCGTTGGGAGGGTAGTCGGGACAGCACTTGGCGTTGCCGTCGGCATTCGCGTGGGGACTGCGGTGGGACCAAACGTTGGTACTGCTGTTGGTACCACCGTCGGAGTGGCCGTTGGTGTCGCTGACGGTTGCATGCTTGGTCTAGCGGTTGGACGAGGAATGTCTATGTGCAAAGAACACAACGCACAGCGCTG
>JAGKXA010000628.1 GCA_021151615.1 Cellvibrionaceae bacterium | reverse complement strand
TTTTCTGCAAATGCTGCAAGCCACGCAAGCAAGTGAGCAAGGCCTACCGCTTACACCTTATATACATCACCAGAAATTTGATCGCGCAGCCGCCGCATTAAACTTGCAGCTGCCAGTTATCGATCAAGCACTATTTAATCGCTACTTTGCGTACGCCTCCACACGCGACTGGTTTTTGCCTGCAACGCAAAAACTTGAACAAACTGCTGCAGATGAACAGCAAACACACGCAATACCAGAGGAACAAGTGCTATGAGTGAGAAACCAGCGCGCACCCCGCCGCGCCTGCTACAGGTTGTACGCAGCCAACGCATAGCGCCGCATTTACAACGTATTACCTTGGGTGGAGAAAGCTTGCGCGGCTTTCCAGTACTCAGCCATGGATCGCATATAAAAATTTTCTTGCCGCGCGCGCATCAACAGCAGCCGCAATTACCACAATTGACTCCGCAAGGAATCCAGTGGCCACCAGCCCATGAGCGCCCAATTACGCGTACCTATTCAGTACGCGCTTATCGCGCAGATACCAATGAACTGGATGTTGAATTTGTGATGCATGGTGAAGGGGAAGACTCAGGCCCAGCCGCACACTGGGCAGCCCATGCACAAGTCGGTGATTATCTGGGCGTTGCAGGCCCTGGTGGCCCTGATCCGTTACTTGCTCCCGCTGACTGGCATTTGTTAGCAGGTGATATGACTGCGCTACCCGCTATAGCGGCGCTGCTGGAAACACTGCCGGCCAATGCACAGGGTTGTGTATTTATCGAGACAGACCTCTCAACCAATGAATTCGAATTAATTCACCCGGATAACATTAGTGTGCAATGGATTACGCGCGACCCACAGCGTGAACTCCTGGTAGAAGCCATCAAACAAGTCGCGCCACCGATTGGGGTTAGTTCAATCTCGGCATTTATTGCAGGAGAAAATGTTGCGGTAGTTTCCAGTCGCGATTATTTACGTGCGACCTACGGCCTAACCAAGAAAAACCTTTACGCAATTCCCTACTGGCGCCGCGGGCAGGATGAAGAAACCTATCATCAGGAACGCCACCGGATTATGGATGAAGTTTATTAATTTTTTTAAAGCAAACCCAAGAC
>JAGKXA010000627.1 GCA_021151615.1 Cellvibrionaceae bacterium | reverse complement strand
GTGCAGGAGTACTGGCAGGCGCTTTGGCCTCTGGAGTGCTGCTAGTACTGGGCTTGCTACGAGTGCTTTTGGCACTCACGGAGTCCAGTGAATTGTTGGTATTAAAGTTCATTTGTTTTCCCCTGTTCGCCGCGTGGCGATTTGTACAAAAATGTCTCGGTTGCTATGTCGGGACACGCTGGAAAGCCCTGATTGGAGTCTCCCTAGCCAGTTTGTCGGCTGTAGTCCGCTTAACTTTAGCAATATTTTAAAAAAACTTTCATCCTTCAGTAGCGTTGGTATAGGTTCATCAGAGTGTCTGAACCAGGCCCTGGCCTTTTACGATCCCCGATATAACTCTTTCGGACGAGCCATTTTTGACCCGGATTTTTTGCCCCAGGCGGCCATCGCTCATGGCTGTGCCTGAACTGCTGACTTTAATGGAGCCAGCAACGGATTCGAGTCTCACCAACTCGCCCCGTCTGATAGCCGTGGGAGAATCCAATTGCGCGGTTTTGAATACTTCACCCTTGCCTATGTTGCGTTTTGCCTCCCGGCCAATAATGGTTTGGGGGGTGTCTGCAAACCCTTGACGAATACTACTGATATTTACCAGGACGCTAGTTAGGTGTGTGTCGGTGATGGATTGACCGCGGGTTATATCTTGAGCAGCAACGGGTATTTCCCGGTAAATCATTACTTGGGCTGGTATGTGTACGGTCCATGCAATTTGGCTGGTGCATTGGGCTTTAACACTGATATTACCCCCCAGGCCGGTTTGATCTTGAGCGGCAAACGCTATTGCGACAGGGCATTGGCCCAAACGTACACGGCTATCCAAATTGCCAACACTAATGTCTATACGTTCATGCGGGGTCTTCCCGTATTCCACCGCCAGAAAATTGGCCACATCCTGTTTTAACTGTAGATGGCTATACAAGCCTGATGCATGGGCGTGAAAGCAGGTGCCGGAAGTCACTAGAAATATGACAAAAGCATAAAGTTTTGGCGATTTGGGGGGCTTTTGAGCATTTATTAGAAACGATGCTCTTTGGCGCAAAATATTCTTCGCGAAAGTTCTATAAAAACTAGGAAGTTCCATATTTTGTCCTATCCTCAAGGT
>JAGKXA010000036.1 GCA_021151615.1 Cellvibrionaceae bacterium | reverse complement strand
TTTTTCTTAAAAATTAAAAAAGTTGTATTCAAAATCAACCAATGGACGACACGACCATGAAAAAAATGCACTCACTCTTTTTATCATTATTGTTATCACTGGGTTTAAGCACAGCCGCAACAACCCAGGCGGCTGTCATCACCTTTGATGATTTGCCCGCAACTGAACTCGATGCAATCCCCGCTGGTTATCACGGATTTAACTGGGGCTCATCCCACATGGTGAACGTCAATTATTTCCACAAAGACCTGCTACCCAATACCGGTTTTGAAAACGGCGTGGTCTCAGGCGATTACGCCGCATTTAATTTTCTCGCCACTACCAGCACCATTACTGGCGATCAATTTGATTTTAACGGCGCCTATTTAACAGCTGGTTGGCATGACGGTTTAAACATCGAAGTCACCGGTTTTTTAAATAACCTCGCGCTCTTCACCAAAACTATTGTGGTCAACACACAGCAAGCACAATGGTTTGATTTCGATTTCCTCGGCATCAATTCATTAAGCCTGCGCGCTTGGGGCGGAGAGTCAATTGATCCTGCCAATGGTGGTGAGATATTCATCATGGATAACTTCACCTACAACGAACCCACCGCAGTACCCGAGTCATCATCCCTCGCGCTATTACTGCTCGGTGTAGCCGGAATTTTATTAGGCCGCAAAACCAAAAAAGCCTAATCACACCTTAATAATAGCGACCCTGCTTTGCCGCTACCCAGCGATTGGTAGCGGCGTTTTTGTTTTTGGGGTAGATTCCCAAGCCTAACGTTGGTGCTGAGCGCAGCGATGCCCAACATGACCATATTGCAGCAACATACCAAGGTCAAAATAAAAGCCATCAAGTAGGGAGAATCATATGCCGTCAACAAACAACACATATATTAATCACATATCAAAATTATCCAGCAAAACAGTGCTATACAGATTTCAGCCCATAGCACATGATAAATGCAAAGGTGAAGACCGAATTGACAGCATTAGAGATGGAAAAATATGGTTATCTGATCCCAATACCTTCAATGACCCTTTTGATGTGGATATCAAAATAAAAGATCAATTGAATTCCCCCTATAGCGACGACACTATTTCACAGGTTGTCAGCCTATTACTCGACAATTGCGAAACAGACAATCTAAACAGCGTGTTAACCAGCGACTTTATAAACAGCATAAAACCGTTAATAAAAGACCCCGCACGCATAGATGAAATTAGTCAAATAATTAAGGCACGAGTGAAAAACCAAGGAATCGTGTGTCTTACGCCACATATAAATAATGTCCTGATGTGGGCTCACTATGCAGAATCCCATAAAGGCTTTGCAATTGAATACAGCTTTGACACTGATATAAGTGGTGGAGAATGGACCCAAAATCATGTTGAGTACACATCAAAATTGGATACATTTTCATATGCGGATATTCTTTTGAATCCAAACAGAATGCTAGAGAAGTTAGCATCTATTAAATCTACCCATTGGGCATATGAAAATGAAATTCGGCTAATCAATAGAAATCACAAAAACTGTTTAGTCGATTTACCCAATGCAATGAAAGTAACTGGAATTTATGCGGGGTGTAACACAGAATCACAGCATGGAAAAAAATTGAAAGATAAAGCCAAACAGTTAGGTGTAAAATTCTTTAAAATGCGAACAGATGGATACAATATAATTCCTGACAAACCTGGAGCTATCTCAATCAAATAAACTACAAAAGAGATTTTTAAGCTCAATACAATCATACTCAACGCGCAAAACATAAACAGCCAGGCATTAGGTAGAGGCAAAAGACGGATAAGTCTCAACATGAAAACTTCAGCATTATTAATTGCATTATTTTTTGTGCTAACCGGTTGCAGCAATAATATAAAAAAACCAAACAACTTCAACGAGTTATTTAAACTTAGATTTGAACAACATACATGCTCAGGAACTGATCCGGCACCGTCACATAGTAAATATTCAAATAACGGGAGTCTATTTTTTGCAACTATAACTACAAATTTATCCTGTGGACTAGTCGCACAAAACCCTGAAATATTCGCAAATAGCAAAGGAATTACGCTAGCAGTAAATACTGTATCTCCTTCTGGTTTTACTGCCGCCTGTTTCTGCAGCAGAACACTTGATTTCAGTTTCACCTTGCCGCCCGATTTTACAGAATATAAATTTGAACTGATCTCATTCACAATAAATAATGCAGTAGTTGATGTTATACCCATCAACGAAGAGTTCTCAGTCAAGAAGCAACAATGATCTACCAAGGCAGCTGCCATTGCGGCGCAGTAAAATTTGAAGTGGAAGCACCGGAATCTGTAGAGGTGGAAAATTGCAATTGTTCCATTTGTGCGATGACGGGATTTTTGCATTTGATTGTGCCGGCGAGAAATTTTCGCTTGCTCAGTGGAGAAGAAAGTCTCACCACTTACACATTCAATACCGGCGTCGCCAAGCATAAATTCTGCAAAATTTGTGGTGTAAAACCGTTTTATATCCCACGGTCAAACCCCGATGGCGTGGATATCAATTTGCGCTGCTTAAGTACGCAACCAAAGCAGGTAAAGGTTATCGATTTTGACGGACAGAATTGGGAACAAAACGCGCATACGGTTGCGCATAAGAGTCAGTAGGTTGCGCCGGGCTGCGTAAGCTGAGCACAGAAATGCCCAACATGTCCATATCGCAGCGCACCCCCAACCCGAGCAGACCAACACTAAACTTACCGAGCTGAAAATGGAATTACTCCAAAACACCGCACTAATTATTATCGACCAACAACAAGGCATTGATCATCCCAAACTCGGCGAGCGGAATAACCTTGCAGCGGAAATAATCATGTTGAAATTACTAGCAGCATGGCGTGCAGCGCACTGGCCAATATTTCATGTTAAACATCGTTCGGCTGAGCCTGACTCCGTATTCTGGCCGCATCAACCCGGCTTTGAATTCAAAGCAGAATTCTCGCCACGCGAAAATGAAATGGTAATCGAGAAATCCACTCCCTGTGCGATTTTAAAAACCGGATTGGATCAAATTTTAGAGAATCAAACACTGCAAAAAATTGTGTTAGTGGGAGCATCAACCAATAACTCAATTGAAGCCACCGCAAGGACGGCTGGCAATCTCGGTTTCAAGGTATTGGTAGTTGAGGATGCCTGCTTCACCTTTGCCAAAGTGGATTATTTTGGCAACGCACGAACTGCTGCCGAGGTACATGCTATGTGACTGGCCAACCTGCACAATGAATATGCGCAGGTTGTTAGTTCACAAGATCTATTAACCGCGACAACTCAAAATCCGCACGACTAATAACAAGAAATGCAATCTGTTAAGTAGTATTGCATTTCTTGCTAATGACACATTTGACTAGAATGCGTAATTGATGCTTAACGAATACAAGTCCAGGTCATCATTCAACATGACGTATTCCAGCTCAGAGAATATACGGCTATTAAACTTATAACCTACACCCAAACCACCCGAAAACCCTGACTCGCTTTCAGATGCCTTCACTGAATCTTCTTGTACAAATACATCATAATACTCATCACTTTTATTTATGGAGAAAACAACAGGATCATTAGGTGTCCAGTTTTCCCCTATCGGGGCAAAAAAATCAAACGATGTTGAATATATCGTCAGAGTAGATTCTTCCCTCAAATAACCCGCTTTAACTTTGAAATACAAATCACCGCTTGTGCGATAAACGCCATATATGGCTGTAGTTTCGATATTCGCATCCACCTTGGCGTGCAGGTCGATAACAGCATAGGGGTACATACTCTGAGCCACACCATCCTCCCAGCTCGGATTGTAAGCTTCCATTTCGGCCCACCATATCTCGCTAACATCAATATCTTCGATTACCGTATTAGCACTTGAATCTTTAACAGACTTCGAATACTGACCTTCAACAGAGAAATTTTCAGAGAACTCATAACCAAGTTGGATAAAACCATTATTAGCATCCGAGAATTTTACGCCTTCCACCTTAGGAACAGATACCACGCCGTAACCAGCGCCAATATAAAACTTCGATGCTTGCTCCTGCGCATTAACCCCAGCAGAAACCATCGCCACGACAACCCCAATATATGCCACACACTTTTTCATTTAACGCTCCAATAATGCTAGTAACTGTATCCATGCCGCCGCCTCATGCGGCGGCGCGCAATTCTACCACCAGCATTAGCAGCCAGTTCACATTTTATTCATCCAGAGGGAGGCAACCCAGAATACCCCTCACGTAATAGTCTGGTGGCTTTTGGTGGAAAATAGCAGAATAATCAGTTGGTTAAGGAGATGGGAGAACTGGAGATTAGGATCTCCCACCCAAAATCCGCGAAGGCAAAAACAACAGCGCGCGTAAAAACGCGAAGACGGCATCAAAGGCGATGCCGAGGAGGCGGAAGGGAATGGAGATGAGCCATACAAAGGGCCAAAGCACTAACGCCAGCAGCGCAAGTGGCCAGCAAATCGCCCATAAGAGTAGCCAGCAAATAAACGTCAACATCTCCTTCCCCTGTTCAAAACAACTCTGTTACCTGCTTTGACACGGCTCACTGCACTTTGGATTCAGCGTTACACAGAAAACCCAATATCGGGTTAATGACCCGCTAGGGATTCGACGGAGCCGATCCACCACCATGCCCGGCCAGAAAAATCCCCAGTGCAATAGCACCACAAATCCCCAATACCAGGCTGGCAATTTTTACCCAACTCCAGGGGCGTTTTCCCTCCACGGCGCCGGTACGTGCGTTCACAATCAGTTGATAGGACTGATCGCCAAAGCGATACGCCGATACCCACACCGGCAACAAAATATGCTTGAAGCTCGCGTTCAGGTAGCGGGTATTAATGGATGAAATACGCTGCTCATCGCCGCCAATTCGATGCCGAACTTCCGAGTTCAAGCGATCAACGATAATTCCCTTCGCCTGTTGGTAGCCCGCTTTTAAATCCACTTGATAGGACTCGGCAATATAACCGGTGAGGTAATTATCCTGGTAATCCACCAGTGCGTTCAGATCCCAGGGCTCAAGCGATGCCAGCATAGTTTCCGGCAGGGATTTACTCGCAGGGATCAGCACATCATCGAAATCACTTTCAAATGCACCCGAGGCCGAATGCCAACGTATTTTTGAAATTTCGCGCGCAACCGGATTACCCTGCGCATCGTTTTCTGTAACGGTTTCGCTATAGCGTTCGCCCCGCTCGCCGCGATAACGAGTCGCAGTGGCACAATCGTAAGTCCAAAACGGCAAATAAACGCCGCGCATTTTATCCAGTTGGGTTGATTGCCGTTTTAATTTGCTCGGCGCAAACCATAAACCACGCAACCACTCCTGCACACTCGCCACTGCTTGTTGTTGGGTAATTTGAAATGGCAACAGGCCTTGCGGTTTAATTAAATGGGTGGATTCGGTTTGTGAAAACACATAGGCAGTTGCGCAAAATGGACAAGTGCCCGCTTGCTGATGCTCCGCCAATTCCGTTTGCGCACCGCAGTTTTTGCAACTGATCAGGCGTCGCTCTACTTGCGGGTTTTGTTGTGCATAGTTTTGCAAATACTCATCGAGATTGAGTTCCCGGTTTGCATCCTTGGCTGCATCGGCATCCGCAATGGAGAGCTGGTGATTACAGTAACTGCACACCAGATTTTTGGTGCCCGATTGATAGGTTAAATCGGTGCCGCAGCCATCGCACTTAATCGAAAGCGGCATAATTACACTCCCGGAATGGGCGGCGGCAGTGATTCAAATAGCGATTGCAACAACGCAACTTCACCGGCTTTTTCCCACGCCGCCATGCCCTGCGTCCATACCAGAGACCTGCGATCCAATTGCCCGGCGCGGGCCATATTGGTTAATTCCGCGAGCGGAAATGGTCCCGCTTGTTTTCCGTGTAGCGCAACAAAAAAATTAATCTCACCCGGTAGCGGTGGTGGCACAACCGGTGCTGCTTGCGCGTTGTTTGTCGCCTGTACATTGTTTGGCGATTGTGCGCTGCCCATCGCCTGCGAAATTTGATTAGCTGCCGCGAAGCCCATACCAATTCCCATCGCCGAGCTGGCTTCACCACCGGGATTTTTCGCTGCCGCCTCCAGCGCATTGGCGGTTTGGTATTGGGTATATTTATTTAAATCGCCGAGCAAGCCCATGGAGGAACGTTTATCCAAAGCTTCTTCCACATTCGGCGGCAATGAAATATTTTCCACCACAAATTTAATAATGGATAAACCGTAAGCCCCAAAATCTTCCGCCAAACGTTCGCACACCCGATTGGATACTTCGGTGTAATTGGCAGCCATATCCAAAATGGGAATGCGGCTTTCTGCAATTGCATCGGAAAAACCGGACACCACCAAGGATTTAAATTGAGTATCCAACTCGGCGAGGGTGAAATGGCCATCAGTGCCAACAATTTCGGTGAGCAATAAACGTGGATCTGTGACTTTAAATGTGAAATTACCAAACGCGCGAATACGCACCGGGCCAAATTCGGCATCGCGTAGCATCACCGGGTTTTGTGTACCCCATTTATTATCGGTAAAGGTACGCAGATTAATAAAATACACTTCTGCTTTAAAAGGCGAATGGAAACCGTATTTCCAGCCTTCAAGCGTGGTGAGGATCGGTAGGTTTTGCGTGGCCAGCTCATAAGTACCCGCGCTAAACACATCTGCAATTTGCCCTTCGTTAACGAAGATCGCCACTTGCTGTTGGCGAACAACTAACTTGGCCCCATTTTTTATTTCGTTTTCGTAGCGCTCAAAACGCCACACCAGGGTGTCGTTGCTATCGTCGATCCACTCGATGATATCAATCAGTTCGCCGGTAAGTTTATTCCACAAATCCATATCGCGCTCCTTTCATGGTATTTAGCTGTAGTAGTGTTTAACGTTTTGATGGCTCCAGTATAGGCTAAACCAAACCCGAAATTGCGAGTCTTAGTTAGCAACAAAAAGCATCACTTAACAGTTCAGCCCCGATAATCCAGCTAGACTGGGTGGATGAGATTGAGCCTAAGAGATTGGCCCCAAGAGATTGGACAGCGAGATCAGGCCGCAGGCCTGTAGTAACCAAACAGATTCGGTTTTATTCATGAAGAAAGAAACAGTCATCCAGTATTTCACCTGGCTCTCCTGGCGCCGCCCCTGGTTTTGGTTAGTCACGCTATTTCTGGTGTACCACCTAACGCTGGCGGTTATTACACCAATACTTATCAAGGGCAAGCTGCACGAACTGGTCGTCGAGCGCTTGCAACTCAATCTGGATATTGATGAAATTTCCATCAACCCCTATGAATTTACCCTCACTATCAACCAGCTAAAAATTTCCGGCAATGATCTGGGGCAACCGCTGGGATTCAACCAGCTGTTTATTAACCTGCAGCCGTGGGATTCACTGGGCGAAAGCTGGACAATCAAGGAGGCCTACCTGACAGGCGTGTATGGCGAGTTCAATCGACTGGATGCAGAAACCAATAATTTCACTCAAGCACTGAATCACTGGATTGCCAGCGAAACAGCAACCAGCGAGTCGGCAGCAGCATCCAGCGTTCCGCCGTTGCGCATTGAAGACATTAAATTACAAATCGCCCAACTTAAACTTGTTGATCAACTGCCCAAAACTCGCTTTGAAACAGATCTGGGGCCGATTGAATTTCAAGCGAATCAATTCAGTACCCTTCCGAATGCCACTGGCAACCAATCGCTGTTACTGAAAACCGATACCGGCGTTGAATTGCGCTGGCTGGGCAATTTTCGTCTCGCGCCATTTTCCAGTGAGGGCAATGTAACACTGGTGGGACCGGCGCTAACAACGCTTGCCGAGTATTTAAAAGATGATTTCAAAGTTGCTGTAACAACGAGCAAGCTGCAAACACAATTTCATTATGCAATCACAAAACCTGATCAGGCAGATCTGACACTATTGCTCTCCGGTATTGATGCAGAACTGCAGGATCTAACAGTGAACCAGCTGGTGGACAAATCCCCATTACTTGCCTTAAAACACGTCAAGCTCAGTGGTGGCGAAATAAAATGGCCCGAAGCTATTGTGCAGCTGCCCAAGCTCCAACTGCGCGATGGCGAAGCCTGGGCAACAATATCGCCGCAGGGCCAATTTAATTTCACCCAAATAATTGCCGAGCGCAGCAGCGCCAACAGCGAACCTTCACCCTGGCAAGTTACCAATGATTTGCTCTCTGTGAATAACCTAAACCTTCACTACCGGGATGAATCTATTGGGGCCATTTCGCAAGTGGAAATCGAAAATATTGCCATGGACTTGAAACACCTGAGCACTCGCGCGCAACAAAACGTGGAGGCAAGCGCAAGCTTCAACTTGCAAGGCGGAAAATTTGAATCCACCGCAAAATTCCAATTAAACCCGCTCGCGAATGCCGAAGGGACTTACAAAATTACCCAATTACCGGCCAAGGTCGCGCAAAGTTTTGTGGAAGCCTATGTACTGGTAGATATTACCGAAGGTGAACTGGCCGCCGAAGGAAAAATAACCTCGGCAGAGGACGCAATAAAAATTCAGGGCAGCGCACAGCTCAATAACATAAAAGTGCAGGAAAAAAACACCGGCAAAACCTTGTTGAGTTGGTCAACACTGAAACTCAACCGCATTATTGCCGACCTGAAGGCAAAAAAAATCAATATCGGGCGAATGGGATTTAGCGAGGCGTTTGCTGATTTCAATATTTTTACCGATGGTACCCACACATTCACGCGCATTTTAACAACACCAGCCGCTGCATCACAGGAATCAACAACAGCAGACACATCCGACGATTTTAGCTATTTGATTGGTCGCATCGATGTTGAAAATGCCAGCGGAAAATTTACTGACTCGTCACTGCCGCTGCCCTTTTCTGCCGATATAGCGCATATCAATGGCACCATTTCCACATTCGATTCCACCAGCCATTCACCCGCCAATGTAAAACTGGAAGGGCAAGTCAGTGAATTCGGTGAAATGGTCATGACGGGAGCCATTTTCCCACTGGAGCCCACGCAAAAAACGCGCATGAACCTCAGCTTTAACAATATTGATATTGCCGAGCTTTCACCCTACGCCATTAAATTTGCCGGGCGCGAAATTGCCAAAGGCAAAATGGATCTCGATCTGGAATACGATATTAACCAGGATCAAATGCGCGGCCAAAACAATGTTGTACTGCACGATTTTGCACTGGGTAAAAAAGTGGCCCAGCCGGGTGCGGCAGACCTGCCTTTGGACCTCGCTGTTGCGTTGCTAAAAGATAAGGACGGCATTATCCGCGCCGACCTTCCGGTGCAAGGTAATATCAATGACCCCAAATTTGACTATGGCAAAACTGTGCGCAGGGCCATTCGCAAATTAATTACCAATGTGGCGGCAGCACCCTTTCGTTTTTTAGCGGGATTAGTGGGTGTGGGCAAAAATAAGGACCTTGGCTACATCAGTTTTTTTGCCGGGCGTACCGATTTATCGCCCGCACAGGCGGAAAAGGTGAATCAAATTGGCGATGCATTAATCAAGCGCCCCGATTTGCAAATTGATATTCCCGGCGTCTATTCCGCCAGCTTTGATACCAACGCCTTGCAGGAAGAGAAATTTGAATCCCGATTACGTGAACAACTTTCCCAAAGCCAAACCGATGCCAATATCGGTTCGCGCAAATATATTTCCACCCTGGAAAAATTCTATACCGAACAGGGTATATCCCCCGGGCTGGAAACATTAAAAAATAATGCACAGGCCACCACCAGTGATGAGGACAATACCGACCAATTAAGTTATGCAAGGGCCATCAAAGAAAAGCTGGTCGCCACTGAAATCATCACGCACGAAGACTTACAGCAGCTTGCCAATAAGCGTGCACAGATTGTGTATGACCAGCTACTAAAAATTCCCGGTGTAAAGAGCGCGCAAATCAAACTGGTGGCAGCGCGCGAAGGGAGCATCAACAAGGACAACAAATTAAAACTGGAACTGGGGGCGAACCTGAAAAAGGCGAAAAAGAAAAAGGCGGCGCAAGCATCAGCCTCCTGATACTTTTTTGTGGCCGCATATCTTGCACAACCGCAGCAAGCTTATCGCTTTCCCGCTTGCATCAACGGAATTTGTATGGATTAATTAGGCGCCGTACCCGCCTTACTTTCAATCATCAAAGAGCTCACCTTATATGGATATGCATGTTGCCGACGAAGAAGTCTATGCCCAGGATTACACCGAACTAAACAGCCTTTATGAGCAAAATCTTTTCCAGGATTTATGGAATAAGGCCAGCAGTATCTGGGGGCAAGAACAATGGCCTACCGCCAAACTCGAATTATTGCGCGCGCGAACCCTATCCCAGTTGGGAAACAACCGTAGCGCCGATGCCCTGCTCTGGCGGCTATGGCGTAATGTCCCGCAGCTCGAAGGGCTCGCACCGCTAGTGGCAACCTTGCACTTGCGTCGTTTCGGCCCATTAGTTGCGCTACAAAAATTACCGTTTATTAGCGAGCGCGCCCAGCCCAACGAAAAAGATCTCACCGCCCTGCGCGCAGAAAAGGCAGAAATACTCGCCCACTTCCGTGACTTTTCCGCAGCGGATGAAGCAGCACAAGGCCTGGAAACACTCAATGACAATTGGCTGCTGCTCACGCTTGCGGAAATCAAATTCCGGCAGGATGACTATGCGCAGGCACTGGTAATCGTCGATCAAGCCCTTGCAAACGCGCCCGACTACCGACCCGCACTTTATTTCAAAGCAAACATACTGCAGCTACAGCACAATCTCAGCAGCGCTATTGATTTACTCGCCGGCGTATGGCCCAGCTATCAATCCTTTTGGGTGGGGCGCTTGCTGTGCAGTTTATACATTGAAAACCAGCAATATCCCCAGGCCCATGAATGCCTGCAACAATTGAAAAGCTTGCCCGTGCTAGAGCGTCGCGATTCACAACAAATACTGCGTAGCTTGCAAGCCGATTTACTCTGCGCGGAACAAAGGTACGAAGAAGCCCTGGAATTTATCGAACAAAAAAGCTGGTTTGGAAAATCCGTTAGCGAAGCCATTAAACGCGGTGGCGACACTAACAAACGCAAGGTGTTAAACCTGCCCTTTGTCCGCCAGGCGAATATGACCTGTGCCCCCGCGAGCTTAAGTTCGGTTGCGAGTTACTGGGGTGTGCAGATTGATCAGGCCGATATTGTGGAGGCGATTTGCTACAACGGCACCTATTCGGAAGATGAGCGCCGCTGGGCAGAAGAAAATGGCTGGTTCGTACAAGAACTCCAATTGGATTTTACGTCCGCCAAACAATTGCTAGATGCCGGTATACCGATTTTATTGGGCACCGTAGAGCCAGGCAGTGCTCACCTGCAAATTCTGGTGGGTTATGACGAGGCGATGGAAACCTATTTGCTGCGCGATCCCTATCACCGTCGCCTGCAGGAAATGTTAATTGAGGGTTGCCATAAATATTACGCCGCCTCAGGGCCTCGCGCGATGGTGATGGTGCCGCAGAACCAGCGCGAACAATTGCTCAACATTCATTTACCCTGTAGTGCCCTTTACGATTGCTTATATCAATTGGAGCGCGCGCTCAACAACAATGATCGCGATTCGGCCTGCAAGCAATTAGCCACAGCACAAGCACTGGATGAAAACCATCGTTTAACGATTAATTGCGAGCGCCGCCTGGCCTTTTACGATGGTGACGAAACGCGCATACTCGCTGCAACCGAAAAATTACTGGCGCTCTTCCCGGAAGATATAGGTTTTCAACTCAGCAAGGTGAGCAGCCTCTCCGCACTCGGTTCAAGCAAGCAGGCACTGGAGTATTTGGAAAATATTGTCGCCTCGGGCCAGGCACACTCGATGATTCGCAGTTGCCTTGCCGATCACTTGCGCCACGACCATCGCCAGCTGGAACGCGTAGAACAGCTGTATCAACAACTGTTGCGCTACAGCCCTACCAACGCCAAATTGCTTTACGATTATGCGGGCGTGCTTTGGGATAAGGCGGACTATGCATACAGTTATCAGCTGTATCGTTTTGCAATTTGCCTGGAAGATAAAAATGAACGCTATGCCGAAAGTTTTTTCAAAGCGGCGCGTTACCACAAGGAGACCGAAACAGGGCTGAGTTTTTTGCGCGACAGATTCATGCGTTTTGGCAAAAAATCATCCGGCCCGGCGGTATCCTTGTTTAACGCACTGGACAGCCTTGACCTTACGCATGAAGGGTTGGAAGTTCTGGATCAGGCCATCGCATTGCGACCGGAAGATGGTTGGCTGATGACCTTTGCTGCCCGTAAATTTTTATACAGCCAGCAGAGCAACAAAGCGATTGAACTGGCTGAACGCGCCAAACCATTGGTTCATGCCGTGCGGTACCATGAACTCGCCGCCGATATCCATACTGCAAACCTGGAAATCGATCAGGCCATTACCAGCCTGCAAACAATTCTTTCGCTTGATGTATTAAATGAAAAAGCCAGCAAAGACATCATGCGCTTATGGATTGAAAATGGCCAACGCCAGCGGGCTGATGAATTTATCAAGCAGCAACTCGCACAATTCCCCGATAATGCCATGCTGCTAGAGTTGCGCATCTACTGGATTGATCAAACAGATTATGAGCAACTGGTAACTGCCTATCAGGAATATACACAACACCACCCCAATAATGCATGGGGCTATCGCGGTTTGGCCAATGCCCTGCGCGCGCAGGGCAACCTGGAGCCTGCACTGGCAGCTGCACGCGAAGCCGTAGCCATTGAAAAAAATGGCAGTGCCAATCACACCTGCCTAGGTCAGGTTTATCTTGCACTGCGTGAACGCGAACCAGCGCGCGCCTGCTTCCGCCGCGCGATTGAAAATTACTGCGATCACAGCGCGGCCTACGATTTACTCTTAAGCTGCGGATTAACGCACGCCGCACAACAGGAAGAGCTGCAATTTATTTATGATCAATTAATGGCTCAGGTTAGCTATGGTGACGGCATCCTTGAATACCAATACATCGCCTGGCAAATTTTGCCGGCAAATAGCGTCATCGAATTTCTTGAACATGCACTGCAAGCCCGCCCGGATTTATGGCAGTCCTGGGTCGCATTAACATTGGCCTATCGCAACCTGGGCAATAATCAAAAGTCGCTGGAAATTATTGCCGGGGCCGCAGAGCGCTTTCCGCTCTTGCCGCGCATTTTCTTTGAACTGGCAGAAACTCATCGAATATTAAATCAGGCAGAAGCTGCCGAGAAATTTTATCGCCAGGCACTGGAGCTATCCCCCGGCTGGACGACACCGGCAAATACTCTTTGCGATTTATATGAGCAACAAGGTCGCTACGAAGAAGCAATTGCGATTCAACGATCTGTCTGCGCCCGCAATCCGCTAGCCTCCAGCCCTTACGGTTATATCGCCGACCTGTTACTGCGGGAAGACAAGGTCGATGAAGCAATTGCCACATTGGAAACAGCACTGGAACGCCACTCACAATACTATTGGGCCTGGCGTCGGCTTTTTTCGCTGTATAAAGAGCGTCAACAAGAACATCTGATTTGCGAGCGAGTGGCATCTTTGCGAAAAAAATTGGTGGATGATGCTGATTTGGTGTTGTTGCACGCCTGGATGCAAGCTGACGAGAACACAGCCTGCGAATTGCTCGGGAAATTTTTGGAACGACATCCCCACAACATCAGTGTATGTACCGACTATGTAGAACGCCAAACAGCCCTGGGGCACTATGACCATGCATTGCAATTCACCAGCGACGCATACTGGAATAACAACCGGCACCTGGCGATACTCGCCGCTGAAGCCAAAATTTTTGCTGAACAACACGATTTGGAAAAAGCGATTGCAGCCATGGAGGCGGTTGCGGGCATTAATGAAAACTACTACGAGGCCTGGCGCTGCCTGACCATTTGGTACCTACAGGCACACGATGCAAAAAATGCCACGCGAGCTATTGATAACTGTGTTCGCCTCTATCCTAACGACCCCATAGTGCTTTGTTTTGCTGCCGAGAAACTCGAAGCCATCGATGGCGATAAAAACCGCATTGGCGATTTATTGCAACGGGCATTTGAATTAAACCCGGTCAACCAATACAACGGCCTTACCTACATAGACTACATTCTGGGCCAAAAAGATTATGCCCGCGCAGCCCAGGCACATGCCATTTTGCAACGGCATAACCGCGATATTTATACGGATTATCGCGGACTGCAAATTGCCATTGCGCTGGAGCAGCATGAAGAGGCATTGGCAGTATTCAAAGCCATATTAACGGCGCCAGACGAAACCGGATGGTTTATTACTAACGCATGGGAGCAGCTCAAGAAACTAAAACAGGAAACCAAAGGCGCAGACATTATTCGGGAGCTACACCACGCAAAACAATTACCGAACAATCAAGCGGCACGCTGTCTGGCTGAATTGGATATTCAGCAACTGGGACGGAAAAAAGTCGAACGAGCATTGCTCAAAAAAAATTATTCCGATGATTTTGAGCGGCGCTATCTAGAAGGCTATATTCATCACATTAAAGATAACAATGTGTTGCCGCCCGATGCATTGTTGCAACAGCATAAAGAAGCGATCCATGGCGACGTAAAGCTCTGGGCGCTTATCGGACAGCTGTATATCGGGCAAGATCGCTGGTATCAGGCAGCAAACTGGTTGGATGCGCCGGAACATGAAGCACAGGCGGAAGCAAGTGCTTTATATTTTCAATCACTGGCATTGCGTGAAGCCGGCAAATGGGATGCTGGTGTGCAGGCAATGGCACACGCCTATGCCAAGACACCGGACAACTACCGCGAAGATATTGCGAGTTGGTACTGTATGGACTTGCTGTTGCAAAATCGTACCGCACCGACCGCAGAATTGACTTATATTCGCAATGAAGACCTAGCAGGCCTTAGCCGCTACCCCTGCAAACTTGCAAAATTGTTAGTGGAACTCAATAAGCGAATGAGTGATGGCAACACAGTGGAGCAATGCTATAAAGATATTCAACCACTGTTTGAGCAAAGTCGCTTAGCGTTTTCTGGCATTGAATCAAAATCCTGGCGGCAGGCAAAAAAAATGGCCAGTCAGCTTCTGATCAGCAAATTGGAAATTCAAGGATGGAAACGTTGGCTATGGATCTTCATACTCAGCTACCGAATTTAAAAAAATATTCGCTAAAGCTCCAACAGATTGAAACAATCTACAAAAAAGCACCATTGTTCATGGTGCTTTTTTGTTTCCGACAATCGAAAAATTATTTTTCAGTGACTGTAGGTTTAATCGGCAAGTAGAATTGCTGCGCGACCAGCCGCACACCTATACCAGCAAAACCCTGGTATTTTTGATTTTTACCCGCCGCATACAGAGTCGAGCCGTTCGCCAGCAATTGATGCGCCCAGACAATATCATCCGGTGAGGCACCAGACATTTCCAAATTGACATCTGACAGTTTGGTAATGCGATTGGTGGAGTTCAGCAATTCCTCATCGTAACTAAAGCACGGAGTGGTAATGCACATAATGCCGTTATTGGTTACGCCGTAAAAACTACCTACCGCCGTGTTTTGGGTAGCTGAGCGATAGGCATCTTTTGCAAGGAATACACCCAACACACCAGCCGTGGTATCCGCCTTGGGCAGTATGGCGCCAATCAACAACAGTGGCGTTCTGTTAGCAAATGAAATTGCACCAGAATTTATAGGGCCATCGCCATACACAACAGAGGCCACATAACATTCCTCTTGCAAACTCCCGTTCGCGCATTGGGTCAGTTTTTGATTCACCAGTTTTACAAAATAACCACCGCACAATGGCGCTGCACATTTGCGATAGTCAGGGCGCGCGGTAAATACTTGCGAACGCGCGGTTCGGGCGACAAACTGATACTCCACCAGGGGGCCATCAAATGCGCGCGAATCTACTATCCCTTTTGCTTTAATGGCATCACCTTCGAACGTAAAGGCAATATCGCGTACCACACCATAACTATCCTCATTGGGATCTGCCGGCAGTTGGAAGCTAAGGTCCGGGGTGGTGACAAGACTGGATGACGGGAATAGGATATGATCGCCGGCAGCAGAAATTTGCGCGACAAAACTGCCAGTAAGAGTGGCTACTGTCGGTAAGCATGGATTAATTCTACACCAGGCAGGAGTGACCACTACCGAACCTTCAGTCACCGTAAATGCGTAACTATTACTGGTTTGAGCAAAGATCGGGTTAGTGAAGAAAGCCATTAACAACACAATACTGAAAACAAAATGTTTTACCATTTTCATTTTACGACTCCTGGTAAATAAGTTAATTGGGGTTATTGTCATACGTCCCTGATAACAAAATGGAAACGGCAGCAGCGGTGTGAACAATGAATACAAAGAACGACATGGCACCCGTATTATTATTTCCACTCGCCACATACCACTGAAAACTTTACCACCCGTTCCAGGTAATTTTTGTTAAATAATGTTCCAATTTTTTCTGCAGAAAACTTAAGCGACACAATGACTTCTGCAACCAACTTTAAAACCACATTTACTAAAAACAGCGTCTCAAATACTGTTTGAAAGGAAAATTCAATGCCAGTTCGCCCTTGCAACGCTCAAGATATTCCGGGAATTTGCAATATTTATAACTATTACATTGCGCACACTGTTATTACATTTGAGGAAGCCCCGGTCAGTGTTCTCGATATGCAAAAGCGGGTAGACACTCACACGCAACAATTTCCCTGGCTGGTGTTTGAAGAGGCTGGAAAAATTCTCGGTTACGCCTATGCCAGCAAATGGAAAGATCGCAGCGCCTACAAACACACGGCCGAAGTGACCGTGTATTTACATCCGGATCACTGCGGCAAAGGCATTGGCGGCATTTTGTATCGCGACCTTTTCGACCAACTCGCCACACTAAATATTCACGTGTTGCTCGCCTGTATTGCTATACCCAATACCGCCAGCGAAAAGCTTCACGAGCAATTGGGCTTTCGCCAGGTGGCGCATTTTCGCGAAGTAGGATTCAAATTTGGCCGCTGGCTGGATGTTGGCTATTGGCAAAAGAACATCTAGCGAACCCGGGAAACTTATCCACTCGCATAAATTCAATTTTCTCTATCACCTACCCAGGAATTACGTTATGAACAGAAGTTTAGTGGCCGCCTTTGTGGGCATAGCTTTGTTAAATACAGCCTGTTCACCATCACCGGAAAGCGCTGCCCCCGCCAGCAATTCATCGCTGGATGCCAGCAGCAGTGCGATGGCCGCAACCTCAGTGAATAGTGAGCAAACAAGTAGCGCCGTCAACACTCCGGTTGCCCGGGAACTGATTGGCACTCACTGGAAACTGATTCTGGTGCAAGATACTGAAGTGGTAGAAACGCAAACCCAACGCGCACCCTATTTGATTCTGGACGCAGACTCACGCGTTGCTGGTTCGGATGGCTGCAATAAATTAATGGGTAGCTATAAGCTCACGGGGGATTCATTGAACTTTGGTGAACTTGCATCCACCAGGATGGCCTGCGCAGAAGAAATGAATCTAGCGGGTGCGTTCAGCCAGGCCTTGCAAAATACTCGCAAATATTCCGTGCACGCCGATCAACTCGTACTACAAGACGAAAGCGGTTTACAACTGGCACGTTTCCAAGCAGTTGCAGCACAATAATTAAGAATTGCGTAAGAAAGGAGGGAGGTATCCACCTCCCTTATGAGGAATTGCTAAGGGCTGAAGGTCAACCTCTCTGACGAAATTCCGTCGGCGTAATTCCCACCATACGCTTGAAAAAACGATGGAACGCCGAAGGACTGTTAAATCCGGACTTGTAAATTATCTCCAGAATGGTTTCCTCTTTAAATTCTGGAGAAACCAGCAATCGCTTCGCTTCTTCCACACGATAGCGATTAATAAATTCAAAAAAATTGCTCTGGTAATGCATTTTTAAAATCGCGGAAACATCACGTGGTTTTAAACCTATCTGCTCGGCAAAGCGCTCCAGGTTGATATTGCTTTCCAGATACAATTTATCTTCATGGATCGCCTTTTCAATCACTGCTACCTTGTGATCCATCTTGCTAGGCTGCACCGGCTTGGCAACCGGAATGACCTGCACATTTAATAGTTGGCGGGTATTGATCAAGCCAAATACAAATAATCCATTAACCAGAATCACAGTCAGGTAATTATCGATAATCCCCAAACTATCGCTGACCGCTGCACTGACCATCCCCTCCAATAAATACGCCAGCAGCGACCAAAGCCAATGAATACAAAAGCCAGCCAATACCGCGTCGGCCAGCTTTAATTCCGACATGGAAATATCGGCGTAAAGTTCGCGCAGGTTTTCACGCAATTTATACTCGGCAATCACACAGGCGATGATGTAACCCAGCGGCGATAGTTTTACCAACGCCCATAAAAACGCTACTACCGCATTTTCTGCTCCGCTCAATTCCGTGGTGGGTTGCCACTCCAGGCTATCGATACCGAAGGCGACCAATAAAACCGCAGCAAGCACGGCGGGTATAGCGTGCACAAGGTTGCGCCAGCGCAACAGCTGTATTTCCTGCGAGAGCGAGCGCAAATAAAAATAGAGCACCGGCCCTTGTAGTAATAAACAGGCCGCCAGGATGGCGACGACCAGTGGTGTGTGATTGATCGCGGCGGTTTTTAAATCGCCATTCCACACGATTAAGGTAGTGGTGAGTACCAGCGCAATCAATACAAAGAAGCCAGCCAGAATCCGTCGCGGTTGAATATGTTTTGCTGGCAATAAATTCAACAATACCGCCAGCACACCGCACTCCAGCGCAGTGAGTACCAATATCAGGTCATGGATATTTAGAAAGTTGGTTTTCATTAGGCCTTTCTCTGCAGCAACACAGCTTTACTAAGGCTGTCTTATATGGCAACGCCATTTTGCACCCCCTGGCTGGGCGCAAAATGGCGTGGAGTCCTGGTAATCGGTTGCGCTTACTTGAATACGCAGTGCTTGGCGTAATCCTTGGCCTCATTCATGCTGAGATCGCCCTTGGGCTTCTCCTCAATGGATTTACACCATTCAGGGCTACCCACCTCAGGCGCACAGGCAGAGAGCATTAACACGCTGGTAACAACGAGCAGTGAACTAAGGATTCGCAAGGTGATGGTCATAGGTAATTCCCGGATCTTTATGTTTGTAATACAAATGCAACAGCATTTGCAGGCGATAAGCTGAGGCAAGGATAGCAGAGGCTATCGGCAATAAAAAACGCCCACTGGAACCCAGTGGGCGTTTTTGGTTAATCGCTGGAGGAAATCCTCAAACGATGAAGATTACTTACGGCAAAGTTTTCAGGTGATTACCCACCGGCACCGAGAAAATACGGCCATCTTTTACATCCCAATTGATTGACCAGGTCATTACACCGCGGAAATCAGCGTAGGCGGTTAACGGCATGACGCTTGAGCAATTAGTACGCAATGCCAAACAACTTACTGCGCGATTAATATCCGCCGTTGTGGCCTGGCCAGAACCCGCTGCCCGTGGGCCGGATGGCAAGCCAAGCGCAACCTGATCCGGACGCAGGCCTTTGAACTGACCGGCAGTACCATTCGCCAATGGGAACCCTTCAATCAACATACGCGCCGATGCCACCATCATATCCACTGTGCCGGCTTGATAAGCTTGCGCGGCATAAGGTGTTGCCAAACCGCCGTTGTTGTACAACTGCACATGCAACAAATCCAATTCATTGCGCAGTTGATCAATCATCGGCAAGTAAGCGCCCCAAATTCCAGAGTAAGCGACATAACCACCTTGCACGTAAGGATGCTCGGGCGCCATGGAGACATACAAATCCGGATACATCGCATTCAGTTGTTTGATGGCGGAGACCATGTTGGAAATTACCGGAGCACCATGAATAACGCCCGCACCGGATTCCAGATCAATATCCACACCGTCAAAACCATATTCGTTAATAATGGCGGCGGTGCTGTTAACAAAGTTGGCGAGGTTGGTGGAATTGTTTAAGGTCACAGTGCCTTTTTCACCGCCGTAAGAGAGCACAATGTTTTTGCCCTGCGCGCGTTTTGCGGCAACATCAGCAATAAATTGCGCTTTGTTTAAGGCGGGGTCCAAACGGAAATCCACACTGCCATTGCCGGCGTCATCCACGAAGGCAATAACAATAACATCCCACGCGGGATCAACATCCCCCAAACGAATTACGCCCGAACCGTTATCGAAGTTATGCCAATAACCAACCAGCGCATGCTTGGGTAATGCAGCGGCATCGCCGGGAACACGGCCGTTTCCGCTAACGCTGGAAGAGGAGCGACTGCTGCTAATCACGGCAATCGAAGAACTGCTGGACGATGTTGAAGTAGCCACAGCCGATGACGCAGGAGCAACGCTGCTCGCGACACTGCTCGAAACAGCTCCACACGAACGCACCAATTCCCACGCCTGTTGCCAATACGCACCCGTGCCCGGTGCATAAGCCCAGCTCGCAGTAGAAGCGCACCAACCAGCAACGGTACAGCGATATTCGCTACCCGCATTTTGCGCGAGCGCACCGGCGGTGTAATTGGTTCCTGCAACATATTGAGGCGATGCGCAGTTACCGGTTGCCACTGAGGATGCAGCCAGGCTTGAAGGAGCAACTGAACTGGATGATTTTGAACTCGGCGCAACACTCGCAACCGCTGAAGAGGCAACGGAACTTTTTGATGAAGATGTGACAACACCATCGCAGGCACCGAGCAACGTCCACTCTTGCCACTGGCCGGAATAATTTACCGGATTATGGCCTTGCGACCACCAATTGGCCTTGTAAGCATTGCCCTGTTCTTTTACCTGACTACCGCCACCGTAAGCCGCCGTTGCATTCCACACGGGAATACTGGAGCAATCGATTGCCATGGCGCTGGTTGATAAGCCGCTGATACAGAATGCGGCTAGCGCCAGAGTTGTTGGTTTAATTAAGGTTGCTGGTTTCATTTTATTTTCCCCCACTCTCGTTTGTAGTTTTTAGACAAAAGAATGCCGTAAAGAAATTTGAAAAATTTCTTTGGAATCTGCGTCTATTTTCGATAAATCGTTGAGATTGTTGTTGGGGTCTCCCGTGGAGCAGTACTGATCTATTGCTTGCATTAACTACTTTCTATAAAAACAAATTACGCGTTTTCATCGAAAAATAGTCACTCAATAGATTGGCCGTACTTGGGAAACACACCGGTCCTGGTCACTCGTAGCGAGCTCCCTCTGGTCGGTTATCACAGGCATTTCCCAGCCTGCTTTGTCATAGGTGTAAAGTTATTGTGGACATTAAAGTCTTTATGACAACGTTGCCATATATATCACCAGGCAGTGCCTATAGCAATCAGGAAATGACGAAACAATGACAGCTACATGAAATTTTCTTTTCATTAGAAGAAAATTTTATGTAGCCGGCTCAAATATAGGGGGGTAATAGATGATTGGGAAATAAAGGGGGGATTAATCATTTCGCACTGCGCTGACGCACAGCTTCAAACAAACAAATGCCCGTAGCCACCGACACATTCAAACTGCTCACGGTACCAGCCATGGGAATATTCATCAGGTGATCGCAAGTATCCTGCGTGAGGCGACGCAATCCATCGCCCTCGGCGCCCATTAAAATACCAACAGGCCCGGTGAGGTTGGATTGGTAAATGGATTGCTCCGCTTCACCCGCCGCACCAAATAACCAGATGCCCTGCTCCTGCAGCTTTTTCAGTGTGCGCGCAAGGTTGGTGACAGGTACAAACGGCAACACCTCTGCCGCACCGCAAGCAACCTTGCGTGCAACGGGCGTAAGGCCGGTCGATTTATCTTTAGGGGCGATAACCGCATGCACGCCAGCAGCCTCTGCCGAGCGCATGCAAGCACCCAGGTTATGCGGATCAGTGACACCATCCAGGATTAATAAAAACGCTGGCTCACGCAGGTTTTCCAGAAATTGGAACAGCCAGGTTTCATCGTAGGTTTCGCCCGGCGTACAAATCGCAATCACGCCCTGGTGATTTTCATCACTCACCATATCGTCGAGTTTATTACGGCCCACTTGCTGGCAGTGAATGCCATTAATTTCGGCAGCGTTCACAATTTTTTGCAAGCGCTGGTCATTGCGGCCTTGCAGCAAGTAAATTTCAATCACCCGCTGGGGTGCACTTTTTAACAGTGCCTGCACCGCGTGCAAGCCATAAATAATTTCGCGTTTCAAAACACTTTCCTGCCGAAGAATCTGAACATTAGTCTGAACACTAACCTGAAAAACCTAGCGTTCGGAAATGCGCGTTTCACGCTCGCGCAACTCCCGGTCTTTCACAATATAAATTTCGCGATGAAGGCTTTCATCCAAAACAAAGCCCTCACCCTGCAACCAGCGGTTAATCCTTCTTCTTAGCCTTAGCCACCGGTCTTTTAGCAGCTGCCGCCGCAGGTTTAGCGACAGCGCTGCCCTTTGTTGCCTTTGGCGTTGGCGATTTAGCTGGTGCTGACGCTGCTGCGCCTGAAACCTTCGCATTCTTACGGCCATGTCCCACCTCATTGTTCACTGGGGATGATTGTTTCCCTGCTGCCACCTTCCCGCTCGCGGCTTTCGCCGGGGATTTTTTGGCAGCGACTTTTTTCACGGCTGTTGTTTTCGTGGATTCCGCTTTTTTAGCTGTGGTTTTTGATGTTGCTTTTTTAGCTGTGGTTTTTTGAGTGACTGCCACTTCCACAGGCACCGCTAACTTGCCAGCATCTACTGTTTTAGTGACTGTTTTCTTACTCACGGATTTTTTACTGACTGGCTGATCAGGCGCCGCTTTTGTTGCAGCTGTTTTTTTCACCGCTGGTTTTTTACTGGTCGGTTTACCGCTGCCAGTCGATTTACCGCTAATAGCGCTGCTATCTACAAAATCATCCAGCGCAACTTCATCCAATTCAAAATGTCCGGCAGATGATTTCGCATTGGATTTTTTAGCAGCGCCTTTTTTACTGTCGACTTTTTGTTTGGAAATTGGAGCCACTACTTTACCGGGAGCTACTTTATTAGAAGCTACTTTATTAGAAGCTACTTTAGCAGCCGTCTTTTTGCCAACCAATGTGCTTGCACCGGCTTTACTCGCAACCGTTTTTCCAGATGCTTTAGTCGCGGGTTTTACATCAGCCTGCTTGGATGGCGCTTGCTTGAGTGGCGCTTGCTTTGACGATGATGATGCAGATTTTCCCGCAAACTTTTCAACCGTTTCAACCACAGCTGTCTTCGCTGAAGCCGCAAGCTGCTCAACCGCCGTCAGCGATTTTTCCAACAACGAGTCGGCCACTTTTTTCGCTTTGGCTGCATCACGTTTCGCCACTTTGGGTTTAACGGTGGATTTGGGCCGGCGAATCGCATTGGCCGATTCCAGTTCAAAATCGATTTTGCGATTGTCCAGATCCACGCGCACCACGCGCACCACCAGCTCATCACCCAGCCCAAACACTTTACGTGTACGCTCGCCGACCAGACGCTGCTGCGCCGCATCAAAGCGATAGTAATCGTGCGGCAAGGAGGTGATATGAATAAGCCCTTCGATATACAGCTCATTCAATTCAACAAATAAACCGAAACCTGTTACAGCACTTACGTGGCCGTCATAAACCGCACCGACTTGATCGCGCAGGTATTCACACTTCAACCAGCTCACCACATCGCGCGTGGCTTCATCCGCACGGCGCTCTGTGCGCGAACACTGCTCGCCGAATACCAGCATATCGCTCGGGGTATAAGGATAAATTTTGCGTTTGGGAATCGGCTTGGCCGTTTCCACACGGCGCACGTGTGTAGAGGGAGCATCACTGCGAATCACCGAGCGAATCGCGCGATGCACCAACAAATCCGGATAGCGACGAATCGGTGAGGTAAAGTGCGTATAGGCCTCATAGCCCAAACCAAAGTGGCCGTGGTTTTCCACCTGGTACATCGCCTGGCGCAAGCTGCGCAGCATAACGGTTTGGATCAAATGGCCATCGCTGCGATCCTGGATCATTTGCAATAATTGTTGGTAGTCGCCGGGCGTGGGGCGATCACCACCGGCCAGCCCTAAACCCAATTCAGAAAGATACGCACGCAAGTTGGTGAGCTTGGCTTCGGTAGGACCTTCATGCACGCGGTACAATCCGACGAGATCGTGCTTCTCAATAAATTTCGCTGCGCATACGTTTGCACACAACATACACTCTTCAATTAATTTGTGTGCGTCATTGCGCTTGATAGGAACAATGCGTTCGATCTTGCGATCTTCATTAAATTGAATGCGCGTTTCCACCGTTTCAAAATCAATTGCACCGCGCTCATCGCGCGCTACACGCAAGCATTGATACAACTTGTGCAGCAATTCCAGTTGCGGAACCACTGCCTTATATTCTTTGCGCAAGGCCTCGCGCGCTTCACCTTCTCCGGTCAGAATCTCGCCCACTTTGGTATAGGTTAAACGCGCGTGCGAATGCATTACCGCTTCATAGAATTGATAGCCGGTAATGCGACCCGCATCGCTGATGTTCATCTCACACACCATGCACAGGCGATCCACGTTGGGGTTAAGCGAGCACAAA
Organism: Cellvibrionaceae bacterium; assembly: GCA_021151615.1. Taxonomy (GTDB): domain Bacteria; phylum Pseudomonadota; class Gammaproteobacteria; order Pseudomonadales; family Cellvibrionaceae; genus Cellvibrio. The sequence continues at coordinate 3,867 of JAGKXA010000036.1, read as the reverse complement.
CCGTTGGATAAGGCTTCCGGCAACATGGGCACGACATAATCGGGGAAGTACACCGAGTTGCCGCGCGCACGCGCTTCCAGATCCAGAGGCGATTCCACTTGCACATAGTGGGATACATCCGCAATCGCCACGTACAAACGCCAGCCACCTTTGCGGCGTTCGCAGAGCACTGCATCGTCAAAATCGCGCGCGTCTTCACCGTCGATAGTTACGAATGGCAACTGGCGAACATCGACACGATGCTGTTTATCTTTTTCTTCCACCTGCGGGGAAAGTTGCGCGGCTTCGGCCAATACATCCGCCGGCCAAACGCTGGGGATACCATGGGCCTGAATCGCCAATTCGATTTCCATGCCCGGCGCCATATGGTCGCCCAGCACCTGGATCACACGGCCGGTAGGCAGGCGGTTTTTATCCGGCTGCTGGGTGATCTCGGTCACCACGATTTGCCCGTGCTTGGCGCCACCGTAGGCACCAAAGGGGATCATAATGTCATGGGTTATGCGCGGGTTTTCCGGGCGCACAAACTGCACGCCCTCCTCATTAAAGAACCGCCCCGCCAATTGGGTGGTGTTGCGCACCAGCACTTCAATAATCGCGCCCTCTTCCTTGCCGCGATACTGCTCGCCGGACAGGCGCACCAGCACCTCGTCGCCATCAAATACCTTGCGCATCTGGCGGTTATGGAGGTAGATGTCCTCCTCACCATCGGCGCGAATCACAAACCCGTAACCATCGCGATGCCCCTGCACCCGCCCGCGCACCACGTCGATCTTGTCCGAGCGCACATAGGCATCGCGCCGGTTGCTAATCAACTGCCCATCGCGCGCCATGGCAATCAGCCGACGGCGCAAGGCCTCCACCTGGTCTTCACCGGTGAGCTTGAGCATTGCGCACATTTGTTCATGAGTAACTGGCTGGTCGGCGCTGTCGAGTAAATCGAGGATATATTCGCGGCTGGGGATGGGGTTTTCGTACTTTTCCGCCTCGCGGGCAGCAAAGGGGTCACGGTTGGGGTTGCTGAGAATGCCCAGGTGGTGAAATTGGTAGACACGCTAGCTTCAGGTGTTAGTGGCCCCCGGCCGTGAAGGTTCAAGTCCTTTCCTGGGCACCAAACAGTAAAGCCCCGTTACGAAAGTAACGGGGCTTTTTGTTTTCCGGGTTTTAATCAATACACCACTGCTATATCCTCTAGCTAATATCTATTCTTAGTAAACTCTCAAAACATATAAATGATGCAGAGTATTACACTCGATGCAAAATGCTGCTCAAGCCTAATGATTAAATAGGAGCCTGCTGATGTTCACCAAGCTACACCTTAAAAATTTTAAAGCATGGCGAGACACAGGAGAAATAAAACTTGCTCCCGTAAATTTATTACTGGGAACCAATTCATCGGGCAAATCCAGCCTTATCCAAAGTTTATTGCTTTTAAAACAAACCGCTGATTCTTTAGATCGCACAATCCACCTCAACCTTGGTGGAGATGATAACGACTATTTTAACTTTGGCAGATTTGATGATGTTTTAACTCAAGGTACAACCGGACAACGACAATTTACTATTGCGTTTGATTTTCAACGTAAAAGGAAAAATAAAGGGAGTTTTAAATGCAGTTACGGATCAACAAACAATGGCGCTGTTGTAATTCAAGAACTGGAATTATCGTCCGAATCTGATCGATTTAGAGCAGTTCGCAGAGATAAAGGGGCATATTCCATTTTTCTAAATGATGAAACCCAAAGTAAAGGTAAGGCACGGGATTTTGCACCTCAAAGATCGATTGCTTTACCCATAGAGGCAATTAAATTACTTGATGCAAAAGGAGAGAAGCTAGAAGACCTTAGCTATTGCATTTTGCAAGAACTAGAAGGCATCACCTATCTTGGGCCACTACGTAGAAAGCCAGAGCGAGATTACACTTGGAATAAAGCAACGCCAGGCATTATTGAAAGTGACGGTAACAAAGCAATTGAAGCACTATTTGCCAGTCAATTTCTAAAAGATGCAGATAAAAGTGTTTTACAAGGGGTTTCAAAATGGCTAAAAGCAATGGGCATAGCCGATAGCTTATTTGTTCGACAACAAGGAAAATCAACACGCTTTGAAGTTGTTGTTCGCAAGAAAACAATTGTTTCTAATTTGCGAGATGTCGGGATAGGTGTTTCGCAAGTCTTACCAGTACTTACTTTGGCTTATTTCGCACCGAAAGGCTCAACAATTTTACTGGAAGAGCCTGAAATTCACCTCCACCCTCTGGCTCAGGCAGTATTGGCAGAACTTTTCATATCGATCAGCAAAGAACGTAATATCCAATTTATTGTTGAGACTCACTCTGAACATTTATTCAGACGCATGCAAACGCTGATAGCCAGAGGAGAAACATCACCAGATGATTGCCTAATGTATTTTGTCGAAAATGATGGCAGCCAAGCTCAGCTGAATAAATTGAACACTGATGAATTTGGGCGCATTCACAATTGGCCCGAGAAATTTTTTGGTGATGCACTAGGTGAAACAGAAGAACAAGCAAGACTGATGTTTGAACATCTTACACAAGGAAAGTAGACAATGAAGGATCGTTATGTTGTGGACACAAACGTTATAATCGCTGCAAGCACAATAGATGACATAAGCATTAATGCTACTCCGGAAGATGCGCAGCTGAGAATACAGGTTTGGAATTGGCTCAAAGAATTCAAATCGTCAGAATCACATTTGGTGCTTGATGGCCAAGGTTACATTCAAAAGGAATATAGAGCAAAGCTTGGGCAGAATGCTTATGGTCTTCAAGTTGTTAGACACAAATGGGACACAATTGCATACGATTTGGTGAACATTGAGTACGATTCAGATGGACACGCCATATTAAATGAACCATTGCAAACTGTTGTTGACGACAGAGCCGATAAAAAAATGGTTGCTGCAGCTTTAGCCGCACTTACAGATTATGGTAATAGCTGTATTGCCTTTGCCGCAGACTCAGATTGGCACAGATGGGAAGATGAAATTAAAAAAACTGGAGTGGAACTAGAACCAATCATCGAACAATGGTCTCGTGCAAAATACGACGAGAAAAAAGCCAAATGAATCAATTTTTTAGGTTTCCACACACTCCTCATGTAGCTTGGCTTGGCAAAGAAAACCCTCGCGACGATAAAGTTTTATCGCCTGAAGAAAATAAAGAACTACTCTCAGGCAGAGTTAGAATTGAAGAAAAGCTTGATGGCGCAAATCTGGGCATATCTCTCGATTCCAATGGAGAGATTCAGGTTCAAAACCGCGGGCGGTATCTAGCCAAACCATTCTGTGGTCAATTTTCCAGACTCAATGCCTGGCTAACTCAACATCAAAATGCATTATCAAAAGCCCTTGATGAACAGTTAATAATTTTTGGCGAGTGGTGTGCAGCTAAACATTCCCTTGATTACCAAAATCTTCCCGATTGGTTTATCGTTTTCGATATTTATGACAAGGCTAATGAAAAGTTTTGGAGCATTTGCCGTCGAAACGAGCTAGCGCAAGAATTAAATTTATCTACCCCCAAATGCTTGTTTCATGGAACCACCACCATTCCACAATTGCTCGAAACGTTGAATTCTTCAAGCGAATACCGTGATGGCAACATGGAAGGAATTATAATTAGAAAAGATTCATCTCAATGGAATGAACTTAGAGCAAAACTCGTTCGTCCCGATTTTACTCAAAATATTGACTCCCACTGGAGTAAAAATCACTTGATCTGGAATAAGTTGAGTTCTGGTTATTAATCATTTTGTCAACCAAACATTTTTTAAAAAAGCGCATTTGAATTACACCCCATTACCCCCTCACATTGACAACCCCACCCTCATCCCCTAACCTGCC
>JAGKXA010000626.1 GCA_021151615.1 Cellvibrionaceae bacterium | reverse complement strand
GCTTTGCGCCTATGCCATCCTGCAACCCGGTCACTTGGGGTTGTTGGCGTTGACCGCAACCAGCTTCTTTATGTCGCTGATGTTTCCTACTATCTTTGCATTGAGTTTGAAGGGGCTGGGGCCGCTCACCAAACCGGCGGCATCATTTCTGGTGATGGCAATTATCGGCGGGGCAGTGCTCACAGCGCTGATGGGGCTAGTGTCTGACCTGACCTCGATTCACACGGCAGTAATAGTGCCGCTTAGCTGTTTTGTAGTCATAGCGATATACGCACGTTTTAGCGATAGGGCAGGGAGTTTCAATGATTGATGCACATCAGCATTTTTGGCAGCTTGGCCGGCACGACTGTGCATGGCCAACCGCGGATCTCCGCGCGATTTACCGGGATTTCGGGGTAGAGGATTTATTGCACCAGGCCCAGGCCTGCGGAGTGACAGGTTCGGTGGTGGTGCAATCGCAAACCAGCGATGCCGATACTGATTATTTACTGCGTCTTGCCGATGAGTCAGATTTCATCAAGGCGGTCGTGGGTTGGGTTGATTTGACGTCGCCAATGGCTCCCGAGCGCATCGCTCAATTGGCCTCCCATCCCAAATTTCGGGGTATCAGGCCGATGTTGCAGTCAATGCCCGACGATGCCTGGATACTGCGCCCTGAACTGGAACCTGCCATTGCGGCCATGAAGCAATATCGGCTTAGTTTGGATGCGTTGGTCTATGCCCGCCACTTACCTCACCTGTATCGTTTTGCGCGTCGCCACCCGGATCTGCCGATAGTAATTGATCACGCGGCCAAGCCTGCTGTTATTGTGAATGATCAGCCTGCCGATGATTGGCGCGAGGCAATGCGCCTTATGGCGAGCTTGCCGCAGGTCTGTTGCAAGTTGTCGGGGCTGGTAACCGAGGCTGGTAAAGGGCAGGGCAAAGAAGTATTTACGGCCTATATCAAGTTTCTGGTATCGCTCTTTGGTGAGGAGCGATTGATGTGGGGCAGTGACTGGCCTGTCATAGGTTTGGCGCCAAACCCTCAACTCTCCATCTATAAAAACTGGCTAGCGCTTGTAAATCATGCACTTGCTGAGTGCAAAACCATCAACTCTGAAA
>JAGKXA010000625.1 GCA_021151615.1 Cellvibrionaceae bacterium | reverse complement strand
TTGAGTGTTGCGGCAGAACATATTGTTCGTAACGGTATGTCACAAGCAGACATTATTGTTGCGGCTTTGGCTTGCGGGATTACCAAGGTTGCAACCCTGCAATTGGGTTCACACCAGGGTGCATGGAAGGGATTTAATACCGCCTTTACCGGTGGTGCACACGATGCAGCACACGCATCACCCAACCAGAACAACTTTGTGGAGCTAAACCGCTACATCAACGAAGTTCCGGCGTACCTGATTAAAAGATTGCGTGAAACTAATGGCCCCGATGGACAACCATTAATTACATCAACAGTCTTTGTGCAGGTTACTTGTATGGGTAACGGTATGACTCACTTGCCAGAGAACGCACCATTTATTCTCGCGACAGAAATGCCAGGTTTTGTGCGTGGCTACTCTACTCGCACGAGTGGTGATGTGTTTGATATGGTAGGTGCAGTACCGAAAGGAATGGGCCTTACCAGCATTAATGTTGGTACCAATACACTCGGATTGGTGTAACAGCATAACCGTTCTATAAAACCACAAGGATCGTGGTTCGTCTTTGTAAAATCCCCCCAAAAAGTTAAACACGTTGGGGGGATTTTGTGTTGGAATTTATCCTGGATGAGGGAAGGTATAACGCGTGTGCAATCTCAACTATAAATTCAAAAAAATCTCCTGAAAAAGGTTTTCATTCAAACATGAACAATAATATTTTGCAGAATAGGCTGTATTCCCTGCTGAGATGTCCACGTTGCGGCGCTGCTCATCAACCTCGTTTTGAAGACGGAGAATCAGTGTGCACTCGTTGTAACCTGACACATTTTCAATTAGGTGAGGTTCCCTGTTTTTTCCCTTCTGGATCAGAACATAAACTTATTTGGCAATTCCAGGCGGGCGTAATGCATAAAACCGCAACCCATGGATTGGAATCCATTGCTGAATCATTAAGTCGCTACGATTTGAGCAACGCAACCCGTGCACGCCTTGAAGGCATTTTTCGCTCCTGCGAATTAAGCCAGGTAAACACCTTTAAATTACTTGAGGAGTATGGAATCACTCCATTGGTTAACGAACAGGTTAACCAGATGAACATCGGTGACTTAAGCGAATATTATG
>JAGKXA010000624.1 GCA_021151615.1 Cellvibrionaceae bacterium | reverse complement strand
CTATGGGATGTATTGGTGGTCAGATCACCTGGTCAACAACGCAAACTGGTACTTCTATTACAGTTTCAGTTGCAGGAACATACACAGCAACATGTAAAGCAGGAGAATGTTCTAGCGATGCATCAAATTCTATAGTAATCAAGCAAGGAGTGGCACCAAGTGCACCTACTTTGACGAAGGACAGTGAGATATGTTGTGAGGGTATGACAATTAAGTTGACTGCAGAGGGATGCAATGGAACAATCAGTTGGAGTACAGGAGCGACAGGATCGATGATAGAAGTGAAAGAGTCAGGTAACTATACAGCAACCTGTACAACAAGTTGTGGAACGAGCACTGCATCCACACCACTGGAGATACACATGATACCAAAACCAACACCACCGACATTAGTATCAGAAGGGACATTGTGTGAGGGAGGTGAAGTGACCTTGAAGGCAAGTGGATGTAATGGAACAGTCAGATGGAGCACAGGTGGCACAGGAACAATGATTACAGTAGGCACAGCGGGCACATACAATGCGATATGTGAGACAGCTTGTGGTACGGTATCATCAACCAATGTATTGACTATAGAGAAAGGAGATACCCCAGGTACACCAACGATTACTCCAACGAGCACTACATTGTGTGCAGGCACGCCAGTTACTTTGACAGCGAGTGGCTGTAATGGTAGCTTAGAATGGAATGATAATTCTACAGGCAGTGTATTGACAGTGACAGTGATAGGTACTTACACAGTGAAATGTATTGCTTCATGTGGAACCAGCAGTGCATCTATTGTGATCACTTCAGGTGAGAAACCAGCTACCCCAGAATTGACAAGCGACAGACTTACGTTATGTGAGAATGAAGTAGCAGAGTTGAAAGTGAGTGGTTGTAGTGGTACAATCAGCTGGAATCCATCTAGTTTGGGTACAGGGGCAATTGTTACTGTAGGCACAGCAGGCACATACACAGTTACTTGTACGACTGAATGTGGCACCAGCAGTTCATCTATAGTAATTAAGCAAGGGGTGGCACCAAGTGCACCTACTTTGACGAAGGACAGTGAGATATGTTGTGAGGGTATGACAATTAAGTTGACTGCAGAGGGATGCAATGG
>JAGKXA010000623.1 GCA_021151615.1 Cellvibrionaceae bacterium | reverse complement strand
GGCTTGGTTAAATACCGACTTACTATTAAAGCCGCAGCTTTTCATAATTTCGCTGATGGGTTTTTGACTAAGCTCAGAATCAGCCAAACGCTTTTTAGCTTCCGCAACGCGATAATTACCAATCAACTCAAAGAAATTTACATGCAACTGATTGTTAATGGTGCTGGACAGCAACTTGGGCGACACATTTAATTTATTAGCCAGTCGCTCAACGGTTATATGAGATTCCAAATAAGGCTTGTTATGTTCCATAAATAGCACCAGCTTCTCAACCAGCTCCTTTTGTTGTGCCTCAGAGTGATTAGGCACTTCTTGATTCAAGACGTCTTGGCTCAAATTAGCAACCAGATGCTCACTGGCCGCCTGTGTATCCTGCAAGGCCTTACTCAAGCGTCGGTTGCGCACCAACAGTAAGGTCACTACAACAGCCGCAATAATGCCGCTAATAATCAACGCCAGAAGATGCTTGTTAACCAGTGCTACTTCATTCATAGCAACCACCCATAAGAACAATGTTCTAATTATTTTTTTATCCGGGGAGCAGCAATTAACAACAACTGCGACTTGATTTTTTCAAGTCTCTGGCAGTTCAACTGTGCGCCACATGGACAACGTTGTCAACATTATTTACATTTTTCCCGAGCGTTATTTAAGCTCAAGAATTTATGTAAACGAATACAGGATTTTTTCGAGCGAATTAACCAGTGCAAGCACCATTTCCTGATCGATTTTGCGCAGTTTTTGCAGCTGTTCCTCGATCTGGTTGCGTTCAACAGGAGACAGTATTTGCCCCTTTACGCGCTTATCCAGCAACACAATGGCGGTACGCACCAGACTGTCAGTATTATTAGCCAGTGATTGCCATTGTGGTTGCCGCACTAAAATAGAATTGAGCACTTTGCGATTCTCTGCCCAGAGCAGTAATCGGCGTTGCAACTCGCTATATTCTTCGTTGGCTTGCGGATTAGCCAACCATTGCTCCAGCTGCAGATTAAATTCGCGTAGCGCTTCATTTTCTACCGGCAATGCGTCTGCCAAGCGATCCAGAGGATCAGCCTTTGAATAGCTTTCGTGCGCCGACTTTTCATGCTGGCGATGGTAATAA
>JAGKXA010000622.1 GCA_021151615.1 Cellvibrionaceae bacterium | reverse complement strand
TGCATAAAGCGCCCGCCAATGAAGTATTGCGCCTTGCAAAAAACCTTGAAGTCAATATCAACAAGGCACAACAGGAAGTCCTTAACCCCGATGGCATAAATGTACTGCGTTTTTTTGAAGGGCGCGGCTATCGTGTTTGGGGAGCGCGAACAACGACTTCTGATCCGGAATGGAAATACATGAACGTGCGCCGCTATTTTGCGTATCTCGAGCGTTCGATTGAACGAGGAACACAGTGGGCGGTATTTGAAAATAATGGGCGCACGCTCTGGTCAAATATTCAATCCACCATTGCTGATTTTCTATTTACCGAATGGAAAGAAGATCGCCTTGCAGGTGCCACACCGGATGAAGCTTTTTTTGTGCGCTGTGATCGCAGCACCATGACTCAAAATGACATTGATAACGGCCGCATGATTTGCCTGATCGGCGTTGCTCCTTTGAGGCCTGCGGAGTTCGTCATCTTCCGTATTGGCCAAAAAACTCTGAACAGTGAATCCTGAGTGTGACTTGGAGGCATAACCATGGCAAGACCAAAGAACTATCCCTACTCACAATTTAATTTTTTAGTGGAGTGGGACAACATGAAAGGTGAAACCCGCGATGCCGGTTTTCAGGAAGTTAGCGGCCTGGGTTTGGAAATTAACGTAACCGAGTATCGCGCAGGCAATGCCAAAACCAATGAAGCGATCAAGGTGACGACTACTGCCAAGGCAAGTGACGCCACCTTTAAACGCGGTGTGATAGGCGCGCACGATTTATATGAATGGATCAACGCCGTGCGCGATGGCCACCAGGACCAATTAAAAACCGTCAAGGTAACTCTGCTCAGCGAAAACCGTGAACCGGTCATGCGTTGGAAATTATTGGCCGCAAGGCCAATAAAATACACCGCGCCTTCTTTTAATGGCAAAGGCACTGACCTCGCCATTGAAGAATTGGTGCTCTCGGCGGAAAGGATTGAACAAGAGGCTGCCTGATGACAAGCACTGCAATATTTCCCGGCGTGTATTTCGATACGGTTAAACCAGAACTGGAAACCCTATTGCCACGCATGGACATAGCGGCCTTTGTGGGCTTTGCCAGTTCCGGCCCACTTCATACACC
>JAGKXA010000621.1 GCA_021151615.1 Cellvibrionaceae bacterium | reverse complement strand
GAGTGATAACCAATTTGATGCAAATGTAGATACCTGGCGTTTTTCCAATCAAGGTTATTTTTTTGCGTGCAGTGATGGCTTGTTGGAACAAGAAAATCCTGAAGGGCATGCGTTCTCTAGCGAACGATTGCTTGATCTTGTGCAGTCCAGCCCGGGTAATTTTTCTGCATCTCTGGCAAATGAATTGGCGATACACGCGCAAACGGAAACCTACTGTGATGATGTGTCCTTTTGCATTATTGCACCGGAAAAAATTCCTTCAGGTGGGTATTGCTTGCTGGGTGAAAAGACGACTCATGCTTATGAAAAGGAAGAACTCTCCAATTTTCACTGGCATGTGCGTATTAGTGGAAAGAAGTTGGCTAATTGTGAGTTGTCGCCGCTGTGTAACAAATTCTTGCAATATGTTGGCGTTGAACAAAATCTTTGCCAGATCATTTTCCTGGTGGTTAGTGAAATGGTTAGTAATGCACTGGATCATGGCATTTTGCGCTTGCAATCCAGTTTGAAAGAAGAGCCGGAGGGTTTCACTCGCTATTTTCAAGAACGGGAACGTCGTCTGGCGCAGCTCACCCATACAGATGCTATTGAGTTGTCCTTGCGTTGGGAATTAATTGACACGGGTGCGCAACTGGTTGTCACAGTAACGGATAGCGGTGCAGGGTTTGATTTTTCACGCAGAGAAACACCTTCCAGTGAATTGTTTTCCGGGCGTGGTTTGCAAATGATCAGGAACCTCGCCAAACACGTTGAGGTATTTCCACCGGGAAATCGTATAGAAGCAGTTATTAGTACCCACTAATCGCCATGATTTAGGAAGCAATTTATGAGCAAGCAAGTATTAATAGTGGATGATTCCGTCTCAGTCCGTCAAATGGTAGAGGCAACATTAAAATCGGCCGGGTATGCAGTTACAGCGGCTAAAGACGGATTGGAAGCATTGAATTTGTGCAAGACCCGTGGCTTTGATTTTATTTTGACGGATCAAAATATGCCAAATATGGATGGTTTGACATTCATTAAATCCACACGCGCATTGCCTGCGCATTTACGTACGCCAATTGTGGTGCTCACCACTGAGGCGAGCGATGCGATGAAAGCCCAGGGG